>DATIYN010000001.1:0-2944 GCA_035517595.1 Burkholderiales bacterium
GCGAGAAACGCAATGCGCTCTTCAGCGCCCTCGCCGAACGCACGGGCAGCGCCCTCGTGCACCGCATCGGCAACGTCGCCGTGCTCTACCGTCCGGATCCGAAGCTGCCGCGCATCATGATCCCCGATACATGATGTCCGCCGAAATCGCCCTCCGCTGCGCAGCGGGCGAAAGTCGCGCCTTTCGCCCGCGGTCTACGGAGTAATGTCTGCTGAAATCGCCGCCAGGCGATTTCAGCCAAAAAATCAGTTCAGCTTGACCGCGACGATCTCGTAGGAGCGCACGCCGCCGGGGGCGGCGACGTCCACCACGTCGCCCTCGGACTTGCCGACCACGGCACGCGCGATAGGCGAGGTGACCGAGATACGGCCGGCGCGGATCTCCGCCTCGTCCTCGCCGACGATCTGGTAGACGACGCGGGCGCCGTCGGCCTGATCCTCGAGCTCCACCGTCGAGCCGAACACCACCTTGCCGGTGTGGCGAAGGGTCGCGGTGTCGATGATCTCGGCGCTACCCAGCTTGCGCTCGATCTCGGTGATGCGCCCCTCGATGAAGCCCTGCTGCTCGCGCGCCGCGTGATACTCGGCGTTCTCGGAGAGATCTCCGTGGCCGCGGGCATCCGCGATCGCCTTGATCACCGCCGGGCGCGCCTCGGACTTCAGACGCTTCAGCTCCGCGCGCAGCGCCTCGGCGCCGCGCGAGGTCATCGGAGTGCGCTTCATATGCCGGACGCCTCGAGGTGCAGGTCCTGCAGCCGGTTGACCTCGACCTCGTCGAGATGATCGAGCGCTTCCAGCGTCGCGACCCCGGCGGCGAGCGTCGTGTAATAGGTGACGCGGCGGTGCACCGCCTCGCGCCGGATCGAGTTCGACTCGCGGATCGCCTGCTTGCCCTCGGTGGTGTTGACGATGAGGTCCACCTCGTCGTTCTTGATCATGTCGACGATGTGCGGGCGCCCCTCGCGCACCTTGTTGACGCGCCGGCAGGCAACCCCGGCCTCGGTGAGCGCGCGCGCCGTGCCCTCGGTGGCGAGCAGCTCGAAGCCGCGCTCGGTGAGCTTCTTGCCGAGCTGCACCGCGCCCGGCTTGTCGCGCTCGCGCACGCTGATGAAGCACACACCCTTGCGCGGCAGCGTCACGCCCGAGGCGCTCTGTGCCTTCGCATAGGCCTCGCCGAAGGTGCGCCCCGTGCCCATGACCTCGCCGGTCGATTTCATCTCCGGACCCAGGATCGGGTCGGCCTCGGGGAACTTGTTGAACGGGAACACCGCCTCCTTCACCGAGAAGAAATGCGGCACGCGCTCCACCGCGCCGACCAGCTGCTTCAGCTTGCGCCCGGTCATGACGCGCGCGGCCACCTTGGCGAGGGGGAGCCCGGTCGCCTTGGAGACGAACGGCACGGTGCGCGAGGCACGCGGGTTGACCTCGAGCACGTAGATGACGCCGGCCTGAATGGCGTACTGCACGTTCATGAGACCGACGACATTGAGCGCGCGCGCGAGCTTGCGCGTCTGCTCGCGCAGGTCCGACTGCATCTCGCGGGACAGACTGTTGGGCGGCAGCGAGCAGCCCGAGTCGCCGGAATGCACGCCCGCCTGCTCGACGTGCTCCATGATGCCGCCGATCAGCACGTCCTCGCCGTCGCACACCGCATCGACATCCACCTCGATAGCGACGTCGAGGAAGCGATCGAGCAGCACCGGGCTGTCGTTCGAGACCTTGACCGCGCTCCCCATGTAGGCGCGCAGGTCGTCCTCGTTGAACACGATCTCCATGGCACGCCCGCCGAGCACGTAGGAGGGCCGCACCACCAGCGGAAAGCCCACCTCGCGCGCCAGCGTCACCGCCTGCTCCTCGGCGCGCGCCGTGGCGTTGGCCGGCTGCTTGAGATTGAGCTTGCGCACCAGCGCCTGGAAACGCTCGCGGTCCTCGGCGACGTCGATCGAATCGGGAGAGGTGCCGATGATCGGCGCCCCGGCCGCCTCCAGCGCCCGCGACAGCTTGAGCGGCGTCTGGCCGCCGAACTGCACGATGACGCCCTCGGGCTTCTCGACCGCCAGGATCTCCAGCACGTCCTCGAGGGTGAGCGGCTCGAAGTACAGCCGATCGGAGGTGTCGTAGTCGGTGGAGACGGTCTCCGGGTTGCAGTTGACCATGATGGTCTCGAAGCCGTCGTCGCGCAGCTGCAGCGCGGCATGCACGCAGCAGTAGTCGAACTCGATCCCCTGGCCGATGCGGTTGGGTCCGCCGCCGAGGATCACGATCTTGCGCTTATCCGTCGGATCCGCCTCGCATTCCTCCTCGTAGGTCGAGTACATGTAGGCGGTGGAGGTGGCGAACTCGGCGGCGCAGGTATCCACGCGCTTGTAGACCGGCAGCACCTTGAGCTCGTGACGCTTGTCGCGGATCGCCTTCTCCGGCATGTCGAGCAGCCTTCCCAGGCGGCTGTCGGAGAAGCCGCGGCGCTTGAGCGAGCGCAAGCGGTCGGCCGTGAGCGCGCCCAAGCCGTGAGTGCCGACCTCGCGCTCCTCGCGCACCAGCTCCTCGAGCTGCGCGAGGAACCAGGGGTCGATGCGGGTCAGCTCGCCGACGCGCGCGCGCGTCCAGCCGGCGCGGAAGGCATCCGCGACGTACAGCAGCCGATCGGGCCCGGGCGCGCGCAGCTCGTGCGCGAGACGGTCGCGGTCCTCGTCCGAGAGCGGCACGGCGAGCTGCGGGGTGAGCCCGTCGAGGCCGGTCTCGAGGCCGCGCAGCGCCTTCTGCAGCGACTCCTGGAAAGTGCGGCCGATCGCCATCACCTCGCCCACCGACTTCATCTGCGTGGTGAGCCGGTCGTTCGCGGCCGGGAACTTCTCGAAGGTGAAGCGCGGGATCTTCACCACCACGTAGTCGATGCTCGGCTCGAAGGCGGCCGGCGTCGCCCCGCCGGTGATGTCGTTCTTCAG
>DATIYN010000002.1:0-9666 GCA_035517595.1 Burkholderiales bacterium
CCTGTATCAACGCGTGGTCGTGGAGAAGTAGCATGCGCGGGTTGGCATCGGTGAAAAAATTCTGTCTTGGGATTGTTGCGCTGCTCGCGCTCTGCGGCGGCGCCCGCGCGCAGTCTCCTGCGCCGGCGTTCGACCATTCCCACAGCGCCTGGAACGCGCTGCTGTCCAGGCACGTCGTCGTCCTCGAAGGCGGGCACGCCTCGCGGGTACGCTACCGGGAGCTCGCGCAGGACCACGACGCGCTGCGCCGCTACCTGGATTCGCTGTCGCGGGTCGCGCCGGCCGACTTCGAGCGCTGGTCGCGCGCGCAGCGCCTCGCGTTCCTGCTGAACGCCTACAACGCATTCGCCGTGGAGAAGATCCTCACACGCTATCCCGACCTGCGCTCGATCTGGGATTTCGGGCGCGTGTTCGGCAATCCCTTCAAGGACCGGTTCTTCACGCTGCTCGGCCGCCCGGCGTCGCTGGACGACATCGAAAACGACATGCTGCGGCTTCCCGGCGCCTACGACGAGGTGCGGATCCACTTCGCGCTGAACTGCGCGTCGATCGGCTGTCCGATGCTGCGCGAGGAAGCCTACGCCGCGGAACGGCTCGGCGCCCAGCTGGACGAGCAGATGGCGCGCTTCCTCACCGACCGGAGCCGCAACCGCTACGAGCCGCAGAGCGGCCGCCTGAAGGTCTCGAAAATCTTCGACTGGGCCAAGGAGGACTGGCGGCGCGGCGCGCGCGGCTTCGACGCAAGCGCGGCGCCGATCCAGTCGCGCGCGCAGTTCTTCGCGAGCCACGCGAAGCTGCTGGCCGACGACGCCGCCGGCGTCGCGCTCGTCGAGGCGCGCAAGGCGCCGATCGAGTTCCTGGACTACGACTGGTCGCTGAACGACGCCGCGCGTCCGCGCTGAAGCCGCTCGACGTAGCGCGCCAGCAGGTCGATCTCGAGGTTGACGCGGCTGCCGCGCGCCAGGCGGCGCAGCGTCGTCGCCGCGAGGGTGTGCGGAATGAGGAAGACCTCGAATGACGCGCCCCGCACGCGGTTGACAGTGAGGCTCACGCCGTCCACGCAGATCGATCCCTTGCGCGCGATGTAGCGCGCCAGCTCCCTGGGCGCCTTGACTTTCAGGACTCCCCGGGAAAAGGCGAGAACAACCCCGACTCCGTCCACGTGCCCGGTGACCAGGTGTCCGCCCAGCCTGTCGCCGAGGCCGAGCGATTTCTCCAGGTTCACCGCGCCCGGCCGGTCGAGCCCCGCCGTGACGCGCAACGTCTCGCGCGAGACGTCGAACCACAGCCGGCCCTTCGCCTTGCGCACCACCGTGAGGCAGCAGCCCTGCACGCAGATCGAGTCGCCGATGCGCACGTCGCCGAGCGGCAAGCGGCCGGTGGCGACCGCGTGCGGGTTGAGCTTTTCGATGCGGCCGACGGCCTGGACGATGCCGGTGAACATCAGAGCCTCGCGAGGATGCGAATGTCGTCGCCGACGCGCTCGAGCGACGTGATCTTGACCTTCATTCTGTCGTCCAGGCCCGCAATCCCGGGCAGCGCAAGCATCCCCTGCGATTCGTCGCCCAGGAAGCTGGGATTCAAGTAGATCAGAAACTCGTCCACGCAGCCCTCGCGCACGAGCGAGCCGTTGAGGCGGACACCCGCCTCGACGTGCAGCTCGTTCACGCCGCGGCGCGCGAGCTCGTTGAGCATCTCGGGCAGCTCGACCTTGCCGCGGGAGTTCGGCAGAAGGTGCGTCTCAGCGTTCAGGGGCCGGTCGGCGTCGATCGCCGTGAAGATCAGCGCGCCGGCGCCCTCGAGCACCCGGGCGTCGTGCCGGATCTCCAGCCGGCTGTCGACGACCACGCGCAGCGGCTGGCGCGGCGTCTCCACTTCGCGCACGGTCAGGCGCGGGTCGTCGGCCTTGACGGTGCCGATGCCGGTGAGGATCGCGCAGGCGCGCGCGCGCCAGCGGTGGCCGTCCTTGCGCGCCTCGGGTCCCGTGATCCACTGGCTGCGCCCGTCGGCGAGCGCGGTGCGCCCGTCCAGGGTCGCCGCGATCTTCAGGCGCACCCAGGGCCGGCCGCGCGTCATGCGTGACACGAACCCGATGTTGAGCTCCCTCGCCTCGGCTTCCAGCAAGCCGTGCTCGAAGGCGATGCCGGCGGCGGCGAGCTGCGCGCCGCCGTGCGCGGCCTCGGGATTCGGGTCGAGCATGGCCGCAACGACCCGCTTGACCTTCTTCGCAACGATCAGATGCGCGCACGGCGGCGTCCGGCCTTGATGGCTGCACGGCTCGAGGGTCACATAGGCGGTCGCGCCCGCGGCTCCGGCGCCTGCCTGCTCCAGGGCGAAGACTTCCGCATGCGGTGCGCCCGCCTTCTCGTGCCAGCCCTCGCCGATGACCTTCTCGCCTTGCGCGACGACGCAGCCGACGCGCGGGTTGGGCGTGGTCGTGTACAGGCCTTTGCCGGCAAGCTCGAGCGCCCGCGCCATCATCGCGCGGTCGAGGGCACTGAAGCTCACGACCGGGTTCTTACTTTCTTCGCTTCTTGGTCTTGACTTCCTGCACCGCCTCGCGGAAGTCGTCGGGCGTCTCGAAGCTGCGGTACACCGAGGCGAACCTGATATAGGCGATCTTGTCCAGGCGCGCGAGTTCGCGCATCACGAGATCGCCGACGCGGCTGGTCGGGACCTCGCGCTCGCCGAGCGAGCGCAGCTTCTCCTCGATGCGGTCGGCGGCGGCATCGACGTCCTCGGTCTTCACGGGACGCTTGCGCAGCGCGAGCATCATGCTGCCGACCAGCTTGTCGCGGTCGAAATCGGTGCGGCCGCCGCCCTTCTTGACGAGGCGCGGCATGCGCAGCTCGACGCGCTCGTAGGTGGTGAAGCGCTTCTCGCACTTCGGGCAGCGGCGGCGCCGGCGGATGACGTTGCTGTCCTCGTTCGAGCGCGTGTCGACCACCTGGGTGTCCTCGCTCGAGCAGAACGGGCAGCGCATGCGGGCCGCCCGCTAGGCGTACACCGGGAACTTCGCGCACATCGCCTTCACCTCGCGCGCCACGCGCTGCAGCGTCAGCTCGGTGCGCGGGTCCTCCAGCACGTCGGCCATGAGTCCCGCGAGCTTCTCGGCTTCCGCCTCGCCGAAGCCGCGCGTCGTCATCGCGGGCGAGCCGATGCGGATGCCGGAAGTGACTGTCGGCTTCTGCGGATCGTTCGGGACCGCGTTCTTGTTGACGGTCATGTGCGCGCGGCCGAGCGCAACTTCGGCATCCTTGCCGGTGATGTCCTTGGCGCGCAGGTCGAGCAGGAACATGTGGCAGTCGGTGCCGCCCGAGACGACGCGCAGGCCGCGCCTCTGCAGCGCGCGCGCCATCGCGCGCGCATTCGCGATCACGGCCTGCTGGTAGCCCTTGAACTCGGGCGCGAGCGCCTCGCCGAGCGCGACCGCCTTGGCGGCGATGACATGCATCAACGGCCCGCCCTGCAGGCCGGGGAAGATGGACGAGTTGATCGCCTTCTCCTGCTCGGCCTTGCCGAGGATCAGGCCGCCGCGCGGTCCGCGCAGCGTCTTGTGCGTGGTGGAGGTGACGAAGTCGGCCACGCCGACGGGCGACGGATACAGGCCTGCCGCGACCAGGCCCGCATAGTGCGCCATGTCCGACATCAGCAGCGCGCCGCACCTGTCCGCGATTTCGCGGAAGCGCCGCCAGTCGATCACGCGCGAGTAGGCCGAGGCGCCGGTCACGATCAGCCGGGGCCTTTCTCTCAGGGCGATCTTTTCCGCCTCCTCGTAGTCGATCTCTTCGCTCCGGTTCAAGCCGTACGAGACCACGCGGTAGAGCCTGCCCGAGAGATTGACGGGCGAGCCATGGGTGAGGTGACCGCCCATCGCGAGCGACATGCCGAGGAAGGTGTCGCCGGGCTTCAGGACCGCGGTGTAGACCGCCTGGTTGGCCTGCGAGCCCGAGTGCGGCTGCACGTTCGCCCAGGGCGCGCCGAACAGCTTCTTCGCGCGCTCGATCGCGATCGTCTCGGCGATGTCGACGAATTCGCAGCCGCCGTAGTAGCGCCGGCCGGGGTAGCCCTCGGCGTACTTGTTGGTGAGCACCGAGCCCTGTGCGGAGAGCACCGCGCGGCTCACGTAGTTTTCGGACGCGATGAGCTCGACGTGGTCTTCCTGGCGGCGCGCCTCCAGACGAATGGCGCCGAACAACTCGGGATCGGCCTGCGCCAGGGCGTCGGCCGGCTGCTGGAACCTGGTCGCGAACATGACCGATTTTACCAGCCGGGCGTCATACCCCTTCGGCCTGCAGCGAGTAGCGCACCGAATGGTCGCCGTGGCGCGTGGCGTTCTTGCCGAGGCCGATCCAGCCGCGCCCGGATAGCACCGCCTCCTCGCGGCGCAGGTGCACCTCGCTGGAATGCTCGTCCACGAGCAGGAAGGTGCCGTTGCTCGACAGGTCGGTGATCACGAAGTGGCCCTCGCGCGTGTGCACGCGCGCGTGGATGCGCGAGGCGAACAGGCTCACGATCACGATATCGTTGCCGTCGTCGCGCCCCATCTGGATGGTCGGCCGGCTGCGGTTGACCACGAAGATGTTGCCCCGGTAGATCAGCTTCAACGACTGCTGCACGGCCTTGGCGAAGTCGGCGCGCGTGAGATTGGTCTCGGTGACGGCCGGGTCGTAGCGCCACATCACCTCGCTCACCGCGACCTCCTCGGCCTTGCCCTTGATGCGGGTGGGAAACAGCGCGCGGCAGCGCGTGCGCAGGCCGGGCGTGAGCGCGTCCACGGTCTGTGCCGAGGTGAGGATCTGCTCGGGATTGGCGAGCACCACCAGGCGCGAGCATACGTTCATGGTGTCGCCGAACACGTCGCCCTTGGACAGGATCACCGGGCCATAGGTGAAGCCGATCTTCAGCTGAAGGCGGTTCTTGGTACCCTGCGCGGCCGCGTGCACCGTGGTCTGGATCTCGCAGGCGGCGCGGAACGCGTGGTCCGGATCCTCGAACACGCAGATGATGCCGTCGCCGAGCGTCTTCACCACGGCCCCAGTGTGCTTCGCGATGACCTTCTCCAGGCGCGCGAACACGCCCTTGATGAGCGCGAGCGCGACCGTGTCGCCGAGCGATTCGTAGAGTTTGGTGCTGTCCGTGACGTCGACGAACAGCACCGCGCGCTGGGCGGTTTCCATGGGCCGGTCCGGACTATACGACGAGCGGCGGCGCGAGGTCACCCGGCGTATCGATGTCGCGCAGCACCGCCGGATCGCCAATGGGAATCTTTACCAAATCTGACGCATGTCGCTCGAGCAGGCGCTTTGCCCCCTCGTCGCCGCGCAGCTGCAGCAATTCGTCGCGAAAGCGCGACGCGATGCCGACCGGATGCCCGCGGCGTGCGCGGAAATACGGCGCGGCGAGCGCCGCGCCCCGCGCCAGAGCGTCACGCACCGCGGCGATGCTGGAGGGCCGGATGAAGGGCATATCGGCCAGCGCGACGAGATAGGCGTCGGCCCGGATGCCTCCTTCCTGCGCCGCGCGCACGCCGCAGGCGAGGCTCGCGCCCATGCCTTCGGCGGCGCGCTCGCAGACTGCAATGCGGCAGCCCTCGGCCTGGAGTCGCGCCTGCAGCCCGCTGGCGCCGGGGCGCACCACGGCGACGACCTGGTCGCCGAAGACCGCCCTCAGGTGGCGCAGGGCCTGGACGGCGATCGGCACCTGGTGCGGCAGCGCGTGCAGAAGCTTGTCGGAGCCGAAGCGGGTCGCCGATCCCGCCGCGAGCAGGATCGCGACGACGTTCAAGTCAGGCCTTCTGCTTCTGCGGGGGGACTTCGCAGGCCGAAGGATCGAAGCGCCGCGCGGGCTTGGCCGCCCACGAGGGCTCCGGGACGCCGTGGCGCACCGCCGTCATCTCCGCGAGGATCGCCACCGCGATTTCCGGCGGCGTCTTCGAGCCGATGTAGAGCCCGACGGGACCGCGCAGGCGCGCAATCTCGCCCTCCGAGACGTCGAATTCCTTCAGGCGCAGCCGGCGCGCGTCGTTGTTCTTCTTCGAGCCGATCGCGCCGACATAGAAGGCCGGCGACTTCAGCGCCTCCATGAGCGCGAGGTCGTCAAGCTTCGGATCATGCGTGAGCGCGACCACCGCGCTGTGTCCGTCCAGGTTCGCCGCCGCGATCACGTCGTCGGGCATGCCGCGGTCCAGCGCCGCGCCCGGCAGGTCCCAGCCCCCCGCATATTCGTCGCGCGGATCCACCACCGTGACCTGATAGTCGAGCATGCGCGCCATCTCCGCGAGGTAGCGCGTGAGCTGGCCCGCGCCGATCAGGAACAGGCGCCAGCGCGGCCCGTGCACGGTGACGAGCACCTTGCCGTCGAACTCGAGCACGTCGTCGGCGCGTCCCGCCTGCAGCGAAACCTGCCCGCTCTCCAGTTCCAGCCGGCGCCGCACCAGCTGCTGCTTGGCGATGGTCTCGAGCAGCGCGCCGAAGCCGCTCTGCCCGGTCACCGGCTCGAGCACCAGCTCGAGCGTGCCGCCGCAGGGCAGTCCCCAGCGCGTCGCCTCCTCGTTGGTCACCCCGTAGACGAGGTGCTGGGGCCCGTCCTTCGCGACCTTGCCCGAGCGCACCTTCTCGACGAGGTCGTCCTCCACGCAGCCGCCCGATACCGATCCCACCACCTGGCCGTCGTCGCGGATCACCACCAGCGCCCCGACCGGACGCGGCGCCGAGCCCCAGGTCCGGACGATCGTGCCGAAGGTGACGCGATGGCCCGCCTTGCGCCAGGCCTCGGCGCTCCTCAGGACCTCGATGTCGACGCTATCCATGCGGAAATGTTAACCCAAGTCTGCAGCCGCGGCCCGCCTCGCCGGCGCCGATCTCGATCTCGGCGCGGTGCGCCACCGCGATCTCGCGCACGATCGAGAGCCCGAGGCCGCTGCCGGTGCCGGCGGTCCCGGCCATGCGGTAGAAGCGTTCGAGCACCCGCTCGCGCTCGGCGGGCGGAATGCCGGGTCCGTCGTCTTCGACCTCGAGAAAGGGATGCTGGTTCCGCACGCCCGTGCGCACCGTGACGCGCGCGCCCGGCGGAGAATATTCGAGCGCGTTGTGGATCAGGTTGCCGAGCGCCTCGCGCAGCAGCAGCGCGTCGCCGGCGACCGGCGCGTCCGCGAGCTCGAACCCGAGATCGATCTCCTTGGCCATCGCGCGGTGCACCCATTCGTCGGCCGCGTCTTCGACCACCGAGCGCAGGTTGACCGTCGCGACCGCATCGGCGCGCGCTCCGCCGGGCTCGGCGCGCGCGAGCGCGAGCAGCTGGTTCGCGAGCCGCGCCGTGCGGATCGTCGCCGTGCGCAGCTGCTCGAGCTGCGCGCGCTGCTCCGCGGGCGGGTCGTGCGACAGCGCGAGCTCGGTGTGGGCCTGCAGACCGGCGAGCGGCGTGCGCAGCTGGTGCGCGGCATTGGCGAGAAAGCGCTGCTGGTTGGCGCTCGCCTCGCCGACGCGGCCGAACAGCTGGTTGAGCGCGGCCACCAGCGGCAGCGCTTCTTCGGGCGCGCGCGCCGGATCGATCGGCTGCAGGTCCCGCGCCGATCGGGCCCGGATCTCGCGGGACAGGTCCTCCAGCGGCGTGAGGCCGCGCTTCACGCCGAACCAGACCAGCCCGAGCAGCAGCAGCGTGATCACGGCCGATGGAACGACGCCCGCCAGCGCGATGTCGCTCGCCAGCGCGCGCCGTTTCTTGGTCGTCTCGGCGACCTGGACGGTGCAGATGCGTCCGCCGCAGGGCACCAGCAGCGCGACCAGCCGCAACGCCTGCTCGTGGTAGAGCCCGTCGTAGGCGATGACGCCGTCTTCGGGCTCGGCGCCATGCGGCGGCGGCGGCAACCCGGAATCGCCCGCCAGCCGGCTGCCGTCGGGATTGCGCACGAGGTAGTAGATCGTGTCGTAGCGGTCGGTGCGCAGCACCTGCTCGGCCGCGCCCGGCAGATCGAAGGCGAGCTTGCCGTCGTCGCCGCGAATCCTCTCGCCGAGCGCGATCGCGACGTCGATCAGCGCCTGGTCGTAGGCCTCGTTCGCGGGATCCAGCGCGAGATAGTAGGCGCCGACCGTGCCGAGCACGAGCAGCACCGCCACGGGCGGCAGCAGCAGCCTCAGCAGATGCGAGCGGAGGGTCCGGCGCGTCGTCATCGCGGGCCGCCGGCCGCCCGGTCTACGATCCGGCCGGCGCGCCCTCGGCGCCGACTTCGCGATACTCCTCGAGCATGTAGCCGAAGCCGCGCACCGTGCGGATCTTGATGCCGGCGCCATCGAGCTTCGCGCGCAGGCGCGACACGTAGACTTCGATCGCGTTGGGGGTCAGCTCCTCGCCCCAGCTCGCCACCGCCTGGATGATGGCTTCCTTCGAGACGATCTTCTCCACGCGCGCGAGAAGCACCTCCAGCACCGCCCATTCCCGCGCGGCGAGATCGAGCGGCGCGCCGTTCAGCGTCGCCCGGCGCGCGAGCGTGTCGAGCACGAGCGGTCCGTGGACGATCTTCGGCCCGGTCTGCGCCTGCGAGCGGCGCACGAGCGCGCGCACGCGCGCGGCGAGCTCCGGCATCGCGAAAGGCTTGGCCATGTAGTCGTCGGCGCCGAGATCCAGGCCGTGCACGCGGTCGTCGAGCGCATCGCGCGCGGTCAACACCAGGACCGGCGTGCGGTCGCCGGCGGCGCGCAACCGGCGCAGCACCTCGAAGCCGTCGATCCCCGGCAGCCCGACGTCCAGGATGATCAGGTCGAAGCGCTCCTGTCGCGCGCCGAGCACCGCCTGCTCGCCCTTGGCCATGACGTCCACCGCATGGCCCTCGCCTTCGAGGATGCGCGCGATGCCGCTCGCCAGCGCGGCGTCGTCCTCGACTATCAGCACTCTCACGCGGCCAATCATAACCCCCCGTCAGGTTCGCCAAAGAAAAGGGCCCACGCGAAGTGGGCCCCAAAGTCCTCGGCCGAGGGGAGGAGGAGGAAGTTCCCCGGCCGCGCTGCTACAGCCACAGGATGCGCGTGCAAGCTTTCGAAGGCCTTTCCCGATGCTTGCACGCGCCTTTCAATGCACGCCGTTTCGAAAATGCGGGCGGATCCGCGGGCGAGCGCTCGCGCCGTTGCTCTAAGTCAACTCCGGATCGACGGCGAGCCCGGGCGCGCGCTACCGGGAGGGTGCGCCCGGAGGCACAGCGGGAACCGCGCGCCAGCCTTCCTGGCACTGCTGGACGTACGGGTAGTAGGCCTTGGCCGATTCACAGTAGTACCAGGAACCGGCGGTCGGCTGGGCGGACGAGCGCGGCGCCTGTACCTCCGGAGAGGACGAGGCGGCGGGGGGAGGAAGCGGAGATTCCGTGGTCGGCTCGGCGCCCGGGGGAGGCGCCACCACGGTGTAACCGGCGCCCCCGGGAGCCGCGGCGTAGTACGTTTCGTTGGCATAGTAATAGGGGGCGCCGGCGATCCAGAGCGTCGCGTACGCGGGCGGGAGCACGGGCACGACGAGCCCGAACGGCGGACGCACGACGACGAACGCCGCGCCCGCCGGACGGTAGAACACGCCGCCGTGGAAGTAGAGCCGCCCGCCTCCGAAGCCGATCGTCACCACGCCGGCGGGCAGCACGGCGATCGAATAGCCGATCGCCGGGTAGTAGTGCGCATGGTGATA
>DATIYN010000003.1:0-14887 GCA_035517595.1 Burkholderiales bacterium
CTCCGGCGCGGCCACCAGCATCGCGATGCCCACCGGGTGGTAGATCGCCGCGAACGCCCCCGTGAGCGTGAGGCCGGCCGCGATCTGCCAGGGCTCCCGGGCGAATCCGGTCAGGAACAGCGACGCGCCGATGCCGAAGAAGAACAGCGCCAGCACCCGGTAGCGGCTCCAGTGGTCCGCCAGCCAGCCCGCGGGAATCGCGAAGGCGCCGAAAGCGATGAAGCTGCCGAGCGCGAGCGGCAGCAGATCCGAATAGGGCTCGCCCCATTCGCGCCCGATCGCCACCACGGCGGTCGGAAAGACCAGCATCGCAAGGTGGTCGAGCAGGTGCCCGAGGTTGAGGAACGGCCCTAGCCAGCGGTTCGGCATGGCCGCACGATACCCGAAAACGGCGCCTCGGGCCGCGCCGGTTCGCCGGCCGCTTCCCGCGTAAAATCAGCAGCATGCTTGAGACGACGGGGCTCGCCTGCGAACGCGGCGGGCTGCGCCTATTCGCCAACCTCGATTTCAGCCTTGCGCCGGGCGAACTGCTGCGCGTGCGCGGCGCCAACGGCGCGGGCAAGACGACGCTGCTGCGCACGCTCGCGGGCCTGACGCGACCGGCGGCGGGAACCATTCGCTGGCGCGGCGATCCGATCGGCGACGATTACCGGAGGGAAATGCTGTTCCTCGGCCACGCGCCGGCAGTGAAGGACGAGCTGACCGTCCTGGAGAACCTCGAATTCTCGGCGCGTTTTTCCGCATTGGAGGATGTCGATGGCATGACCGCGCTTCAACAGCTGGGCATCGCCCGGCTCGCGGGCCTGCCCGCGCGCTTCCTGTCGCAGGGCCAGCGCAAGCGCGCGGCGCTCGCGCGCCTCGCGCTCGCCGCGGCGGTGCCGCTGTGGCTGCTCGACGAGCCGTTCTCCGCGCTCGACGACGAGGCGATCGGGCGCGTGAGCGCGCTGTGCGCGGCGCACGTCGCGGCAGGCGGCCTGCTGGTGCTGACCTCGCACCAGGACGTGCCGATCGGCGCAGCGGACATGCGCGCGCTGGACCTGTCCTAGGACGCGATGGGCCGCGCCTTCCTGCTGGTGGTGCGCCGGGAGCTGCGCCTTGCGCTGCGGCGCAAGGGCGACGCGCTCAACGTGCTGGTGTTCTTCGTCGTCGTGGCGAGCCTGTTTCCGTTCGGCGTCGGCCCCGAGCCGAACCAGCTGCGCGCGATGGCGGCCGGCGTGGTCTGGATCGCGGCGCTGCTCGCCGCGGTGCTGTCGCTGCCGCGGCTGTTCGCCGCGGACCATGCCGACGGGACGCTCGAGCAGATGCTGGTCGCGCCGCATCCGCTCGTGGAGGTGGTGCTCGCCAAGACCGCCGCGCACTGGCTGCTCACCGGGCTGCCGCTCACGCTGGTGTCCCCGGTCATCGCCCTTCAGTACGGCGTGCCGGCCGACGCGCAGCTCGTGCTGCTCGCCTCGCTGCTCGTCGGCACGCCGGTGCTGAGCCTCGTGGGCGCGGCGGGCGCCGCGCTCACGCTCGGCGTGCGCGGCGGCGGCGCCCTGCTGGCGCTGCTGGTGCTGCCGCTGTTCGTTCCGGTGCTGATCTTCGGCGCGGGCGCGGTCGGCGCCAGCTTGATCGGGATCAAGCCGGACGCGTATCTGTCGCTGCTGGGCGCGTTCCTTGCGGTATCCTCGCTCGTCGGCCCCTGGGCTGCGTGCGCGGCCCTGCGGGTCGCCCTCGACTGATGAGCTCCGAACTGTTCCGCCTCGCCTCTCCGCAGGCGTTTTTTCCGGTCGCCGGGAAGGTGATTCCCTGGTTCGGGGCGCTCGCGGCCGCGCTTGCCGCCGCGGGCCTGTACGTGGGCTTCGTCGTCGCGCCGACCGACGCGACGCAGGGCGAGGCCTACCGCATCATCTTCCTGCACGTGCCCGCGGCCTGGATGTCGATGTTCCTGTATTGCGTGATGGCGGGCTGGGCGGGCGTCGGCCTCGCGCTCAACACGCGGCTGTCGGGGATGATGGCCTCGGCGATCGCGCCCACGGGCGCAATGTTCACCTTCGTCGCGCTCTGGTCGGGCGCGCTCTGGGGCCGGCCGACCTGGGGCGCCTACTGGGTCTGGGACGCGCGCCTGACCTCCGAGCTCGTGCTGCTGTTTCTCTACCTCGGCTTCATCGCGCTCAAGGAAGCGATCCCGGACCCGGTGCGCGCCGACCGGGCCGGCGCGATCCTCGCGCTCGTCGGCGTGGTCAACGTGCCGATCATCTATTTCTCGGTGCAATGGTGGAACACGCTGCACCAGGGCGCCTCGGTGAGCCTCACGCGCGCGCCTTCGATGGCCAGGGCGATGCTCGCCGGCATGTTGCTGATGGCGCTCGCGGCCTGGATGTACAGCATCGCCACCGCGCTCGCGCGCGTGCGGCGCATCATCCTCGAGCGCGAGCGCGATGCCGAGTGGGTGCGCCTCACCAAGGAAGGCGTAGGAGCTGCCGCGTGAGCGATTTCCTCGCCATGGGGGGCTACGGCTTCTATGTTTGGGGCTCCTACGTCGTTGCCGCGATTTGCATTGCGATCGAGATCTGGACGCTGAATCGATGAAACCCCGTCACCAACGCATGATCGCGATCGGCGCGGGCGTGGCGCTCATCGCCGTCGCCGCGGCGCTGGTGCTGAAGGCCTTCCAGGGCAACGTGGTGTTCTTCTTCAGCCCGAGCCAGATCGCGAACAAGGAGGCGCCGGTGGAGAAGACGTTCCGCGTGGGCGGCATGGTGGAAAAGGGCAGCCTCAGGCGGCAGGCCGACGGCGTGACCGTGCAGTTCGTGGTCACCGACACCGCGCAGAGCATTCCCGTGAGCTATACGGGAATCCTTCCCGACCTGTTCAAGGAGGGCAAGGGCGTGGTGGCGCAGGGGCGGCTCGGGCCGGACGGCGTGTTCCACGCCTCCGAGGTGCTCGCCAAGCACGACGAGAACTACATGCCGCCGGAGGCGGCGCACGCGCTGTCCAAGGCCGAGGCCGACAGGGCCGCGCGCAGCGTGGTGACTTCCGGGAGCGGGCGATGATCCCCGAGCTCGGCCATTTCGCGCTGATCATCGCGGCGGTCATCGCGCTCGTGCAGGGCACGCTGCCGCTGCTGGGCGCGGCGCGGCGCATCCCGGCCTTCACGGCGCTCGCGCGCCCCGCGGCGCAGGGGCAGCTCGTGTTCGTCGCCTTCGCCTTCGGCTGCCTCGCCTGGTCCTTCTACAGCAACGACTTCACGGTGCTCAACGTCGCGACCAATTCCAACTCGCAGCTGCCCGTGCACTATCGCATCGCCGCGACCTGGGGCAGCCACGAGGGCTCGCTGCTGCTCTGGGTGCTCATGCTCTCGGTCTGGATGCTCGCCGTGTCGGTGTTCAGCGGCGCCCTGCCCGACGACATGGTGGCGCGCATCCTCGGGGTGATGGGCCTCGTGAGCCTCGGGTTTCTCTCGTTCCTGCTGTTCACCTCCAATCCCTTCGAGCGCCTGCTGCCCGGCGCGGCGGACGGGCGCGACCTCAATCCGCTGCTGCAGGACCCGGGCATGGTGTTCCACCCGCCGATGCTCTACATGGGCTACGTCGGCTTCTCGGTGGCGTTCGCGTTCGCCATCTCGGCGCTGCTCGACGGGCGCCTGGACGCGAGCTGGGCGCGCTGGTCGCGTCCCTGGACCACGGCCGCCTGGATGTTCCTCACCATCGGCATCATGCTCGGCAGCTTCTGGTCGTACTACGAGCTCGGCTGGGGCGGCTGGTGGTTCTGGGACCCGGTCGAGAACGCGTCGTTCATGCCCTGGCTGGTCGGTACCGCGCTCATCCATTCGCTCGCCGTCACCGAAAAGCGCGGCGCGTTCAAGGCCTGGACCGTGCTGCTCGCGATCCTCGCGTTCTCGCTCTCGCTGCTCGGCACCTTCCTCGTGCGCTCGGGCGTGCTCACCTCGGTGCACGCGTTCGCCACCGACCCGCGGCGCGGCGTGTTCATCCTCGGCTTCCTCGCGTTCGTGATCGGCGGCTCGCTCGCGCTTTACGCCTGGCGCATGGGCAAGGTCGCGCCGGGCGCGCGCTTCGAGCTGCTGTCGCGCGAGTCGATGCTGCTGGCCAACAGCGTGCTGCTGCTCGTGGCCTGCGGCGCGGTGCTGCTCGGCACGCTGTATCCGCTGTTCCTGGACGCGCTCGGCCTCGCGAAAATCTCGGTCGGACCGCCTTACTTCGATTCGGTCTTCCTGCCGCTCATGGCGCCGGCCGTCCTGCTGGCGGGCGTCGGGCCGCTCATCGCCTGGCGCAAGGGCGACGGCGCGCAGGCCGCGCGCAGGCTGCGCTGGGCGGCGATGGTCGCGCTCGTCTTCGCGCTGTTCGCGCCGCTCGCCTTCGGCCGCTGGGGCGCGCTCACGGCGTTCGGCCTGCTGCTCGGCGCCTGGGTCATCGGCGGCGCGATCACGGCCCTGGTGGTTCGCTTGAAGATCAACCCGAGGATCAACTCGGCCTTCGCCGGCATGCTCCTCGCTCACGCGGGCATCGGCGTGTTCATCCTCGCGGTGACCCTCGTGAAGAGCTACGAGACCGAGCGCGACCTGCGCATGGCGCCCGGCGAGTCGGTGACGCTCGGCGGCTACACCTTCCGATTCGACGGCGTGCGCGAGGTGCCGGGGCCGAACTACCGCGCGGCGCGCGGCACGGTCGTCGTGACGCGCGACGGCGCGCCGGTGGCGAGCCTCGCGCCCGAGAAGCGCATCTACCGGGTCCAGCAGAATCCGATGACCGAGGCCGCGATCGACTACGGCGCGACGCGCCACGTCTACGTGTCGCTGGGCGAATCCGTCGGCGGCGGCGCCTGGACCGTGCGCATCCACATCAAGCCCTTCGTCGGCTGGATCTGGGGCGGCTGCATCCTGATGGCGCTGGGCGGCCTGCTGGCGCTCTCCGACCGGCGCTACCGCGGCTCGGCGCGCCGCGCGCCGGCGACCGAGGACGCCACCGCCGTCCGGAGCGCGACGTGAGGCGCGTCAGGAAGAAGCGCGCATGAAGCGCATCGAAGGGAAACGCGCGTGAAGCGCGTGTTGCTTCCGCTCGCGGTGTTCCTGCTGATCGTGGGCTTTCTCGCCGTGGGCCTGAACCTCGATCCGCGCGAGGTGCCCTCGCCGCTCATCGGCAAGGCCGCGCCCGCCTTCGAGCTGCCGGTGCTGGGCCAGGACGGCCGGCGCTTCTTGCCCACGGAGATGCGAGGCAAGGTATGGCTGCTGAACGTCTGGGCGTCCTGGTGCGTGTCCTGCCGCGACGAACACCCGGTGCTCGTCGAGCTCTCGAAGAAGGACCTGCTGCCGATCCTCGGCCTCAACTACAAGGACAACGGCGAGGACGCGCAGCGCTGGCTCAAGCAGTTCGGCAATCCCTACCAGCTGTCGGCGGTGGACGCCGACGGCCGCATCGGCATCGACTACGGCGTCTACGGCGTGCCCGAGACCTACCTGATCGACGCCGACGGCGTGATCCGCTTCAAGCAGATCGGCCCGCTCACGCCCGCGGTGCTGGAACGGAAGGTGTTGCCGATGGCGGCAGCGTTGAAGAAATGACCAGGACGATCGGATTTGTGCTCGTTTGCCTGTGCTTACTCGTGTCCGGGCTCAACGCGCAGGAGAGCAGCCTCCGGACCCAGGAGCGCACCCGGCAGCTCGAGGAGAAGCTGCGCTGCCTCGTGTGCCAGAACCAGACGCTCGCCGACTCCAACGCCGAGCTCGCGGGCGATCTGCGCAAGCAGGTCGCCGAGCAGATGGCCGCCGGCAAGAGCGACGAGCAGATCATTGAGTACCTGACCGCGCGCTACGGCGATTTCGTGCTCTACGACCCGCCGTTCAAGCTGCGCACGGCGCTGCTCTGGGTCGGGCCCTTCGCGCTGCTCGCGCTCGGCGCGGCCGCGCTGGTGCTCGTGCTCCGGCGCCGGCGCGCGGCGCCCGAGGAGGCCCCGCTCGCGCCCGACGAGAAGCGCGTGGTCGAGCGCGTGCTCGGACCGGCGAAGGGCGACGGGGTGCCGCGATGACCCTGTTCTGGATCCTGGCCGCGGTGATGACCGCCACGGCGCTCGCCTTCCTGCTGCCGCCGCTGCTGCGCCGGCGCGTCGCCGCGCCGGACGCGCGCGTCGCGGCGAACGCGACGGTCTACCAGGAGCAGCTCGAGGAGCTCGGCGCCGAGCTGCGGCGCGGCGCGCTCACGAAGGAAGAGTTCGAGCGCGCGAGCCGCGAGATCGAGCGCCGCATCGTCGCCGAGCACGCGACGGGCGCGCCCGAGGCCGCGCAGCCCCGGCCGCCGCGCGCCGCCGCGATCGCGGTCGCCGTGCTGCTGCCCGTGCTCGCGGGCGTCGGCTACTGGCGCCTGGGCAATCCGGTGGCGATGGACCCGGTCGTCGTCGCGGTCACGGGCGCCGCGGCGCACGGCCACGAGATCACGCCCGAGCAGATGGCCGCGCTCGTCGAGAAGCTCGCCGCCCGCCTGGAGCAGACGCCGGACGACATTGATGGCTGGATTCTGCTCGGCCGCTCGCGCACATCGATGGGCCAGTTCGACAAGGCCGTCGCCGCGTACGCGAAGGCCGCGCAGCTCGCGCCGCAGGACGCGGACGTGCTCGCCGATTACGCGGATGCGCTCGCGATGGCGCAGGGACAGAGCCTCGAAGGCGAGCCTTCGATGCTCCTGCAGCGCGCGCTCGCGGCCGACCCCAATCACGTGAAGACGCTCGCGCTCGCGGGCACCGCGGAATTCGACCGCAAGAACTACCGGGCGGCGATCGGCTACTGGGAGCGCATCCTGAAGGTGATTCCCGCGGATTCGCCGTTCGCCAAGTCGGTGAACGGCAGCATCGAGGAAGCGCGCACGCTGGCGGGCGAGCCCGCCGGCGCCAAGACCGCCGTCGCCAAGGCGCCGCCCGCGCGGGCAGCGGCCAAGGCGCCCGCAGGCGCGGCCGCCGTCAGCGGCACGGTGAGCCTCGATCCCGCGCTCGCCGGCAATGCCGCCCCGGGCGACACCGTGTTCATCCTCGCGCGCCCGGCCAGCGGTGCGCGCATGCCGCTCGCGGTCACGCGCATCACGGTCGCCCAGCTGCCTTACCGCTTCAAGCTCGACGACAGCATGGCGATGGCCGCCGGCGCGACGATCTCCAGCCAGGCGCAGGTCGTCGTCGTCGCGCGCGTGTCGAAGGCCGGTACGCCGACGCCGCAGAGGGGGGATATCGAGGGGTTGAGCGCACCGGTGGCGCCCGGCGCCTCGGGCCTGACCGTGGTGATGCAGCGCGTCGTCGACTAGCCCGGAAGCGCGGACGGCCCCTCGCGCCCGTCTACAATCACGCCATGGGCGGCGTGAGCGGAATCGTGCTGGCGGGCGGGCTGGGCCGGCGCATGGGCGGCGTCGACAAGGGCCTGCAGCCGCTGCACGGCGAGCCGATGATCGCCGCGGTGCTCGCGCGGCTCGCGCCGCAGGTCGCCGAGATCGTCATCAACGCCAACCAGAACCTCGAGGCCTACGCGCGCTTCGGCCACCGCGTCGTGCCCGACGCGATCGGCGGCTTCGCCGGCCCGCTCGCGGGCCTGCACGCGGGGCTCGGCGCGGCGAGGCACGAATTGGCGGTGACCGTGCCTTGTGATTCTCCGTTCCTGCCGCTGGACCTCGTCGCGAGGCTGCAGGGCGCGCTCCGGCACAACGACCTCGCCGTGGCGAAGACGGGCGACCAGCCGCATCCCGTGTTCGCGCTCGTGCGCAGCTCGCTGCGCGCGAACCTCGAGGCCTTCCTCGCCGGCGGCGGCCGCAAGATCGACGCCTGGTACGCCGCGCTCGAGGTGATCGAGGTCGCGTTCGACGACGAGGCCGACGCGTTCCGCAACATCAACACGCGCGACGAGCTGGAGCAGGCGTGAACGCGATCGGCCCGAGCTCGATCGCCCAGGCGGTGAGCTGCGTCGACGGCTACGACCCGGACGCGCTGCGCGTGGACAAGGCCGCCGAGGCGATCCGAGCCTGCCTTTCGCCGATCGTGGAGAGCGAGCGGGTGCCGGTGCGCGACGCGCTCGGTCGCGTGCTCGCGCAGGACATCGTCCCGGCCATCAACGTGCCCGGCCACGACAACTCGGCGATGGATGGCTTTGCGATTCGTTCCTCCGACGTGAAGAGCGAGGAATTTCATCTCAACCAGATCGGAACGGCATTGGCCGGCAAGCCTTTCGCCGGCGCCGTCGGAGCGGGCGAGTGCGTGCGCATCATGACGGGCGCCGTCATGCCGAAAGGCGCCGACGCCGTCGTGGTCCAGGAAGTCTGCCGCGCCCAGGGCGACCGCGTCGCGATCCCGCCCGGACAGAAGGCGGGGCAGAACGTGCGCGCGGCGGGCGAGGACCTGAAGGCGGGCGTGCCGGTGCTCGAGCCCGGGCGCGCGCTCGGCGCCGCGGACCTCGGCCTCATCGCCTCGCTCGGCCTCGGCGAGCTGCGCGTGAAGCGGCGCCTGCGCGTCGCGTTCTTCTCCACCGGCGACGAGCTCGCTTCGATCGGCGCGCCGCTCCAGGAGGGCCAGGTCTACGACTCCAACCGCTACACGCTGCACGGCATGCTCGCGCGCCTCGGCGTCGAGATCCAGGACCTGGGCGTCGTGCGCGACGACCCGGAGGCGCTGGAGGCTGCGTTCCGCAAGGCGGCCGCGGGCGCCGACGCGATCATCACCACCGGCGGCGTATCGGTCGGCGAGGCCGACTTCGTGAAGCAGCTGATGGCGAAGCTGGGCGAAGTGCTGTTCTGGAAGATCGCCATGCGCCCGGGAAGGCCGATGGCCTTCGGCAGGATCGGCAACGCATTCCTGTTCGGCCTGCCCGGCAACCCCGTGGCGGTGATGGTGACCTTCTATCAGTTCGTGCGCGAGGCCCTGCTCCATCTTTCCGGCAGGACCGGCCCCGGCGTTCCGAGGCTCAGCGCGCTCAGCGCGCAGCCGATCCGCAAGGTCGCCGGCCGCACCGAATACCAGCGCGGCATCGTGTTCGACGACGGCGGCGTGTGGAAAGTGCGCACCACGGGCCAGCAGGGCTCGGGCGTGCTGCGCTCGATGTCCGAGGCCAACTGCTTCATCGTGCTCGAGCACGATCGGGGCAACGTGCAGCCGGGCGAGCCGGTGCAGGTGCAGCTGTTTGAAGGACTCACGTGAAACTTCCCACGTTCGTGAAAGCGGGCCTGCCATGAATTCCGCGTCGCCGATCCAGCCCGCGCTCGCGCCGCTCGCGCGCGCCGCCAAGTCCTTCGGCCGCGCGCTGCTCAAGAGCGGCGCCGTCGAGCCGGGCCTCGCCGCGGCGCTGCGCGACGCGGTGGGCGGCAGCCGCAGCTGGCTGCGGCCCGAGCACCGCGTCGGCGATCCCGCGCGCTACATGCGCCACCTTCTCTACGTGGACCCCGACGACGAGTTCGTGGTCACCGCGATCACCTGGCTGCCCGGCCAGCAAAGCCCGGTGCACGGCCACTACGTCTGGTGCGCCTACGGCGTCGCGGAGGGCGAACTCACCGAGGAGACCTTCCGCGCTCCCGGCAAGCTGCTCGAGCCGCTCGGCCAGAAGACGCTGCGCGCGGGCGAACTCGCCGAGCTCGACCTCGGCGGGCCGATCTACCATCGCGTCTCGAACCGGACCGCAAAGCCGCTCGTCACGCTGCACCTGTACGGCGTCGCCGCCGGCAGCATCACGACCGGCATCAACCGCATCTACGGCGAGGAATGACCGGCCGCGAGCGCGCCGCGGTGTTGACCGCGCGGGACGGCCGCGCGGTCGCTGCCTGGCTGTTCCTCTGCGCCGCCCTCACCTTCGCGATCGTCGTCGTGGGCGGCGTCACGCGCCTGACCGAGTCGGGGCTTTCCATCACCGAGTGGCAGCCGCTCGTCGGCGCGCTGCCGCCGCTCACGCCGTCGGACTGGGAAGCGCTGTTCGCGCGCTACCGGGAGACGCCGCAGTTCCACCAGGTCTTCGCCGAGATCGGCCTGGAGGGCTTCAAGAGGATCTTCTGGTGGGAGTATTCTCACCGCCTGCTCGGGCGGACCGTCGGCCTGGCGTTCCTGCTTCCCTTCCTGTTCTTCCTCTTCAAGCGGAAGCTTTCCGCGGAACTGGCCCGGAAGCTCGCGGGCATATTCGCGCTCGGCGCGCTGCAGGGAGCGATGGGCTGGTACATGGTGAAGAGCGGCCTCGTCGACGATCCGCGCGTGAGCCATTTCCGCCTCACGGCCCACCTTGGCCTGGCGCTGCTGATCTTCAGCTGCGAGTTCTGGCTCGCCCTGGACGTCTTGTCTTCGCATGAAGGACGAAAACCGCGAACCCTGTCCCTCGTCGTCCTCGGCGCGGTCTTCCTGATGGCGCTGTCGGGCGGATTCGTCGCGGGCCTGCGCGCCGGGCACGCCTACAACAGCTTCCCGCTCATGAACGGCCGGCTATTCCCGGACGAGCTCTGGCAGCTCGAGCCCTGGTGGCGGAATTTCCTCTGGAACGTGGCCACGGTGCAGTTCGTGCACCGGACGATCTTCTGGGTGCTGCTGCTCCTCGTGCCGTCGCTCTGGTTTCAGCTGAAACATACCGGCGCCAGGCTCGCCTCGCACCACCTGCTCGGCATGTTCCTGCTGCAGGCGACGCTGGGCATCTGCACGCTGCTGCTCGCCGTGCCGGTTCCGCTCGCCGCTGCGCACCAGGCGGGCGCGGTGCTGCTGCTCGCCTGCGCGCTGTGGACGGCGCAGGCGTCGAGGAACTGAACGGCGGCCGCACGCTCTCTCAGGGGCGGCGCGCGATCATGTGCCCCTGGACCGTGCCGACGTCGTCCCATTGCACCGCATAGCCGGCGGCGCTCAGCACGTCGCGCAGCACTTCGCCCCCGCGGTGGTACTCCATCGTCACCATCCTCGGCGACAGCGCCTTCAGCAGGGCGCCGTCCTTGAGCAGCGCGTACTCCTCGCCCTCGCAGTCCAGCTTGACCACCTGCGCGGAGCCGATGCCCTCGCGGCGCAGGTAGTCGAAGGCATCGACCATGCGGACCTCCTGCTCGACTTGCCGGGCCGACTTGCCCTGGTCGGGATCGTCGTAGCGGGTCGCGGTCCCTGCGAGGCCGGCGACGTTCACGGCGAGCGCGACGCGCTCCTCGCGGTCGGCCAGCGCCACCGGATGCACGCGCACGCGATCCGCGAGCCCGTTGATCTCGACGTTGCGCCGCAGGTACTCGCAGGCGAGCGGCAGCGGCTCGAACGCGTGCACGAACGCGCCGCGCGAGGCGAGCGCCACGGTCGAGTCGCCGATGAAGGCGCCCACATCGAGCGCGGTCTGGCCGGTGAGGTCCGCCGCGCCCAGGCCGTAGACGTCATCGACGAAGATCTCCTTCAGCGTCCAGCCGATCGACTTGTCGAGCGGCGGCGCGTGGAACTGGAAGTCCCCGAACCGGACCTTCAGGTCCGCACCCTCCCAGGACGGCGTCATGCCCTCGCCGAGCAGGCGGCAAACGGTCGGCAGCATCGTCCAGCAGGCGCCCGGCACCGTGACCGGCGGGCGGCCGCCGCGCGGGTGAAAGTCGATACGCTCGCGGAACGGCAGCACCAGCGCCTTCGACGCGTCGTCGAAGGCCTGCAGGAACAGGGCGTAGGACTTCAGGTAGATGCGCATCGCCCGCAGGCGCTGGCGCAGCGTCGGTGCCATCGCCCGATCCTATCCCGTCACGCGACGAGCGCGAGGACCCCGAGCGCGACGAAAGCGGCCGCCGCGACGCGCCGCAGCAGCTTCATCGGCAGGCGCTGCAGCAGGCGCTCGCCGGCGTAGACCACCGGCACGTTGGCGATCAGCATGCCGAGCGTGGTGCCGGCGACCACCGCGGGCAGGAACGCGTATCGGGCGGCGAGCGCCACGGTCGCGATCTGCGTCTTGTCGCCGATCTCGACGAGGAAGAACGCGAGCAGCGTGGTGCCGAACACGCCGAGGCGCCGGCTGCGCTCGAAGTCGCTCGCGCTATCGGGAAACAGCATCCACGCGCCCATGGCCGCGAACGAGGCCGCGAGCAGCCAGCGCAGGACCTGCGGCCCGGTCAGCGTCGCCAGCCAGCCGCCGAAGGCGGCCGCGAGCGCATGGTTGGCCAGCGTGGCGGCGGCAATGCCGAGCACGATCGGTACGGGCCTGCGGTAGCGGGCGGCGAGCAGAAGCGCGAGCAGCTGCGTCTTGTCGCCCATCTCGGCGAGCGCGACCACGCCGGTCGAGACGAGGAAGGCTTCCAGCATGCGGCCATTGTGTCCCAGAAATTATTTCCGCAAGCGGGAATAAACCGCGGCGGTTCGCAGTCCTGTCTCCAGGCACCCAACCCAAGGAGAGCGCCATGGCGCAGGCATTCGATCGCAGGGACTTCCTCAAGCTGGCCGGCCTCGGCGGGGCCGTTTTCGCCTCCGGCCTCGCGGGCTGCGCCGGCATGGCCGGCGCAGAGCGGGACGAGTTCTACTTCGTCCAGCTTTCCGACACGCACTGGGGCTTCAAGGGCCCCGCGCTCAATCCGGACGCCGCCGGCACGCTGCCCAAGGCGGTCGCCGCGGTCAACGCGCTCAAGGAGCGGCCCGACTTCATCGTCTTCACGGGCGACCTCACGCACACCACCGACGACCCGAAGGAACGGCGCCGGCGGCTCGCCGAGTTCAAGGACATCGTCTCGAAGCTCGACGTGAGGACCGTGCGCTTCCTCCCGGGCGAGCACGACGCGTCCCTGGACCGCGGCGAGGCCTGGAAGGAGTTCTTCGGCCCGAGCAACTACAGCTTCGACCACAAGGGCGTGCATTTCGTGGCGCTCGACAACGTCTCCGACCCGGCCGCGCGCCTCGGCGAGGCGCAGCTCGGCTGGCTGAAGGCCGACCTCGCGCGGCTCGACCCGGCCGCGCCCATCGTCGTGCTCGCGCACCGGCCGCTGTTCGACCTCATGCCGCAGTGGGACTGGGCGACGCGCGACGGCAAGGCCGCGATCGACATCCTCATGCCCTACCGCAACGTGACGGTGTTCTACGGCCACATCCACCAGGAGCACCACCACATGACCGCGCACATCGCGCACCATTCGGCGAAATCGCTGATCTTCCCGCTGCCCGCGCCCGGCTCCCAGCCCAAGCGCGTGCCCATCCCCTGGGACGCGGCGCAGCCCTACAGGGGACTCGGCTTCCGCGGCATCGAGGCCGAGGTGAAGAAGCCCGCCTACGATCTCGTAGAGTTCCCCGTCAAGGCATGAACCGGCGGCGCCTGCTCCTCGCCGCGGCGCTGGGCGGCCTCGTCGGGCTCGCGGGTCTCTCGCGGGCCGAGGAGCGCGTGATCCGGATCGTCGCGAAGAAGTTCGAGTTCAACCCGAGCGAGATCACGCTGAAGAAGGGCGAGCCGGTGGTGCTCGAGCTCACCAGCGAGGACGTGACCATGGGCTTCGCCGCCAGCGACCTCAACGTCGACGTCGAGATTCCCCCGGGCAAGGTGACGGTCGTGCGCCTGGTGCCCGACAAGGAAGGCACGTTCGGCTTCCACTGCGACGTGTTCTGCGGCGACGGCCACGAGGACATGGGCGGCAGGATTGTCGTGGTCGCCGCGTGATCGGCGCTACCATGGCGGCGTGAGCGACCGCCGCGCACGCTTCGAGGAGCAGGTGATGCCGCACCTGGACGCGGCCTACAACCTCGCGCGCTGGATGACGCGCAACGAGCAGGACGCGCGCGACGTCGTGCAGGAGGCGGCGCTGCGCGCCTACCGCTTCCTCGACGGCCTGCGCGGCGAAGCGCGGCCCTGGTTCCTCGCGCTCGTGCGCAACGCCTGCCTGAGCTGGCTCAAGGCGAACCGCCCCGCCGAGCTCGCGGGCTCCGACGCCGCGGCGCCGGAACCCGCCGACCCCGAGACGCCCGAGACGCTCGCGCTGCGCGCGCTCGACCGGCGCATGCTCAACGAGGCGCTCGCCGCGCTGCCCGCGCATTTCCGCGAGGCGCTGATCCTGCGCGAGCTCGAGGACCTCGCCTACAAGGACATCGCGCGCATCACCGACGCGCCGATCGGCACCGTGATGTCGCGCCTCGCGCGCGGGCGGCGCCTGCTCGCGGAGTCCCTGCGCGCGATCTCGCGCGCCTCGGCCCCCAAGGTGCACGAATGACCCGCGACGAGCGCGAGCGCGGGATGTCCGAGGCGATCCGCGCGAATGCCGACTACCATCGCGCGCCTTCGTCGCTCGCGTCCGAGATCCTCGCGGCGCTGCCGGCGGAAGAGCCGGGAGCGCCGCGCCGGCGCCGCTTCGGGCCCGCATCGCGGTTCTGGCTCGCGCAAGGCGCGGCGATGGCGGCCGTGGCGCTCGTCACCTGGGCGGTCACCGTCGCCTGGCTGCGCCCCGGCGAGGACGAGCGGCATGCGCAGGACGTGCTCGCCGCGCACGTGCGCGCGACGCTCGGCCGCCACCTCATCGACGTCGCCTCCGCCGACCAGCACACCGTGAAGCCCTGGCTGAGCGCGCGCCTGCCCTACTCGCCCCCCGTCACGGACTTCTCGGCCGAGGGCTACGAGCTCGCGGGCGGGCGCCTGGACCAGGCCGGCGGCCGGCCGGTGGCGGTGCTCGTCTACCGGCGGCGCCTGCACGTCATCGACGCCTACGTCTGGCCGGCGCACGAGCCCGTGGGCCGCGTGGAGTTCTCGCGCGACGGCTTCCAGCTCGTGCGCTTCGCAGCGAACGGCTGGGCCTGGTGGCTCGTGTCGGACCTCAACCGCAACGAGCTCGACGACTTCGAGCGCCTGGTGGCGCAGAAGAACTAGGCGGGCGAAACGAGCGGGGCGAGGCTTACTTGATCGATCTGACCGTCGGAACGTCGTCGTCCGACTCGATCAGCTTTTGCGCCTCCGGCTCCGGCAGCGCCTCGACGTCCTTCA
>DATIYN010000004.1:0-7299 GCA_035517595.1 Burkholderiales bacterium
CGCGCCGGAGGAGAACATCAGCGGCAGCACGCCCAGCACGAAGGCGAGCGAGGTCATGATGATCGGCCGGAAGCGCAGCCGCGCCGCCTCCACCGCCGCCTCGATCGCCGTCTTGCCCTCGAGGTAGCCCTGCTGCGCGAATTCGACGATCAGGATCGCGTTCTTCGCCGCGAGGCCGATCAGCACCACCAGGCCGATCTGGAAGTAGATGTCGTTCTCCATGCCGCGCAGCGCGACGAAGCCGAGCGCGCCCCAGACCGCGAACGGCACCGCCATCACCACCGCGAACGGCAGCAGCCAGCGCTCGTAGAGCGCCGCGAGGATCAGGAACACCATCACCAGGGCGAGGCCGAAGGCGATCGCCGAGGCGCTGCCGGTGCGCCGCTCCTGGAAGGCCTGGCCGCTCCAGGCGATGGTGTAGCCCTCGGGCAGGCTCGCCGCGACCTGCTCCACGGCCTTGATCGCCTCGCCGGAGGACACGCCGGGCCTGCCGCCGCCGAGCACCTTGGCGCCCAGGAAGCCGTTGAAGCGCTCGAGCTGCTCCGGGCCGACCAGGTTGGTGGTGCGGATGAGCGCCTTCAGCGGAAGCATCTGGCCCGAGATCGTGGAGCGCACGTAGACCTCGCCCAGGTCCTGCGGCTTGGCGCGGAAGCTCGCGTCGGCCTGCACCTGGACGCGGTAGGTGCGGCCGAACTTGTTGAAGTCGTTGACGTAGAGCGCCGCCATCGTGCTCTGCAGCGCGTCGAACACGTCCTGCACCGGCACGCCGAGCGATATCGCCTTCTCGCGGTCCACCTCGACCTTGAGCTGCGGCACCGTAGGGCGGTAGAAGGAGTTGATGCCCGCGAGCTGCGGGTTCCGGGCCAGGTCCGCCATGAAGCCCTGCGTCACCTGGTAGAGGCGCTGCGGGTCCGGGTCGCTGCGCGCCTGCACGTAGACCTCGAAGCCGCCGGCGGTGCCGATGCCGCGGATCGCCGCCGGGTTGAAGGCGAGGGCGAGGCCGTCGCGCAGGCCGGCGCCCTTCTGGACGATGTCGCGCGCGATGACCTGGGCGGTGTTCGCGCCGCGCTCGCTCCATTCCTTGAGCGGCACGAATACGGTGGCGGTGTTGGTCTTGTTGCCGCCGCCGATCAGGTCGAAGCCGACGATGCCGATGGTGTTCTGCACGCCGGGGTTGGCGCCGATCAGCCGGACGACCTCGTCGGTCATCCTGCCGGTGCGGCCGAGCGTGGCGCCGTCGGGCAGCAGGACGCTGGCGAAGACGTAGCCCTGGTCCTCCGGGGGCACGAAGCTGCCCGGAATGCGCAGGAACAGTCCCACCGTCGTCGCCAGCACCAGCGCGAAGAACGCGAGCGACGCGAGGCGGCGCCGCAGCGCGAGTCCCACGAGGTCGAGAAAGCGCGCCGTGACCCAGGCGAAGCCGCGGTTGAAGGGCTGGAACAGGCGCGAATGATGCTCGCCTGCCCTCATGAAGATGGCGCACAGCGCCGGCGTCAGCGTGAGGGCGATGAAGCCCGAGATGACCACGGCGAAAGTCAGAGTGACCGCGAACTGGCGGTAGAGCTGGCCGGCGATGCCGCCGAGGAACGCGACCGGGACGAACACCGCGCACAGCACCAGCACGATCGCCACCACCGCGCCGGAGACCTCGTCCATCGCCTCGAGCGCGGCCTCGAACGGGCGCATCTTCTGCTCGCGCATCAGGCGCTCGACGTTCTCCAGCACCACGATGGCGTCGTCCACGACGATGCCGATGGCGAGGACGAGCGCGAACAGCGTCAGCGTGTTGATGGTGAAGCCGACCGCCCAGAGGCCGGCGAAGGCGCCGATCAGCGACACCGGCACCGCGATCATCGGAATCAGCGTCGCGCGCCAGGTCTGCAGGAAGACGAACACCACCAGCAGCACCAGCGCGGCCGCCTCGAAGATCGTCTTGATGACTTCCTTGATCGAGGCGTTGACGAAGCGCGTGGTGTCGAACGGAATGGCGTACTCGACGTCTTCCGGGAACCCGGGCTGGAGCTCCACCATGCGCTTTCTCACCAGCTCCGCCACCTCGAGCGCGTTGGCGCCGGGCTGCAGGAAGGTGGCCATGCCGATCGCCGGCTTGCCGTCGATGGTGTTGTAGGTGTCGTAGTTGAGCGCGCCGAGCTCGAGGCGGGCGATGTCCTTGAGCCTGAGCACGCCGCCGGGGCCCGCCGCGCGCACGGCGATCTCGCCGAATTCCTCCGGGTCGACCAGGCGGCCGGTGGCGGTCACCGTGTAGACGATCGACTGGCCCGGCGGCGCCGGCTCGGTGCCGATCTTGCCCGCCGCGTACTGGGCGTTCTGCGCGCGCAGGGCGTTCGCGACGTCGGAGGGCGTCACGCCGAGCCGCGCCATGCGCTCGGTGTTCAGCCAGACGCGCATCGAGTAGTCGCGCGCGCCGAAGACCGTCACGTCGGCGAGGCCGGGCAGGCGCTTGAGCTCGTCGACGATGTTGATCGAGGCGTAGTTGGAGAGGAACAGGGTATCGCGCGTGCCCTTCGGGGAAGACAGCGTCACCACGTTGAGGATGTCGAAGGAGCGCTTCTGCACGATGACGCCGTTCCTGCGCACTTCGTCGGGCAGGCGCGGCAGCGCGATCTGCACGCGGTTGTTGACGTTGAACACCGCCTGGTCCACGTTGGCGCCGGGCTCGAAGGTGATCGTGATGCTGAGCGTGCCGGTGGAGGAGGCGGTCGAGCTGAAGTACGAGAGCTTCTCCACGCCGGAGAGCTGCTCCTCGATCGGCGCGGCGACGGTCTTGGTGAGCGTCTCGGCGCTCGCGCCCGGGTAGGTGGTGGTCACCAGCACCGTGGGCGGCGCGATCTCCGGGTACTGCGCCACCGCCAGCAGCTTGGCGGCCACCAGCCCCGCCAGCACGATGACGATGGCGATGACCGCGGCGAACACCGGCCGGTGGATGAAGAAGCGCGACACTTACTTCCTGCTTTCCGCTTTTTCTTCCGCGGGCTTGATCTCGACGGCGGCGCCCGGCCGCAGCCGCCCCAGGTTGTTGACGATCACCCGGTCGCCCGCCTGCAGCCCGCCCAGCACCACCCAGTCCTTGCCGACCCAGCTGCCGGCCTGGATCGTGCGCGCCGCGGCCTTGCCGTCGGCGCCCGCCAGCCAGACGAAGCGGCCGGATTCGTTCTGCAGCACCGCGCTCTGCGGCACGACGATCGCCTGGCGGCTGCCGGCGACGACCTGGACGCGCACGTACTGGCCCGGCAGCAGCTGCAGCTTCGGATTGGCGAACTCGGCGCGCATCTGCACCGTGCCCAGAGCGGCGTCGACGGTGGAACCGGCGAAGTTGAGCCGGCCCGGCAGCGCGTAGGGGCTGCCGTCGTCCAGCACCAGCTTCACCTCGAGCGGCGCCGCCTCGTGCGCGCGCAGGCCGGCGAACTCGGCCTCCGACAGCGCGAAGCGCACCCAGATCGGGTCGGTGCGCGTGAGCGTGGTGAGCAGGCTCGAATCGGCGTTCGGCGCGAGCAGGCTGCCGATCGACTGCAGCGCGCGCCCGGTGACGCCGGCGATCGGCGCGTCCACCGCCGTGTAGGAGAGGTTGAGCTCGGACTGGCGCACGCGCGCCTTCGCCACCTGCACCGCGGCGTTGCTCTGCGCGAGCGTGGACGCGGCCTGGTCCAGGCTCTGCTGGCTGACGAATTTCCTCGCGACGAGGTCCTTGGCGCGCTCGAAGTCGCGCCGCGCCAGCTCGTTGCGCGCGACTTCCTGCGCGAGCGCGCCGCGTTGCTGCTCCAGGTCGATCTCGAAGGGCGCGCGCTCGATGCGGAACAGCGGCGCGCCGGCCTTGACCGCGTCGCCCTCGCTGTAGAGCTGCCGCTCGAGGACGCCCGCCACGCGCGCGCGCACCTGCACTTCGCGCGAGCCTTCGGTGCGCGCGACCGCCTCGAAGACGACCGGCACCTCGCGCGGCGCCACCGCGAGCACGCTGACGGGGACCGCCGGCGGCGCGGCGGCGGTGCCGGCGTCCCTGTTGCAGGCGGTCAGGAGGGCTGCGGCGACCGCCAGGGCGGCCGCCAGCGCGGGAACGGAGGGCCTCATTTTGCGGCGCTTTCGGGGCAGTACAGGCGCAGGAAGCCGTCGACGACCCGCGCGGCGCGGCGCGCCTCGCCGGCCGCGGAGAAGCGCGCGACGCCGAACAGGCGCTTGATGCGGTCGTGGCCGACCAGCATGCCGAGCAGCATCTCGGCGGCGAAGCGCGGATCGTCGCGCCGCAGGCGGCCTTCGTGCATCGCGCGCTCGAGAGTGCGCGCGAGGCCGCGCGCGGTCTCGCCCGAGCCGGCGTCGTAGATGGCGCGCGCGATCGACGGGAAGCGCGGGATCTCGGCCGCCAGCGTGCGGAACATGGCGATGCCTTCGGGGCGCAGCACGCGGCCGCGGTAGGCGAGCGCGAAGCCGAGCAGCCCGGCGCGCAGGTCGCCCTTGGCGTCGAGCTGCACCAGCACGCGCGAGGCCATCTCGCGCACCACTTCCTTGAACAGCTCGTCCTTGCTGGGGAAGTGCGCGTAGACCGTCTGCTTCGCGACTCCGGCGCGCAGCGCGATGCGGTCGATGCTCGCGCGGTAGCCGTCGACGGTGAAGGCGGCGGTGGCGGCGCGCAGGACGCGTTCGCGGTTGGCGAGGGTGCCGGGCATGGGCGGTCTAGACTGGACGGTGCAGTCTAGCATGGCGCCGCGCGGCGGCCGCGCGCCGGGATGCTACGCTTGGCGCATGGGCGGTCTCCTCCTGGCAGACGAGCGCGCGCTGGTCACCGGCGCCGCGCAGGGCATCGGCCAGGCCATTGCCGAAGCGCTGAAGGAGGAAGGTGCGAAGGTTTTGGGGGTTGATCGGGAATTCGATCTTTCCCGACCGGGAAATGCGAAAAAACTTTCAGAGCATGCCATTCAAACCCTGGGCTCTGTCTCCGTCTTCGTCCACGCGGCATCGCCGCCGCGCAAAGAGTCTCAGACCGCCACTCAAGTGACGGAAGCCGAATGGCGCGAGATGCTCGAAGTGAACCTCAATGCCGGCTTCCTGATCGCGCAGGCGCTCGGCCGGCACATGCGCGAGCGGAAGATCCGCGGCCGCATGCTGTTCGTCACCTCGCTGCACTCGTACACGCCGCGCAACCTGCCGCACTACAGCGCGTCGAAAGCCGGGCAGACGATGGTGGTGAAGGAGCTCGCGCGCGCGCTCGGGCCGCACGGCATACGCGTCAACGCGGTCGCGCCGGGCGCGGTGCCGGGCGCGGGCTTCAAGGGCTCGCCGGAGCTCGTGCGCCGCATCGCGCTCGGGCGCGTGGCCAGGCCCGCCGACATCGCGCCGATGGCGGTGGCGATCCTGTCGGAGAAGTACGGTGCCTACATGACGGGGTCGACCGTAGTGGTCGACGGTGGCCTCGCGCTCTACAACTGGCTGGATGCCGCGCCCTGAAGTCCCGCTTGTCAAAGATTGTGTGCGAACCCGGGCGGCGGCCCCATTCGCGACGCAGATCAATGTGAAAGCCGGCGCCGTGCGGCTAGGATGGGCACAATCCCATCCATCGGAGGCATGGCGTGCACAAGCCCCTCAAGCTGAACAGCGATCCGCGCCTGGACGGCACGTCGCGCGATTGGCTGCAATCGAGCGAGGAGCTGCTGCGATTCCGCGCGGCGATGGAAATTTCGGGCGACGCGATCTATCTGGTCGACCGCGCCACGATGCGGCTCATCGACGTGAACCAGACGGCCTGCGAGCGCATGGGGTACGAACGCGAAGAACTCCTGCAGATGGGGCCGCACGACCTGCTCAACGCGCCGCGCGAGCAGATCGAGCTCGAGTACGACGCGGTGATCGCCGCCGGCGCGGGCGGCGTGACGCGCGAATCCTCGGCGCGCGCCAAGGATGGCCATAAATCGGTCACCGAGCTGCAGCGGCGCGCGCTGCGCTGGGGCGATGGCTGGATCATCGTCAGCATCGCGCGCGACGTCACGCGGCGCAAGCGCGCGGAGCGCGCCGCGCGCCGCATCGGCCGGATGTACGAGATCCTCGGCGCGACCAACGAGGCGATCCTGCGGGCGCGGGAACCGGCGCAGCTTTATCAGCGCGTCTGCGATGCCGCGGTCGGCAAGGCGGAGCTGATCACCGCCGCGACGGTGTTCATCCCCGATGCGGCGTCCGGCCGGGTGGACGCGGTCGCGGCGGCAGGCATCGAGCAGCCGTGGATACGCGACGTCGGCGTGTCCGTCGACGAGAGCAAGCCGCAGGGACGCGGCCTGGTCGGGACGGCGTATCGCTCGCTGAAGACCAGCGTCAGCAACGATTGCCTCGGCGACGCGCGCCTGCTGGCGTGGCGCGAGGACGCGCTCGCGCAGCAGATCCTCGCCGCGGTCGCTGTGCCGTTGCTGAAGGACGGCAAAGTCTTGGGCGTGATGCACTTCTGCGCCAATGAGATCGACGCGTTCGACGAGGAGACCGTCCAGCTGCTCGACCGGATGGGCGAGAACGTCTCGTTCGCGCTGGAGAACCTGGCGCGCGAGGATGCGCACAAGCGCGCGGAGCGGGCGCTGCGCGAGAGCGAGCAAAGGTACCGCAACATCTACGAAAGCCTGCAGGACGTGTACGTCGAAACCGCGCCGGACGGCACGATCCTGGACATCAGCCCGCAGGTCGAAGTCCTGTCCGGCGGGCAGTACAAGCGGGAAGAGCTGCTCGGGAAGGCGGCGACCGCGTTCTACGGCGATCCGCAGCGCCGCAAGGCGCTGGGCCTCGCGCTCGCCGCGAGCGGGCGGGTCAGCGATTTCGAGAGCAGCTTCAGGAACCGCGACGGCACCCTCGTGCCGATGTCCATCTCGGCAAGGCTCCTGCGCGACGCCGACGGGCAGCCGAGGAAGGTCCTCAGCACGATGCGCGACATCACCGAGCGCAAGCGCGCCGAGGAGGCGATGCGCTCCGCCGAAGAGCAGTTCCGCGGGCTCGTCGAGCAGTCCATCGCGGGCATCTACATCATCCAGGACGGGCGCTTCGCCTACGTCAACCGCCGCTACGCGGAGATCTTCGGCTACCCGGATACCGGGGAGCTCATCGGGCGCGACCCCTTCATGGTGGTGAGCGCGCAGGACCGCAACGCGGTCAGGGAAACCATTCGCCTCCAGCTCGAGCACGACTCGAAGACCGTCACCTTCAGCTTTGCCGGCCAGCGCAAGGACGGCTCGGCCCTGGTGGCGGGCGCGCATTGCGCGCGCGCGACGCACCGCGGCCGGCCGGCGGTGATCGGCCTCATGCAGGGCATCTCCG
>DATIYN010000005.1:0-18819 GCA_035517595.1 Burkholderiales bacterium
GCCCTCGGAGAAGGTGACCGAGATGCGCGTCGCGCCGTCGACGACGTGGATGTTGGTGAGGATCACGCCCTTGTCGCGGATCACCACGCCCGTGCCGACCGCCGCCTGGACCTCGCCGCCCTGCCCGCCCTCGATCTGCGCGTCCCTGGGCGCGTCGACGAAAGAGCGCACGCGCACGATCGAGCCGCGCACCGCCTCGTAGGCCCTTGCCGAGTGCGAGGGCAGCGGCACGGTCTCGAGCGACTTGGCCACCGCCGCGTCGACGTCCTCCTGCGCGAGCGGCGCACGGCGCGGCACGAGCGACCAGTGCACGAGCACGAAAGCCAGCGCCGCGACGCCGGGCACGAGCGCAAGGAGCGCCGGGCGATGGCGCCGAAGCCGCGCGCGCCAGCGCGACGGGCGTCGCTTGCCTTCGATCGTCGCGATCGGCGCCTCTACAGGAGCCCGGGGCTTCGAGCTGCTGTAAAGGGTCACGCGTTTCACGCAGGCTGCTCCAGGGCGCAGGCGTCCGGCCGGCCTGCTTTTGCCGCCCGGATCGCCGCCCAGACGCGCTGCTGGGTCGCGGGCATGTCGAACCGCTGCACGCCGGCGCGCCGCAGCGCGTCGATCACCGCGTTCATGAGGCAGGGCATCGAGCCGGTCACGCCGCCCTCGCCCACGCCCTTGGCGCCAAGCGGGTTGGTCGCGGTCGGCACCGTGTAGTCGGTGACCTTGAGGCCGCCTACGAGGCCCGCGCGCGGCATCGCGTAATCCATGAAGCTGCCCGTGAGGAGCTGGCCGCCCGCGTCGTAGATCGCCTGCTCGCTGAAGATGTGGCCCGCGCCCTGCGTGACGCCGCCCTGTATCTGGCCTTCGACCACCTGGTGGTTGATGATCGTTCCCGCGTCGTCGCACGCGACATAGGAGACGATCTCGGTCTCGCCCGTCTCCGGGTCGATCTCGACCTCGGCGACGTGGCAGCCGTTCGGGAAGGTTCCCGGCACCTTGGGGCGCTCCTTGAAGTCGAGGTCGAGCTTGCCCGGATATTTCTTCGCAAGCGCAGCGATCCCGACAGACCTGTCCGTGCCCTTGATCTTGTATTGACCTTCGGAAAACTCGAGATCGGAAGCGGAACTTTCCAGTTCTTCAGCAGCGAGATTCAGGCCGTTCTTCACGATTTCCTGCGAAGCCCAGAACATCGCGCTGCCCAGCCCGTGCAGCGTGCGCGATCCGCCCGTGGGATTCGCCGTCAGGTCGAAGTCCGGCTCGGCGGTGCGCAGGCGCACCTTCTCCATCGGGATGCCGAGCACGCCGGAGACGATCTGCGCGAACGTGGTTTCGTGGCTCTGGCCGTGGCTGTGCGAGGCGGTGCGCAGCGTGACGCCGCCGTCCTCGTTCCAGGTGATGAGCGCCTGGTCGTAAGCGGCGAAGCCGCCGGGGGCGCTCATTTCGATGTAGGTCGCGATGCCGCGACCGCGCAATCTGCCTTTCGCGCTCGAGTGCCTTTCTCTCTTGGAGAAGCCGGCCCAGTCCGACAGCGCGAGCGCCTTGTCCATGACGCCCGCGAAGTCGCCGCAGTCGTATTCGAAGCCGCCCGCGAACTTGTAGGGCATCTTCGCCTTCGGGATCATGTTGCGGCGGCGGAACTCGGCCGGGTCGAGCCCGGTCTCGCGCGCCGCCTCGTCGATGAGGCGCTCGAGCGCGTAGGAGGCGACCGGCCGGCCCGCGCCGCGATAGGCGGCCGTCGGCACGGTGTTGGTGAGCACGAGGCGCCCGCGCACGTGCACCGCCTGCACGTCGTAGACGCCGCAATTGACGTTGACGAGGCCGAGCGTGTTGACCACGGTGCCGGTGAACACGACGTAGGCGCCGAGATTGGACAGGTAGTCGAAGCGCATGCCCAGGATGCGGCCGTCCTTGTCGAGCGCGAGCTCGCCCGAGTGCACGATGTCGCGCGCCTGCTCGTCGCCGAGGAACACTTCCGAGCGGGTGCCGATCCATTTCACCGGGCGGCCGAGCTTCTTCGCCGCGAAGAGCAGCGCGCCGTACTCGGGGTAGGCATTGAAGCGCACGCCGAAGCCGCCGCCCACTTCCTCGGCGACCACGCGCACCTTGTCCGGCGTCACGCCGAGCACCGCCGAGAGCTGGCCTCGCATCGGACCGACGCCCTGCGTCGTCGCGTGCAGGAAATACATGCCCTTCGCGGCGTCCCAGGAACCCATCGCGGCGCGCGGCTCCATCGGGTTGCCGACCACGCGCGTATGGTACGCACGCAGCTTCACCACTTTCGCTGCCCGGGCGAAGGCCGCCTGCGTCGCTTTCGCGTCCCCGCCCTCGTAGTCGAGCACCAGGTTGCCGGGCGCGCCGGGATGCAGCTGCGGCGCGCCCTGGGCAAGCGCCTGCTCGGCCGTGATCACCGCCGGCAGCTCCTCGTAGTCGACGGCGAGCGCCTCGGCCGCGTCCTGCGCCTGCGCGGCGGACTCGGCCACCACGAGCGCCACGGGCTCGCCCACGTGCCGCACCACCTCGTGCGCGAGGCACAGCCGCGATGCGGGACGCTGCTCCGAGCCGTCGCGCCACTTGAACGGTGCGGCGGCCGGGATCGGCTTCAGGCCCGCGGCCGCGAGCTCGGCGCCCGTGACCACCGCGAGCACGCCCGGCATCGCCAGTGCCGCCGACGCATCGATGGACCGGATCCTCGCGTGCGGCCGGTCCGAGCGCAGGAAGTGGCCGTGCGCCTGGCCGGGCAGCGTCCAGTCCGAGACATAGCGCCCCCGCCCCGTGAGCATGCGCTCGTCTTCCAGCCGTCCCTTGATGTTTGCCCGCGTGCCGCCGAAGGAGATGTTCATGGAGGCAGATTGTAGAAACAAAGAAACCCCGCGGCAGGGGGTTCTTTCGCCTTGCTGCGGAACTAGCCCTTCGACAACGCGATCAGGATGCTGCAGGGCGAGTAGTCGAGAAGCGACGCCCCGACCGAACCCTTCCACCAGCGCGCCGCCCAGGAGGTGCTCTGGTTGTGCCCCAGCACGATCAGGTCGGCGCCCATTTCCTTGGCCGCGCGGCAGATTTCCTCGACCGGCTCGCCGACCGCGAGGTGGCCCGTCGCCTTGAAGCCCTTGTCGGTGAGCGACCGGATGCCCTCGTCGAGCACCGTCTGGGTGCGCTTCTTCTCTTCCTCGAGCAGCTCCTCGGGCACGAAACCCTCGGTCAGGAAAAGGCTCGGCGGCATGCTCGCCACCGCGAGCAGGTGCGTCTCCGCGTTCAGGAAGCCGGCCAGGTCGGCCGCCTCGAACAGCGCACGCTTGCCCTCCAGCGAGCCGTTGTAGGCCAGAAGAATCTTGCGATACTTCATGAACGCCCCCTCCGAGTTGCGTTCGACCGGCGAATTATATCCCCCCGACGATTTCGCCGACCGCTTCTACTAGAATGGCCCTTCTATGCTCGACGCGATGCGCCCCGATCTGGTCGCCGGCGTGGCCGGCAGCGGCACCATGGGGCGCGGTATCGTGCAGGTGCTCGCCCAGTGCGGCGTGCGCACGCTCGTCTTCGACGCCAAGCCCGGCGCCGCGCAGGCCGCGAAGGATGCCATCGCCAAATCGCTCGCGGCGCTCGTGCAGAAGGGCCGCCTCAAGCAGCCGGATGTCGACGCGGCGCTCGCGCGCATCGAGGTCGTCGGCGCGCTCGAAGCTTTCAAGCCCTGCCACCTGGTGGTCGAGGCGATCGTCGAGCTGCTGGGGCCCAAGCAGGAGCTGTTCCAGGCGCTGGAAAAGATCGTCTCCGATGCCTGCGTCCTCGCCTCGAACACCTCTTCGCTCTCGGTGACCGCGATGGCCTCGGCCTGCGCGAAGCCCGGGCGCGTGGTCGGCTATCACTTCTTCAACCCGGTGCCGGTGATGAAGATCGTCGAGGTCGTGGACGGCGAGCTCACCGAGCCCTGGGTCGGCGATGCCATGGTCGCGCTCGCGAAGCGCTACGGCCACACGCCGGTGCGCTGCAAGGACACGCCCGGCTTCATCGTCAACCACGCGGGCCGCGGCTTCGTGCCCGAGAGCCTGCGCGTGCTGCAGGAAGGCGTCGCCGACTTCGCCACCATCGACCGGATCCTCGTGGACGCCTGCGGCTTCCGCATCGGCCCGTTCGGGCTGCTCGACCTCGTGGGGCTCGATATCGCGCACGGCGTCATGAAGTCCATGCACGGCCAGTACTACGGCGAGCCCAAGTACCAGCCCTCCTTCCTCTCCGACCCGCGCGTCGCGGCGGGCCTGCTCGGCAGGAAGACCGGACGGGGTTGGTACCGGTACGGGAAGGACGGCATTGCGGAGAAGATCCCCGAACAGGAAATCCCCGCGAAATCCTCGATGCCGGTCTGGTGCGTCCCTGAATTGAGAGACTTCCTTTCCAAGCTCACGAAGATCGAATCCAAGCCCGGTCCCGAGACCGTCTGCTTTGTCGCGCCACTGGGCCGCGACGCGACTTCAACGGCAATAGAGAATCGATTGAGAGCCGAATGCACGGTCGCCATCGATCCCCTCTTCGGCTTTGCCAAGCGGCGCACGCTCATGACGACGCCCGTCACGAAGCCCGAAGCACGCGACGCGGCGCACGCGCTGCTCGCTTCCGACGGCGTGCCGGTCTCGGTGATCCGCGACTCCGCGGGCTTCGTCGCGCAGCGCGTGGTGGCGCATATCGTCAACGTCGGCTGCGACATCGCCCAGCAGCGCATCGCCTCGCCCGCGGACCTCGACTCGGCGGTGATGCTCGGCCTGGGCTATCCGAAAGGGCCGCTCGGCATGGGCGACGCGGCCGGCCCGGCGAAGATCCTCGCCGTGCTCGAGGCCATGCATTCGTTCTATGCGGAACCTCGGTACCGTCCCAGTCCGTGGCTCAAGAGAAGGGCCGGATTGGGAATTTCGCTTTTAACCCCGGAGTAATTCCATGCTCGACGCCTATATCTACGACGGCATTCGTTCCCCCATCGGCCGGCACGCCGGCAAGCTCGCTCCGGTGCGCCCCGACGACCTCGCCGGCGAGATGATCGCCGAGGTGGTGAAGCGCAACGGCGTGAAGCCCGAGGAGATCAGCGACGTGATCCTCGGCTGCGTCACGCAGGCGGGCGAGGACTGCCGCAACGTGGCGCGCTTCGCCACGCTGATGTCGGGCCTGCCGCCCACGGTGCCCGGCGTCACGGTGAACCGCCTCTGCGCTTCGGGCCTGCAGGCGGTGACCGACGCGGCGCGCGCGATCAGCGCGGGCGAAGGCGAGCTGTACATCGCGGGCGGCGTCGAGAGCATGACGCGCGCGCCCTACGTGATCGCCAAGAGCGAGACGCCCTACGGCCGCGAGGTCAAGATGTACGACACCACCATCGGGTCCAGATTCACGAACCCGCGCTTCAAGAAGCTGTACGGCGACCAGGCGATGCCGGAGACCGGCGACAACGTGGCCCGGGAGTTCAACGTCACGCGCGAGCAGGCCGACGAGTTCGCCCTGTCGTCGCAGAAGAAGTATGCGAAAGCGGAAGCCGAAGGCTTCTACAAGGGCGAGATTCTCGAGGTGAAGATCCCGAGCAGGAAACGCGATGCGCCGCCGACCGTCGTCGCGCAGGACGAGCACCCGCGCCGCGACTCGACCCTGGAGATGCTCGCGAAGCTGAAGCCCCTCTACGAAGGCGGCGTGGTGACCGCCGGCAACGCCTCCGGAGTCAACGATGGGGCCGCAGCGCTGGTCGTTGGTTCTCTTGCCTGGGGAAAGAAGACCGGCCGCAAACCCATTGCTCGCATCCTCTCGGCGGCATCGGCCGCGGTCGAGCCGCGCATCATGGGCGTGGGGCCGGCCTACGCGATCCCGAAAGCGCTCGAGCGCGCCGGCAGGACGCTGAAGGACATGGACGTGATCGAGATCAACGAGGCCTTCGCGAGCCAGGTGCTCGGCTGCCTGCGGCTCCTGGGCGTGGACTTCAAGGACCCGCGCGTGAACCCGAACGGCGGCGCGATCGCGATCGGCCACCCGCTCGGCTGCTCGGGCGCGCGCCTCGCGCTCACGGTCTCGCGCCAGTTGCAGGAGACCGGCGCGAAGTACGCCGCCGTGTCGCTGTGCATCGGCGTGGGGCAGGGCCTGGCAATGATCCTGGAACGCGCCTAGGGCGCTCCGGCGCGTGAAGTGCAAGGTCTGCTCGCGCGATAGCCTGCCGCTCGGGCGGGCGAGGATCCTCGACAGGCACGACGTCGGCTACTTTCGCTGCGCGTCCTGCGGCTTCGTGCAGACGGAAAAGCCGTACTGGCTCGCCGAGTCCTACTCGCAAGCCATCAAGAGCACCGACGTCGGGCTGGTACACCGCAACCTCGAGCAGTGCCGGGTGCTGCGGGTGCTGATTCCCCTGATCGCCGAGCCCGCCGGCCGCTTCGTGGACTATGGCGGCGGCTACGGCATGCTCGTGCGCCTGATGCGCGACGCGGGCTTCGACTTCCATTGGCAGGACGCGCATTGCGAGAATCTGTTCGCGCAGGATTTCGCCGCCGCGCCCGGCGAGCGCTACGAGATGCTTACCGCCTTCGAGGTCATCGAACACCTCGAGGACCCGCGCGCGGGACTGGCCGAGATGCTCGGCTGGTCGGACACGGTGCTGCTCGGCACTCACCTGCTGCCCGAGCCCTGCCCCGCGCCCGGCGACTGGTGGTACTACGGGCTGGATCACGGACAGCACGTCTCCTTCCAGTCGCGCGCCTCGCTGCAGGCGCTCGCGGCCGGGGCCGGCGCGCGCCTGTACTCCAACGGCACGAACCTGCATCTCGTTTCGCGCCGGCCGGTTCCCGATTGGCGCTTTCGCCTGGCGAACCGCAAGGCGGCGCAGGCACTGCTCGCGCCCCTGTTCAGGCGCAGGTCCCTGCTGCAGGACGATTTCGCGCGCAGCCTGCGGCGCGCCCCAGGCGATTCCGCAGTGCGCTAGCGCGCGTTTGACTTGCGTCAAGCCGCCTGCGCAGCCTCGGGTTACAGATGTCGGCATGATCCGTGGCACCACGATTGCGGGTCCCGCGGCGCTCTATGCGCATGCCTTGGCGATCGAGCGCGAGGCCGCCGAGCGCTACCGCGAGCTCGCGGAGCGCATGGCGGACCTCGGCAACGACGAGGCGGCCGGCGTGTTCCGGCAACTGGCCGGCTTTGAGGCCGCGCACCTGAAGACGCTGCAGGCGCGGACCGCGGGCATCTCGGTGCCGGCGATCGCCCCGGGCGCGTACGCCTGGCTCGACGAAGGCGCGCCCGAGACCGCGGCGCGCGAGCTCGTCTACCGGCTGCTCACGCCGCGCAAGGCGCTCGCCATCGCGCTCGAGGCCGAGCGGCGCGCCGAACATTTCTTCGAGGAAGTGCAGCAGTCGGCCCGCGATCCGGCGCTGCGCGACCTCGCCGCGGAGATGCGCCTCGAGGAGCAGGACCACATCGCCATGGTGCTGCGCGCGCTGGCGCAGGCGCCCGCCGAGCGCGTCGACTGGGCGGCGGTGCTGGGCGAGTAGTCCTGCGCCGCGGCGGCGGGCGGTAGAATGGCCGGCCGCGCCCCCTTGCCGGGAGTCCCCGATGAACGCACCGCTCAAGTCCAAGCCCAAGGCCGCCTTCGTCTGGGACGATCCGCTGCTGCTGAACGACCAGCTCACCGAGGAAGAGCGCATGGTGCGCGACGCGGCGCGCGCCTACTGCCAGGACAAGCTCGGCGCGCGCATCCTGGAAGCCTTCCGGCACGAGAAGACCGACCCGGCGATCTTCCGCGAGATGGGCAAGCTGGGCCTGCTCGGGCCGACGATTCCGGAGCAGTACGGCGGGCCGGGCCTGAGCTACGTGTGCTACGGCCTCATCGCGCGCGAGGTCGAGCGCGTGGACTCGGGTTATCGCTCGATGATGAGTGTCCAGTCTTCGCTGGTGATGGTCCCGATCTATGAATTCGGCTCTTCTTCGACAAAAGAAAAGTACTTGCCGAAGCTCGCCACCGGCGAATGGATCGGCTGCTTCGGCCTCACCGAGCCGAACCACGGCTCGGACCCGGCCTCGATGGTGACGCGGGCGAAGAAGGTGAAGGGCGGCTACCGCCTCACCGGGTCGAAGATGTGGATCTCGAACTCGCCGATCGCCGACGTGTTCGTCGTCTGGGCGAAGGACGACGAGGGCGCCATCCGCGGCTTCGTCCTCGAGAAGTCGTTCAAGGGCCTCAGCGCGCCGGCGATCCACGGCAAGGTCGGGCTGCGCGCCTCCATCACGGGCGAGATCGTCATGGACGGCGTGTTCTGCCCGGAGGAGAACGCGTTCCCCGAGGTGCGCGGGCTGAAGGGCCCCTTCACTTGCCTGAACTCGGCGCGCTACGGCATCGCCTGGGGCGCGCTCGGCGCGGCCGAGGACTGCTGGCACCGCGCGCGCCAGTACGTGCTCGACCGCAAGCAGTTCGGCCGGCCGCTCGCGGCCAACCAGCTGATCCAGAAGAAGCTCGCCGACATGCAGACCGAGATCACGCTGGGCTTGCAGGGCTGCCTGCGCCTCGGGCGCATGAAGGACGAGGGCACGGCGTCGGTGGAGATCACCTCGATCCTGAAGCGCAATTCCTGCGGCAAGGCGCTCGACGTCGCTCGCCTCGCGCGCGACATGATGGGCGGCAACGGCATCTCCGACGAGTTCGGCGTCGCGCGCCACCTCGTCAACCTGGAGGTCGTGAACACCTACGAGGGCACTCACGACGTCCACGCGCTCATCCTCGGGCGCGCGATGACGGGCATCCAGGCCTTCAGCTGAGCCCGCCGCGCATGCCGGCGCAGGACAAGAAGCAGCGGTTGCCCCGCACGCCGGAGGCGGCCAAGGCCGTCGCCGACGCGGCGATGGCGCTGGTCGCGCTGGGCGACGTGCGCGCGGCGATCGTCTCGCTGCTGCCGGTGTGGCCGATGCCGGAGTCCGAACTCGAGGCGCTGGTCGCCAGCACGCTCGAGCAGCGCGGCCGGCTGGCGGCCCGGTTCGGCGGCGCCACCGGCACGCAGTTCGTCGGCAAGCGCCTGGTCGCCGGTACGCTGCTGCGCCTGGTCTACCTCGAGAAATTCGAGAACCACGCGCTGCGCTGGATCTTCACCTTCTACCGGCCGGCGAAGGAGTGGCGCCTGAACTCGTTCCACTGGGACGACAAGCTCGCCGAGCTGCTCGATTCGGCGCGCTAGCGGCGAGCCGTGCGGCGCTTCCTGCTCGCATGCCTCGCGTCCCTGATCCCGCTGGCGCTCGCGCAGCAGGACCAGCCCGCGAACGGCCTGCTGCTGGTCGCGAAACCTTCGCTCAGCGATCCCAACTTCTCGCGCACCGTGGTGCTCGTGACGCAGACCGAGGATGGCGGCACGGTGGGCGTGATCATCAACCGGCCGACCACGCTGAAGCTGCAGCAGTTCCTCAGCGACGAGTTCGACACCTCGAACTACCTCGACAACGTCTACCTCGGCGGGCCCGTGATGCGCCAGGCGCTCGTGGTGCTGTTCCGCTCCGAGGCCGCGCCGCGGGCACCGGCATTCCACGTGCTCAAGGACGTCTACCTGACGATGCACCCGGACAACATCGCCGCGCTGCTCGCCGACAAGGACGCGCGCTACCGCGTCTACGCGGGCTTCTCCGGCTGGGCGCCGAACCAGCTCGAGAGCGAGTTCATGCGCGACGGCTGGTATTTCCTCGCCGCCGACGAGGCGATTCTGTTCCGCAAGGACACCGGGGGATTGTGGGAGGAACTGGTCGAGCGCGCGAAGCGCGCCGACCCCCGCGGCCGTAGTTGAACCGCTACAATAGCCCGGCCATGCCCTCCGCAGCCCGCGCGCTGTTGGCGCTCGCCGTCCTGCTGGCGTCGGCGCCGCCCGCGCGAGCGCAGGACGACGAGGCGATGCTGCTCATCGCGCACCCGGCGTTCCGCGACATCGACTACCGCCAGACGGTGCTGCTCGCGGCGCCCGCGCCCAGCGGCGGCCATGTCGGCGTGATCATCAATCGCCCGACTCACAGTCCGTTGTCGAAGCTTTTCCCCGAGCATGAGCCTTCGAAGAAGGTGATCGAGCCCGTCTTCTACGGCGGCCCGTTTTCGCGCGGCGCGCTCGTCGCGCTCGTGAAGTCGCCGGGCGCGCCGGGCGAAGGGACCGTGCGGATGATGAAGAACCTGTACCTGGCGTTCCGCGTGAACACCATCGACCAGGTGATCGAGACGCATCCGAACGACGCGCGCTACTACGTCGGCTACGTGTTCTGGCGCCCGGGCGAGCTGAAGGCCGAGATCGACCGCGGCATCTGGTCGGTGCTCGGCGCCGACCTGGACGTGGTCTTCCGCAAGGACATGGACGGCCTCTGGGACGAGCTGCTGCAGCAGACGCGGCGTATTCGGGCGGACGCGGGCGCGGCGGCGCCGCGCGGGCTGCTGGCCGACGCTCAGGCCGCTGCTCTGGCCGGCGCTTTCTCGAACGTCATCCTGCCGCCGCGGTAGTCGACGCGGATCGTGTCCCTGGGCGCGAAGCGCCCCTCCAGGATCGCCTTGGAGAGCGGGTTCTCGATTCCCGACTGGATCGCGCGCTTGAGCGGCCGCGCGCCGTAGACCGGATCGAAGCCCACCTTGGCGAGCTCGCCGACCGCGGCCTCGGTCACTTCCAGGCTGAACTCCAGCCTGGACAGCCGATTCTGGAGGATTCCCAGCTGGATGCGCGCGATCGACCGGATGTTGTCTTCGCCGAGCGCGTGGAACACCACGACCTCGTCGATGCGGTTGACGAACTCCGGGCGGAAGTGCGTCTTCACCTCGCCCATCACCGCGAGCTTCACGACCTGGTAGTCGCTGCCCGCCATGCTCTGGATCATCTGCGATCCGAGGTTGGAGGTCATCACGATCACCGTATTCTTGAAGTCCACGGTGCGTCCCTGGCCGTCGGTCATGCGGCCGTCGTCGAGCACCTGCAGCAGCGCGTTGAACACGTCCGGGTGCGCCTTCTCGACCTCGTCGAAGAGGATCACCGCGTAGGGCTTGCGGCGCACCTGCTCGGTGAGCTGCCCGCCCTCGTCGTAGCCGACGTAGCCCGGCGGCGCGCCGATCAGGCGCGCGACCGAGTGCTTCTCCATGTACTCGGACATGTCGATGCGGATCAGGTGCTCCTCCGAGTCGAACAGGAACGCGGCAAGCGCCTTGCACAGCTCGGTCTTGCCGACTCCGGTCGGTCCCAGAAACAGAAAGCTTCCATAGGGCCGGTTCGGATCCGACAGCCCCGAGCGCGAGCGCCGGATCGCGTCCGAGACGAGGCGCACCGCCTCGTCCTGGCCGACCACGCGCGCGTGCAGCCGGTCCTCCATCTTCAGCAGCTTCTCGCGCTCGCCCTGCATCATCTTCGAGACCGGGATGCCGGTCGCGCGCGACACCACTTCGGCGATTTCCTCGGCACCGACCTGGGTCCGCAGCAGCCTCGCCTTCTCGGTTTTCTTCTCGCCCTTTTCCGCCTTCTTCAGCTGCGCTTCGAGCTGCGGAATCCTGCCGTACTGGATCTCGGACATCTTCTGCCAGTCGCCCTTGCGCTTGGCCTCTTCCATCTGCAGGCGCAGCTTCTCGAGCTCTTCCTTGACGTGCTGGCTGCCCTGCACCTGCGCCTTCTCGGCCTTCCAGACCTCCTCGAGGTCGGAATACTCCTTTTCCAGCTTCCGGATCTCGCTCTCGATCAGGGCGAACCGCTTCTTCGAGGCTTCGTCCTTCTCCTTGCGCACGGCCTCGCGCTCGATGCGCAGCTGGATCAGGCGCCGGTCGAGCCGGTCCATCGCCTCGGGCTTGGAGTCGATCTCCATCTTGATGCGCGCGGCGGCCTCGTCGATCAGGTCGATCGCCTTGTCCGGCAGGAAGCGGTCGGTGATGTAGCGGTTGGAAAGCTCGGCCGCGGCGACGATCGCGGGGTCCGTGATCTCGACGCCGTGGTGCACCTCGTAGCGCTCCTGCAGGCCGCGCAGGATGGCGATGGTCGCCTCCACGCTCGGCTCGCCGACCAGCACCTTCTGGAAGCGGCGCTCGAGCGCGGCGTCCTTCTCGACGTATTTGCGGTATTCGTCCAGCGTGGTGGCGCCGATGCAGTGCAGCTCGCCGCGCGCGAGCGCGGGCTTGAGCATGTTGCCGGCGTCGATCGCGCCTTCGGCCTTGCCCGCGCCGACCATGGTGTGGATCTCGTCGATGAAGACGATGGTGCTGCCCTCGTCCTGCGCGAGCTCCTTGAGCACCGCCTTCAGGCGCTCCTCGAACTCGCCGCGGTACTTGGCGCCGGCGAGCAGCGCGGCCATGTCGAGCACCAGCACGCGCTTGTTCTTCAGCGACTCGGGCACCTCGGCGTTGACGATGCGCTGCGCGAGGCCCTCGACGATCGCGGTCTTGCCGACGCCGGGCTCGCCGATCAGCACCGGGTTGTTCTTGGTGCGGCGCTGCAGGATCTGGATGCAGCGGCGGATCTCGTCGTCGCGGCCGATCACCGGGTCGAGCTTGCCGATGCGCGCGCGCTCGGTGAGGTCGAGCGTGTATTTCTTCAGCGCCTGGCGCTGGCCTTCATCGGCTTGCGAGGAGACGCTCGAGCCGCCGCGCACTTCGGCGACCGCCTTTTCGAGGTTCTTGCGGTCGATCCCGCTCTGCTTCAGCAGCCGGCCGGTCTCCCCCTTGTCCGAGGCGCAGGCAAGCAGGAAGAGCTCGGAGGCGATGTACTGGTCGCCGCGCTTCTGCGCGTCCTTGTCGGCGACGTTGAGCAGGTTCGCGAGGTCGCGCGACAGGTGCACTTCGCCCGGCGTGCCCTCCACCTTGGGCAGCCTTTCGACCGCTTCGAGGAGGCTTTTCTTCAATGCATTGGCGTTTGCACCTGCCTTGCTGATCAGGCCTGCGACCCCACCCTCTTCCGCTGTGAGGAGGGCGAGCAGCAGGTGCTGGGGCTCGATCTGCTGCTGGTCGCGCCCGACCGCGAGGCTCTGCGCCTCTGCGAGCCCCGTCTGCAGCTGCGTCGTGAACTTTTCGTATCGCATGGCGTTGATCTCTTTGCCGATTTACCCTACCGAAGATGGGGTCGCCCGGACGAAGTTCAAGCCCGCGGCCGCCCGCCGCGTCCACCGGTATAGTAAGTCCGGCAAGGCTCGAGGAGGAGGACCGGCCCATGGCGATGCGACCCGAGACCCGAACGAAGCGCGCGACGGAGCTGCAGGCACGCTATTTCGCGGTGCGAGCGGCAACCGAAGGTCTCGCGCTCGGCCTGAGCGCGGAAGACTGCGCGATCCAGTCCATGCCGGACGCGAGCCCGGTGAAGTGGCACCTCGCGCACACCACCTGGTTCTTCGAGACCTTCGTGCTCGCGCCGCGCCTCGGCGGCTACCGCGTATTCGACCCCGCCTACGGCTATCTCTTCAACTCCTACTACAACACGGTCGGCGACCGTCATCCGCGGCCTGAGCGCGGCATGCTCTCGCGCCCGGCGCTGGACGACGTGCGCGGCTACCGCCGGCACGTCGACGGGGAAATGCGGCGCCTGTTCGAGGCCGGGACGCCGCCGCCCGAGCTCGCGGCGCTGATCGAGCTCGGCGCGCACCACGAGCAGCAGCACCAGGAGCTGATCCTCACCGACCTGAAGCACCTGCTGTCGCGCAATCCCCTGCGGCCCGCTTATCAGAAGCCCTGGCCCTTGACGCCGATCCGCCCGCGCGTGCGCGGCTGGATCGACTTCGAGGGCGGCGCAGGCGAGATCGGCCACGAGGGCGAAGGCTTCTGCTTCGACAACGAGACGCCGCGCCACCGCGTCTGGCTCAACCCGTTTCGCCTCGCCACGCATCCGGTGACGCACGGGGACTTCATCGAGTTCATCGACGACGGCGGCTACCGGCGGCCCGAGCTCTGGCTGTCGGCCGGCTGGGACGCCGTCCAGGCGCGCGGCTGGCAGGCGCCGGCCTACTGGGAGCGCCGCGACGGCCGCTGGCACACCTTCACGCTGCACGGCATGGCACCCGTCGACGAGCTCACGCCGGTCTGCCACCTGAGCTTTTACGAGGCCGAGGCCTTCGCGCGCTGGGCGGGCGAGCGCCTGCCCACCGAAGCCGAGTGGGAGATAGCGGCGCGCGGCGCGCCGCTGGAGGGCAATTTCGTCGAAAGCCGCGCGCTGCATCCGCTCGCGCTGCGCGAGGCGCCGGCGGACGGCACGCCCGCGCAGATGTTCGGCGACGTCTGGGAATGGACGCGCAGCGATTACGCGCCGTACCCGGGATTCCGCGCGGCGGCCGGCGCCGTGGGCGAGTACAACGGCAAATTCATGTCCGGACAGTACGTGCTGCGCGGCGGCTCCTGCGCCACGCCCGCGAACCACGTGCGCGCGACCTACCGCAACTTCTTCCCGCCCGAGGCGCGCTGGCAGTTCAGCGGCCTGCGCCTGGCGCGCGACGCGAGCTGACGAGCGCCAACGCCGCCGCCGAAAGTGCGGCGCCGGCGTAGAAGGTCGCCGACGCACCGATCGTGCTCCATAGCGCGCCGGCGAGCACGCTGGCCGCAAGCATCGCGACACCGCTCGCCAGGTTGAAGAAGCCGAACGCGGTGCCGCGCAGCGGCGCGGGCGCGGCGTCCGCGACCATTGCGGCGAGCAGCCCCTGGGTCATTCCGAGGTGCAGGCCCCAAAGCGCCACGCCCGCCGCGACCGCCGCGAGGCCCTCTGCCCGCGCGAGCGCGAGGTCGGCCACGACCAGGATGCCGAGGCCTCCGGCGAGCAGCCGTCCACGGCTCATGCGGTCGGCCAGCTTTCCGAACGGGTACGCCGACGCCGCGTAGACGACGTTCATCACGATGAGCACGAGCGGCGCGTAGGCGTCGGGCAAACCGAGCTGCTGCGCTCGCAGGATGAGAAACGCTTCGCTGAAGCGCGCCAGCGTGAAGACCGCGCCCGCCGCCACGACGAACCAGTAGCCGCTCCCCATGGCGGACAGGGTCGCCCAGCGGATCGGATTGGCCGGCGCCGCGCGGGTCGCGGGCCGGTCCGGCTCGTCTACGCCGAGCGCGAGCAACAGCACCGCCAGCGCGGCCGGAATCACCGCATACCAGAACACCGCCCGGAATTCGCCCGCGAGCGCGACCATGAGGGCGATGCCGAGCAGCGGCCCGAGGAACGCGCCTACCGTATCCAGCGACTGCCGCAGGCCGAAGGCCGCGCCGCGGATCGCCGGCGGCGCGAGGTCGGCCACCAGCGCGTCGCGCGGAGCGCCGCGGATGCCCTTGCCGATCCGGTCCATGAAGCGCGCGCCCAGTACCCAGGGCACGGTGGTGGCAAGCGCGAATAGCGGCTTGGAGAACGCGCCCAGGGCGTAACCGAGCACCGCCAGCGCCTTGCGCTTGCCGATCCAGTCGCTGAGCATGCCGGAGAACACCTTCACGATGAGCGCGGTGGACTCGGCGATGCCCTCGACGATGCCGACGGAAAGCGCGCTCGCGCCGAGCGCGGTCACCATGAACACGGGCAGCAGGCTGTGGATGAGCTCCGAGGAGACATCCATGAGCAGGCTCACGAAGCCGAGCATCCAGATGCCGCGCGGGATTCGCGGCCGGTAAACCGATGCGCGTGCCGCGTTCTCGGTCATCAGGAACCCCGGAAGGAATGACGCCGCGCGCTCCGGCCAGGGTCCGGAATCCCGCTCATGTGCCGTCGTCTGATGACGAGAGGATCTCGACCTGCTGCTGCACGATCAGACGCTGACCCGCCATGCGCCGAAGTTCCGGCAAGGCCGGCGCGATGCGCTCGGCGCGATCGATGAACTCGATCACCAGCGGCAGCTTTCCGCCCGCATCTACCAGTGAAGTCGTCTCCACGCCGCCCTTGCCCGTAAACCCGGCGACCGCCCTCAGCACCGTGCCGCCCGCGATTCCGTGCGCGTGCAGCATCCTAAGCACCTCGAGATGCAGCGGCCGGCCGCGCCATTCATCGGCCTCGCTGATGTAGATCGAGACGCGAAGGCACTTCATGTCAGATTGCCCTCGCCAGAGCCGCGCCTGCAAGCACGCCCAAGAGGCAGAGGAGATTGTTGGCGAAGAAATTGGCGGTCGCCAGGCCGTAGTGGCCCTGTTCGAGCATCGCGAACGTCTCGAAGCTGTAGCTGGAGTAGGTCGTGTAGGCGCCACAGAATCCGACGGCGAAAAGCATGCGCCAACGCGGATCGGCGAGCACGCGCTCAGCAGTCCAGACCATGAAGAATCCGAGCAGCAGGCTGCCGGTGACGTTCACGATCAGCGTTCCGTACGGCACCGATGCCGAGAGGTATTTCTGAGCCAGCCGGCTGACGCCGAAGCGCAGATTTGCCCCGATCACAGCGCCGATCGAGATCCACAGGAGGTCGCGCCAAGTTCCGCCCATCTCAGCGAACGACCAGAACCGGGCGGCCCGCGTGCTCGGTGACGTGCTTCGATACGGAGCCGAGCAACAGCTTCGCGACCTTCGAGCGCCCGCGATCGCCGACCACCACAAGGTCGGCGCCACAACGGTCTGCGGCGTAGACGATTTGCTCGGCCGGATGACCGACGGCAACTTCGAAACGCACGCGCACCTGCTTGCTCCGCGCCTCGGACTTGAGGCCGTCGAGCAACTCACGGTGGTAGGCGAGCGAATTCTCGATGACAGCCTCTGATTCGACGTCGTCGCCGATTTCGGGCGGACGGGCAACCGCGACCACGTGGAGCGTCGCATCGTCGCGACGCGCAAGCTCGAGGGCGGTGCCAAAGGCCTTCCGCCCCTGTTCAGATCCGTCGTAGCCAACCAGTATGTTCCGATACATTCTTAGTTTCTCTCTTGCGATGGGACAGATTCGGCCGCCGATCCTGAATCCGCGTTCTCTTCCATTTTTGGGAGGAGATGCCGCGGCAGGAACCAGGCATTGGCAATGAGCGTGGGAATGACCGCGCTGCCGACCACGGCGGCGACCAACGCCGAATACTGCGCCTGGTCGATGATGCCGTGGGACAGTCCGAAGAGCGACGAAATGGTGCCGAAAGTGAGGCCGGTCGACATCAAGAGAGTTGTGTACATGGCCTCCGGGTGCGGGGTCCGAAAGGCCTGGGTGGTCGGAAAGATGCCGACGATTTTGGTCGCGACCTTGACCAGCAGCATGACCGCAAAGGCGGCGGGTGCCGCAATGAGCGCAGGTACGGAAACGAATGAGCCCGCGCGTATGAAGTAGAACGGCGTCAGGAAACCGAAGGTGAGCGTGCGCAGCCGCCTTACAAGGACGTGGTCCTTGCCGACGGTGCCCGCCAGCACCATGCCCACGAGATAGGCCGGTAGCACGGCCTCGCTGTCCGCCCATCCCGCCAGAGCACCCAGGCCGAAAAGGCAGAGCAGCAGATACTTCGTCTCGAGCTCCGAAGGTCGCCCGCCGTAGCGCCTGAAGAACCGCGGCGTCAGCCAAGGAAGCAGGAACGACCCAACCGCCAGCCCGCCGACAAATACGAGCGTCTTCAGGGTGAACGGCGCAAAGAGCAATCCGAGCCCGACCACCGTGCCGAGATCGTTGATGAAGCAAGCCGCAAGCACCGTCTTGCCATAGTCGGTCTTGTTCAGTCCAAACTCGAGCATCACCGCGTACACCACCGCCACCGACGTCGTGGACATTGCGATGCCTGCAAGGAGACTCGGTCGCTCCGGCCAGCCCAGCAGCCAATATGCCCCGGCGGCGCATCCCAGGAAGGGCGCGAAGAAACCGACCAGGCCGACGGTCGTCGCCTCTTTCCACTTCTTGCGGAAAACCAGCGGGTCGAGCTCCGCACCGGCGAGGAACGTGAGCACGATCGCCCCCGTGCCCGAGAGGTATTTGATCCAGGTCTCTCCCGTACCGAGCAGCGCCGTGCCGATGAGCGCGCCAATGAGCAGTTGGGCGATCGTTCCAACGACGATTTCGGACAACGCGGTGGCGATGCGCAGCCAGATCGACAGGAGCGTGGCGACCAGCGCCAGGCCGAGCCATAACGCCGACTGCGCCCAGAGCTCGGTCATGACTTGCTCCCATTGCCCGCGATTCCGAACTGGGCGGGCGTTCTCGCGTAGAAAACCTGCACATGCTCCTTCTCGATGACGCCAAGCAGCATGTCGGCTTGCTCGTCGCTGAGAAGGAATTCAACCTCGACAGTCAGGTCGCCGGCGAGCTCGAAGAAATGTTGCTCGTGCAGGATGCCGTGGCGCCCGAAGCCCGCGATCGCGCGAAATGCGGAGCCGCCATGGATGCCGGCCTTCTTCGCGGTCTCGAGCAGCCATTCGTACACCAGGATGCCGTGATGCTTGCGGTTCTCGTGCACGTAGAAGCGCAGATAGGTGCCTCGCATCGTGTCACCTCAAGATCAGGCGCAGGGTGGCAATGCCCGCGAATGTCATTGCAACAGAGCCGATGACGTGGACGGCGGCATGCGCCGCGGCCCAACCCAGCTGCTCACGCGACAGCAGTGTCGCGGCTTCTGCCGAAAACGTGGAGAAGGTCGTCAGACCGCCGAGAAAACCGGTCGTCATGAAAAGCCGGGTCTCGGGCGGCAACGATTCGAACTGGGAAAGCACGCCCATCGCCAGCCCCATCAGATAGCCGCCGATGAGATTCGCGGCAAGCGTTCCGAGGGGAAGCGTAGGAAACACCGGATTGAGGACAACGCCCAGCAGCCAGCGCAACCAAGCACCCGCCGCGGCCCCTCCGCCGACGGCCAAGAATCCCAAGACACTCACAGCGGCACCTCCGAACGTTGTTGTTCCGCATTTTGGAACACGTCGGAGAGGACGGGAAAAGGCTACGTCGGCCCTCTTCGGCGCGTCACGTAGGCATCATCAGCCTTGCGGCGGTTTTTCTTGG
>DATIYN010000006.1:0-2428 GCA_035517595.1 Burkholderiales bacterium
CAAGGGGCGCGAGCTCTACGGCCTGTACGAGACGCGCCGCGCACGCTCGACGCTCAAGAGCCTGGTGGTGGTCGAGGGCTACATGGACGCGGTGCGCCTGCACCAGGAGGGAATCGACTACGCGGTGGCGACGCTCGGCACCGCGACGACTCCCGAGCATTTCCGCCGCATCTTCCGCCTGGTTGCGGACGTGGTGTTCGCGTTCGACGGCGACCGCGCCGGGCGCGCGGCCGCTTGGCGCGCGCTGCAACAGGCGCTGCCCGAGGCGCGCGAGGGGCGCCAGATCCGCTTTCTGTTCCTGCCGGACGGACAGGATCCCGACACACTGATCGCCGCCGAGGGACGCGGCGCCTTCGAGCAGCGTCTCAGCAGCGCGGTACCCTTGTCCGAGTATCTGGTACGTGAGCTCTCCGAGCAGAGCGATCTCACGCACGCCGACGGGCGCGCGCGCTTCGCCGAGAGTGCGCGGCCGCTATATCAGAAGATTCCAGCCGGGGTGTATCGCGAGCTGCTGCTCGGACGACTCGCGCAGGTGGTGGGTCTCGCGCCCGAGCGCCTCGAGGCGCTGTGGAGCGAGAGGCCGGGTGTTGCCGCAGCCGCCGCCGCCGCGGCTCCCCCGCCAGCGCGCGCCGCGCGCAGCCGTGCGGGCGGCGGTCGCGGCAGTCTCGTGCGCCAGGCGATCGTGCGCCTGGTGCACTTCCCGGCGATCGCCACCGAGGTGAGCGCCGCCGAGCGCTCCGGCCTCGACAGCTCGGAGGAAGCCGGCATCGCGCTGCTGCGCGAGCTGCTCGACAACCTGCGCGCGCAGCCGGCGCAGATTTCCGCGCAGGTGATCCAACGCTGGGCCGGGCGCGAGGGGGGCGAGTCGCTGCAGAAGCTGCTGGAGCGCGAGGAAGTCATCACCGATGCCGCCGCCGCCGCCGGAGAGCTTCGGGCCGCGCTCGTGAAGCTCGCGGAGCTGGCCGCCGAGAGGCGCCTGCAGGCGCTCGAGGCCAAGAGTCGTGACGGATCTCTGACGGCGGAAGAAATGTCCGAATTTCAGAGACTTATGTCACAAATGAGCGCCAGGGAGGCCCGTCGGGGCTGATTGAATTTGGCGTTTGCCTGCCTGTCAAATAAAATTGCGCGCTTTGCCTTGGACGCCCCTTGAGCTGCCTCGCCTCGGACAGCACATAGGGGAACGAAGCCCACCCGCACCCTCGACCACATGACACGTAAGCACAAGCCACAGACTACCCATAAGAAGCGCCCGACCGCACAACCCGCCAGGACCGTGAAGCCCGCCGCCGAGAAGGCGGGCGCCGCGGCCGCGAGTCTGCGCGAGAAAGAGCGGGCCAAGGCGGCCGCCGCGCTCGCGGCCCGCAAGGCGCCGGCGACGGGACGCGCTCAGTCCACGCACGCCGCGCATGGCAAGGCGAACGACAGTGCGCGTGCGGCGGACGCGCGGAGCGCTGCCGCCAGGCCCGGCGACAAGCGCCCGCTCGGCCTCGAGCGGCGCGTGCCCGTCATGCCGGAGGACCGGCAGTCGCAGCTGAAGCTGCTGATCGCGCGCGGCAAGGAGCAGGGCTACCTCACCTATGCGCAGGTGAACGATCACCTGCCGTCCGAGATCGTCGATCCCGAGCAGATCGAGGACATCGTCAACACCATCAACGACATGGGTATTCCGGTGTACGAGAAGGCACCGGACACCGAGTCGCTGCTCGCGACCGAGCCGTCAGCCCCCGCCGACGAGGAGGCGATCGAGGAAGCCGCCGCGGCGCTCGCGGCGCTCGATGCCGAGCTCGGCCGCACCACCGATCCCGTACGCATGTACATGCGCGAGATGGGCACGGTCGAGCTGCTGACGCGCGAGGGCGAGATCCGCATCGCCAAGCGCATCGAAGAGGGCCTGGACGCCGTGCGCAGTGCGCTGGCGATGTACCCGGCGACCTATGATTTCCTGCTGCGCGCCTACGAGCCGGTGAAGGCCGGTCAGGCGCGCCTGGTCGACGTGATCGTCGGCTTCATCGACCCGAATGCGCCGGACGTCATCGCGCAGCCGCAGAATCCCACCAAGATGGAGCTGGTGACGGCCGAGGAGAAGGCCGAGGAAGAGGAGGAAAGCGAGGAGGACGGCGACAGCGAGGAGGAAGCGGTCGACACCGGACCCGATCCGCTCGAGGCCGCCACGCGCTTCGCGGCCATCGCCAAGCTCTACAACCAAACGCTGACCGCGATCGCCAAGCACGGCGCCAAGGACGTGAAGACGCTGCGCGTGCGCAAGCGCCTGTCGGACCAGTTCATGGAGCTGCGGCTGTCGCCGCGCATGTTCGATGCGCTGATCCTGAACCTGCGCACCCACGTCGCCGAGGTCCGCCAGCTCGAGAAGGAGATCATGATCATCGCGGTGCGCGACGCCGGCATGCCGCGCAAGGACTTCATCGCC
>DATIYN010000007.1:0-2371 GCA_035517595.1 Burkholderiales bacterium
AGATCACCGGTGACATCCGGCGCCAGGAGGCACTTCTGTTCCACGTCACCTGGACCGAAGCCCAGGAGCTGGTCGAGACGGAGGAATCTGGACTGCGCGAGGCGCTCGCCGCGCTCGGGGACGCAACGCAGGCGGAAGCGCGAGCGCTCGCCGAGGAGGCGCGCCTCGCCGAGGCCATGACCCCCCTGCGCGAGGAGGAGGCAAAGCGCGCCGCCGTGCTCGGGCGCCTGCGGCTCGAGCACGAAACGTTCGAGCAGGAGGCGCGCCGGGCGCTCGACCGCGTGCGCGAGCTCGAGGCCCGCACCCAGCAACTCGGCAGCGATATTGCGCGCGAGGAGGCCCTCATTGCGGAAGCCCGCGAGATCCTGGCCAGCATCGGCACCGAGCTCACGGCCCTAGAGGCGGCGGAGGCCGGCGCCGATGCGGCGGAGGCGGCTGCGCGGGAGAAGCGCACCGCCATTGAGGCCGAGGTCCGCGCCGCCGAAGGGCAGCTCGCTGCCCTGACGGCCAAGGTCGCCGAGCGCCGCGCAAAGCTCCAGAGCCTCGAGGCCGCGCGCGTTGAGCGCGCCGAGCGCGTGGCAAGGCTCAACGAGCAGCTTGCCGCCCTCGATGCGGAAACGCGCGAGATCGCCGGACGCGCCCCCGATGCCGAAAAGCTCGCCCAGATCACCGATGCGGGCAAGCGCCTTGCCGAGGAGATCGCGCGCTTCGAGGTGCAGGCGGTCGCCGCCGAGGGCGTGACGCAGGACCGTGCAGCCGCCGCTGCCGCGGCGCGCGAGCGCAGCACACGCGCACACCTTGCGCTCACCGCCTTGCGGGCCGAACGCGAGACGCTCGTCAAGCTTCTGGTCGGAGCCAACGCGAGCGAGTTCCCGCCCGTCCTCGACCGTATTCGCGTCGCGCCCGGCTATGAGACCGCGCTCGGCGCCGCGCTCGGCGACGACCTCGAGGCGCCGGCCGCCGAGGAGGCGCCGGTGCATTGGCGCCATGTTCCCGTCTCCCGTCAGGACGCCGCACTTCCAGCCGGCGCCGAGCCGCTTTCAGCGCACGTCGAATCCCCGCCCGAGCTCGACCGCCGCCTCAAGCAAACCGGCATTGTCGCTTCGCGCGCCGAAGGCATGCGCCTGCAGCCGCAATTGAAACCGGGCCAGCGCCTCGTCACGCGCGACGGCCACCTGTGGCGGTGGGACGGCTTCACGGCGGCGGCCGAGGGCGTGACGCCCGCCGCGCAACGGCTCGCCGAGCGCAACCGGCTTTCCTCCATCGGGCTCGAGGAGGCGGAGGCACGCACGGCCGCCGCCGCCAACGCGCACGCCGAGCAGGAGGCCGCGGACGCCCTTCAGCACGCGCAAAGCGAGGAGCAGCGCCTGCGCCAGCTTTGGCGCGAGGCACAGGCGATGCTGGCGAAATCGCGCGAGTCGCTCACCGCGATCGAGCGGGCCGCGCGGGAGACCGAGAGCAAGCTTGCCGCCGTGGCGGGGGCGAGGGCGCGCGCGGAAGACGACTTGCGCGTCGCCAAGCAGCTCGAGGCGGAGGCGGAGACCGCACTTGCGGCATTCGCTGCAGCGGAGAACCCCGAGCCCGCCCTCGCCACGATGCAAACGCGGGTCGAGACGCTGCGGTCGGCCCTGACCGAAGCCCAGGCGGCAATCCTTGGCCTCGAGCGCGAACGCAAGGCGCGCCTAGAGCGCAGCGCTGCGATCACGGTCGAACGTGAGCGCTGGACCACACGCAGCGCGGGCGCCGGCCAGCAGATCGAGACTCTGAAGGCGCGCCTCGCCGAGACGCGCACGGAGCTCGAAAGCCTCGCCGATATGCCGGCGCGCATCGAGGACCGCCGCGGCAAGCTGCTCACCGCCTTGAGCGGCGCCGAGCGCGAGCGCCAGGTTGCGGGCGACGCACTCGCCGCCGCAGACAACGCGCTGAAGGCCGGCGTGCAGGCGCTACGTGCCGTGCAAGGGGCCGTGACGGAGGCCCGCGAGAGCCGCGCGCGCACGGAGGCGCGGCTCGAGGGCGCGCGCACGCGGCGTCAGGACGTGGCGCGCCAGATCCGCGAGGCGCTTGGCGTGGCGCCCGAAGGATGCCTTGCCATGGCGGGGCTTGAATCGAATGCGGAAATGCCGCCGCTCGCCGACGTGGAGCGCAAGCTTGCGGCCCTGAAGGGCGACCGCGAGCGCCTCGGCGGCGTCAACTTGCAGGCCGACGACGAGCTCGTCACGCTCGGCGCGCAAGTTACCGGGCTAGACATGGAGCGCGCCGACGTCGAGCAGGCGATCGCCAAGTTGCGCGCGGCTATCGGGCAATTGAACCGCGAGGCGCACAAGCGGCTCACCGACGCCTTCGAGGCGGTTGACGCGCACTTCCGCAAGCT
>DATIYN010000008.1:0-7643 GCA_035517595.1 Burkholderiales bacterium
ATTATAGCGTCGCGAACGCGAGCATCTCGGGCGAAACCACCGCGGGCGGCCTCGCGCGCATCGCCAGGACGCTGGAGCGCGAGCGGCCCGCGATCCTGATCCTGGAGCTCGGCGGCAACGACGGGCTGCGCGGCCTGGCGCCGGCCGCCATGAAGAAGAACCTCGCCGCCATCGTCGAGCGCGCGCAGACGGCGCGCGCGAAGGTGCTGCTCGTGGGCATCCGCATGCCGCCCAACTACGGCGACGCCTACAACCGCGCCTTCGAGCAGGCCTTCGCCGAGGTCGCGAAGGAGTACCGCACCGCCTACCTGCCGTTCCTGCTCGACGGCGTCGGCGACAAGGCCGAGCTGTTCCAGCCCGACCGCATCCACCCGACCGAGCGCGCGCAGCCGATCATCGTGAACAACGTCTGGCGCGCGCTCGCGCCGCTGCTGCGCAAGAAGTAGCGGCCGCGCGATGCGCCCCTACCGCGTGCGGGCCAGCAACCTCTCGCGCAGCTCCGAGAACAAGATCCACGACGACGGCGTCGCGCGGCGCTACGGCTTCGAGGGCGCGCTGGTGCCGGGCGTCGAGGTCTACGCGTACCTGATGCACCTGCCGGTCGCGCGCTGGGGCCGCGCATTCCTCGAGCGCGGCGCGGCGGCCGGCCGCTTCGTGGCGCCGGTCTATGACGGCGAGGAGGTGGAGGTCGCGGCGAGCGGGCAGGACGGCGCGATGGCGATCGAGGCGCGCAGCCGCGGCGTGGTCTGCGCCACGGGAACGGCTTCGATGCCGGCCGATCGTCCCGCCGGGCCGCCGCTCAGCGCCTACGGCAAGGCGGTCGCGCCCGCGAAGGACAGGCGGCCCGAGGCGAGCGCGCGATCCCTGGCGATCGGCGGCGAGCTCGTTTCATTCCCCTTGGACGCGAATGAGGAAGTTGCGGGCGAATACCTGCGCGGCGTGCAGGAAGCCGATCCGCTGTATGCGAAGCACGGGCTCGTCCATCCCGGACTGGTGCTGCGCATGTGCAATCGCGCGCTGCTCGAGAGCGTGCGGCTCGGTCCCTGGATCCACGTGGGCAGCGAGGTGCGCAACCTCTCGGCCGCGCGCGTGGGCGAGACGCTCCTTGCGCGAGGCCGCGTGACGGCCAACTACGAGCGCAAGGGCCACCTCTTCGTCGCGTTCGACGCGCTCGTGCTCGCCGCCGGGCGGCCCGTCGCGCGCGTGCAGCACACGGCCATCTACCAGCCGAGACGGAAGGCCGCCTAGCGATTCCGCAATCGCACGACCGGATCGCGATCTGCAGCCGAGATATTCGCGGCCTCCGATCGCGGTTCGAGATGCGGCGGGCGAATCATCGAGTTGCGCGCAACGATCGGACCGTCGCGCAACGTCGAGGCTTTTCACGCGCGATCAATTTGACGCATCGCGCGTGCGCAATACGCACGCCGCAATCGCCGTCGATGCCCCCAAGATTTGCCGCGCCCCGATTCCGCGGCTCACAGGAGGCCATCGATGAACACGCGCTGCACCTGCCACATCGTCCCGAAAGACGTCCTCGACCGCCTCGCCGGCGACGCGAAGCTGCCGGAGAAGCTGCGCAGGGGCGCCGCCTACAGCGCGCGGCTGAGCGAGCACGTGCGCGCGCTGCGCACCCAGGCGCAGCGGCTCACCGGCCTCGGACTGCTGGCCGGCGAGCACCTCGCGACGCTCGCGCCGAAGCCCGCGATCGAGCTGTACGACTGCAGGCACACGCAGAGCCTGCCGGGCGTGCACGCGGGCAATCCCGGCAAGTCGAAGGACCCGACGGTGCGGCGCGCCTTCACCGAGACGGGCCTGGTCGCCGAGTTCTACGCCAAGGCGTTCGGCCGCAACTCGATCGACAACGCGGGCATGACGCTGGTGTCCTCGGTGCACTACGGCAAGGGCTACAACAACGCGATGTGGAACGGCTCGCAGATGGTCTACGGCGACGGCGACGGCAAGATCTTCGTCGACTTCACGCGCGGCAACGACGTGATCGGGCACGAGCTCACCCACGGCGTGACGCAGCACACGCTGCAGCTCGACTACCAGGACGACGCGGGCGGCCTCAACGAGAGCCTCTCCGACTGCTTCGGCTCGATGTTCCGCCAGTGGCAGGCGAGCCAGAAGGCCGGCGCCGCCGACTGGCTGATCGGCAAGGACATCATGGGCCCGATCGCGCGCGCGCGCGGCTTCAGCTGCCTGCGCAACATGGCCAATCCCGCGGACCCTGCCGCGCTCGCGCCGCAACCGACGCAGTACGCGCAGCTGCACCCGGGCATGGACCCGCATTACACGAGCGGCCCGCCCAACCTCGCCTTCTGCGCGGCCTGCAAGACCGTGGGCGGCTACAGCTGGGATACGATTGGCAAGGTCTGGTACGCGGTCCTGACGACCTCCGGCCAGCAGCCGAACATGACGATGCCCACGTTCGCCGCGCGCACGCGCCAGGTGGCTGCCCACCTCTTCGGCGGCGGCTCCGCCGTCGCCAGGGCAGTGGACGCCGGCTGGAAGCAGGTCGGCCTCTGAGCATCCGGGTCGAGAAGCTGGGCGGCTTCGCGGGCATCGGCCTGCCGGGCGCGCGCCTGCGCAGCCGCGGCGAGCTGGATCCGCTGAAGCTCTCTCCCGCGGAGCAGGTGATCCTGAACGGCCTGTTCGACAACCCGCCGGCGCCGCCGCCGTTGTCCCGCGACGCCTTCCGCTATCGCATCACGCGCCAGACCGCGAAGGGCCCGCAGACCGTGGAAGTGCACGAGGACGCGGTGCCCGAGGCGGTGCGCGCCTGCGTCGTCGACGAGCTGGCCTGACGCGGGGAGCCCGCAAGAATCCCGGGCTCCCGGCGCCCGCGGCTACTTCTTGCCGCCGCCGCCCGAGGCGCGCTCGGCAGCCTCCATGAAGTTGCTCATGGTGCCCTCGGCGAGCGAGAACCAGCGCACTTCGTCGGAGCGGAACTTGAGCATCGACTCGTAGATCTTCTTGAAGGCGGGATTGCTCGCCGAAGTCTCGTTGTTGACCTCGACCATCGCCTTGTAGCAGGCCACCATGATGTCGCGCGGCCAGGCGCGCAGCTGCGTGCCGCCGGCGATCAGGCGCTTGAGCGCCGTCGGGTTGTCGGCGTCGTACTTGGCCATCATCCACTGGTTGCAGTCGCCGCAGGCGCTCTCGAGGATCGCCTGGTAGTCCTTCGGCAGCGCGTCCCAGGCCTTCAGGTTCACGAGCAGGTCGAGCTCGGTGCCCGGCTCCCACCAGCCCGGGTAGTAGTAGAACTTGGCCACCTTGTAGAAGCCGAGCTTCTCGTCGTCGTACGGGCCGACCCATTCGGCGCCGTCGATGGTGCCCTTCTCGAGCGCCGGGTAGATGTCGCCGCCCGCGATCTGCTGCGGCACCACGCCGAGCTTGCTCATCACGCGGCCCGCGTAGCCCCCCATGCGGAACTTGAGGCCCTTCATCTCGGCGACCGTCTTGATCTCCTTGCGGAACCAGCCGCCCATCTGCGCGCCGGTGTTGCCCGCCGGCATGATCGTCACGCCGTGGCCCTTGTAGAAGTCGCGCACCAGTTCCAGGCCGCCGCCGTGCGTCATCCACGCGTTCTGCGCGCGCGCGTTCAGGCCGAACGGGATCGCGCAGTTGAGCGCGAACGTCGGGTCCTTGCCGAAGTAGTAGTAGGTCGCGGTGTGGCCGCACTCCACCGTGCCCGCCTGCACCGCGTCGAGCACCTGCAGGCCGCCGACGATCTCGCCCGCGGCGAACACCTTGATGTTGAACTTGCCGCCGGTCATGGCGGCCACGCGCTTGGAGATGAAGTCCATGCCGCCATAGAGCGTGTCCAGGCTCTTCGGCCAGCTGCCGACCATGCGCCAGTTGACCGCGGGCGACTGCGCATGAACGATGGCCGGCGCGGCGACCGTGCCGGCCGCAAGGCCGAGGCCGGCTTTCTTCAGGAATGAGCGACGCTTCACGGGAACCTCCTCAGGGGTGGCAGCGAAAGGAACGTGCCGAAGCCGTAATTGTCCTGCATTTGGCGCGCGCGGCTCAAGGGCGGCGCCCGGCCGGCGCCCTCAGGAGAACGTCAGCCGCGGCGCGCCCGGGCCCAGCGAGCCGATCCGCCGCGCCTGCGCGAAGCCGTGTTTCGCGAATTCGGCGAGCACCGCCCGCTCCGCGTCGGGCGAGCAGGCGACGAGCAGGCCGCCGCTGGTCTGCGGATCGGTGACGAGCTTCTTCTGCCACTCGGGCGCGCCCGCGGGCAGGACCACGTCCTTGCCGTAGCCCTTCCAGTTGCGGTCGGACGCCCCCGTGACGATGCCCTCCTTCGCGAAAGAAACGGCCTCTGCAATCAAAGGCAATTCCGCAAAAGACACCTCGGCCGCGAGCCTGGAGCCCCTGCAAATCTCCAGCAGGTGGCCGGCGAGCCCGAAGCCGGTGACGTCCGTCAACGCGTGCACGCCCGGCATCTCCGAGAGCGCCGCGCCCGGCGTGTTGAGTTTGGTAGTCGCGGCGAGCATCGCCTGGTAGCCCGCGTCCGAGAGCTGGCCCTTCTTCAGCGCCGCCGAGAGGATGCCCACGCCGAGCGGCTTGCCGAGGATGAGGATGTCCCCCGCCCTGGCGGAACTGTTTCGCTTCACTTTGTCCGGATGCACGAGCCCGAGCGCGACGAGCCCGTAGATCGGCTCGAGCACGTCGATCGAGTGGCCGCCGGCGATCGGGATGCCGGCCTCGGCGCACACCGACTCGCCGCCCGCGAGGATGCGGCCGATCACCTCGAGCGGGATCTTCTCCAGCGGCATGCCGACCACCGCGAGCGCGAAGATCGGCTTCGCGCCCATCGCGTAGATGTCGGAGATCGCGTTGGTCGCCGCGATGCGGCCGAAGTCGTAGGGATCGTCGACGATCGGCGTGAAGAAGTCCGTGGTCGCCACCAGCGCCTGCGTGTCGTTCAGCTTGTAGACCGCGGCGTCGTCGGCGGTCTCGGTGCCCACCAGCAGCTCCTTCGGCAGGCCGCGGATCGGCGTCGCGGCAAGGAGCTCCGAGAGCACGGCGGGCGCGATCTTGCAGCCGCAGCCGCCGCCGTGGCTGAACTGGGTAAGGCGGATCTTTTCGGGCGCGTTCATCAGCGTAGAATTTTACCCGTGAAATCAACGAGCATCGACGTCTCGCGGATCGCCGGCTTCGACGCCCTCCTGGACGCGCGCTCGCCCGCCGAGTACGCCGAGGACCACATCCCCGGCGCGGGCTCCTACCCGGTGCTCTCGAACGAGGAGCGCGCGCGCGTAGGCACGATCTACAAGCAGGAGTCGCCGTTCACGGCGAAGAAGATCGGCGCGGCCCTGGTGGCCCGGAATATCGCCGAGCACATCGAAAAATCCTTCGGAGAAAAAGAAAAAGGCTGGCGCCCTCTCGTCTACTGCTGGCGCGGCGGCAAGCGCTCGGGCGCGTTCGCGCACGTGCTGCGCGAGATCGGCTGGGACGCGAAGACGCTCGAGGGCGGCTACAAGGCCTACCGCCGCCACGTCGTGGACCGGCTCGCCGAGCTGCCGGCGAAGCTGCGCTTTCGCGTCGTGCACGGCGTTACCGGCAGCGGCAAGAGCCGGCTGCTCGCCTCGCTGCGCGACGCAGGCGCGCAAGTCCTGGATCTCGAAGGCCTGGCGGCGCACCGGGGTTCGGTCCTGGGCACTTTTCCGGATCGCCCGCAGCCTTCGCAGAAAATGTTCGAAAGCCTTCTGCTCAGGGACCTTCAATCCCTGGAGCCCGGGAAAGCGGTGTTCGTCGAAGGCGAAAGCAAGAAGATCGGCCAGCTCCAGGTTCCCGATGCCCTGATCGCCCGGATGCGCGCGAGCGAGTGCGTGCTGCTCGACACCGCGCCCGCGGCGCGCGTGGCGCTGCTCATGGACGAGTACCGGCACTTCTTCTCCGACCCGGCGTCGCTCTACGCGCAGCTCGATTGCCTCGCGGGCCTGCACGGCAGGGAACGGGTCGACGAGTGGAAGGCGCTCGCGGCGGACGGCCGCTGGGCCGAGCTCGTGGAGCGCCTGCTCGCCGAGCACTACGACCCGGCCTACCGGCGCTCGGCCGCGCACAACTTCCCGCGCTTGAAGGACGCGCTGCGCGTGCGCGTAGTCTCGCACGAGCCCGCGGCGTTCGACGCGGCCGCGCTCGAGCTAGCCGGCGGCGCAGGTGCGAAAGCCGCAGAACACGTCGCCGCGGTGGGGCATGTAAAAGTTGCGGAACGTGTGCCTTAGCAGCCGCGCGGGCGCCGCGAAGCTGCCGCCGCGCAGCACCTTGTGCGTGCCGAACCAGGGCGCCGAATACTCCTGGTAGGGATCGGCGACGAAGCCGGGATACGGCCCGAAGTCGCTCGCGGTCCACTCCCACACGCCCGCGGGGCCGATCCGGCCCGAGGCCGCCGCGCACTCCCACTCGGCTTCCGTGGGCAGCCGGCGCTTCGCCCAGGCGCAATACGCGCTCGCCTCGTGCCAGTCCACGTGCAGCACCGGCGCGCGCGCCTCGAGCGCGACCCACCGGTCGAAGCGGCGCTGGAGCCACCGGCCGCCCTCCTGCTTCCAGTAGCGCGGCAGCTTGCCGCCCGCCTCCACGTAGAGCAGGTACTCGGCGTTCGTCACGGGCGCGCTCGCGATCGCGAACGGCCCCACCTCGACTTCGTGCGCCCACTTCTCGTTGTCGAACACGAAGCTATTTCCCGGCTGCGCGCCGAGCACGTGCTTCTGCTTGTCGAACTCCAGGTCCCACGACACCAGTCCCGGCGCCAGGAAGTCCTCGTGCGCGTAGCCGAGCGTCTGGCGCGTGTAGGCGAACGCCTCGGCGTGCATGTCCTCGTGGAAAGTCGCGAGGCGCACGTAGTACGCGAGATCCTCGTTCTCCGGCTCGCGCGCCATGCGCTCCTGCACGAGCTCGAGCACCGAGGCGAGATAGGTGCGCGTCGTGCGCAGGTCCGGCAGCGGCAGGTCCCAGCGCGTGCCGTGGTGGACCTTCGCGGAATCGTAGAGCTGGTCGGCGCCCTTCATGATCGACGGGCCCGCGCCGCCGTCGGGCTTGCGGCGCAGGCACCAGTACTCCTGGAACCAGCCGACGTGGCCGATCTCCCAGAGCGGCGGGTTGACGATCTCCAGCTTCGGCCCGAGCAGCCGCTCGCCCTCGAGGTCCGCATAGACCGCCGAGGACCGCTTGCGGGCATCGAGCAGGTCGGCGCGCAGGTCCGCTAACATGACCGCGGAAGTTTAGCCGACGCCCATGGCCCGCATCGTCATCGTCACCCCCGCCAAGCCCGGCACCCGGGTCGGCAACCGCCACACTGCGGCGCGCTGGTCGCGCATGCTGCGCAAGGCCGGCCACCGCGTCGCCATCGCCACCGAATGGACGGGCGAGCGCTGCGACCTCCTCATCGCCCTGCACGCCGACCGCAGCCATGCCTCCGTGCGCCGCTGGCGCGACGCCCACCCCAGGCGCCCGCTCATCGTCGTCCTCACCGGCACCGACCTCTACCGCGACCTGCCGCGCGGATCGAAGAAAGCGCGCGAATCCCTCGACCTCGCCGACCGCATCATCGTCCTGCAGTCGGAGGCGAAGCGCACCCTGCCGAAGAAGTGGAAGAAGAAGACGAGCGTCGTCTACCAGTCCAGCGACAC
>DATIYN010000009.1:0-16547 GCA_035517595.1 Burkholderiales bacterium
CCAATGCCGCCGAGCTGCTGCGGGAGGAGCTTTCGAAGAAGGGCTACCGGGCGAGCCCGATCGCCTTCGGCACCAACACCGACTGCTACCAGCCGATCGAGCGCCGCTACCGCCTCATGCGCAGCCTGCTGGAGGTGCTCGCGGAGTGCGAGCATCCGCTCACCATCGTCACCAAGTCGGCGCTCATCGAGCGCGACATCGACCTGCTCGCGCCGATGGCGAAAAAACGCCTGGTCAAGGCCTTCGTCTCGGTCACCACGCTCGATCACCGCCTCGCGCGAACCCTGGAACCGCGAGCCGCGAGCCCGGCGCGGCGCGTCGATGCGATCCGCGCGCTCGCGCGGGCGGGCATCCCCTGCGGCGTGATGGTCGCGCCGCTCATCCCGGCGCTCACCGACCCGACGCTGGAAGCGGTGCTCGAGGCCGGCGCCAAGGCCGGCGCGATCATGGCCGGCTGGATCCTGCTGCGCCTGCCGAACGAGGTGCGGCCGCTGTTCAAGGAATGGCTCGCCGCGCATCAGCCGCAGCGCGCCGAGCACGTGATGAGCATCGTGCGGCAGACGCGCGGCGGGCGCGAGAACGACCCGAATTTCGGCTCGCGCATGACCGGCACGGGGAACTTCGTGGAGCTCATCCGCAAGCGCTTCGAGGTGGCCTGCCGGCGCCTCGGCCTCAACAGCGAGAAGAACCACATGGCCTCGCGCGGCAGCCTGGATTGCACGCGATTCCGGCCGCCCGCCCCGCCTGCCGGCGCCGGCGGCCAGCTGGGGCTGTTCTGAAGCGCGCGCTCTGCGTGGCGGCAGGCTGGGCTCTGGCGGCGACGATCGTCTGGCTGTCGCTCACGCCATCGCCGCCCACGATCGACGTCGAGCAGGGCGACAAGCTCGGGCATTTCCTCGCCTACAGCTCGCTGATGTTCTGGTTCTGCCTGCTCTACCCGCGCCGCGCCGCGCGCGTCGCGTACGCGATCGCGTGGACCGGCATGGGCGTAGCGCTGGAGTTCATCCAGGGCCAGCTCGGCTACCGCACCTACGAGGTTTACGACATGTACGCGAACGCGCTCGGCGTGCTGATCGGCTGGGCGCTCGCGTTCGCGGTTCCGCCCGGAGTGCCCGGCAAACTGCGCTAGTCTCGCGCGCATGAGCCCGCTCCTCGGCGCGCCGATCGCCTCCACGCTCGCCCGCCTCGCGGCGCCGGGCGTCGTGCTGGCGCTGTTCCAGACCGCGGTCTCGGTCGCCGACACCTACTTCATCGGCCGCCTCGGAACGGAGTCGCTCGCGGGCCTGGCGCTCGTGTTCCCGATGGTGATGCTGCTGCAGATGACCTCCGCGGGCGCCATGGGCGGCGGCGTGTCCTCGGCCGTGGCGCGCGCGCTCGGCGCCGGCCATCGCGATGCGGCGCGCACGCTCGTCGTGCACGGCCTGGCGATCGGCGCGAGCGGCGGCATCGTGTTCACGCTGCTCTTGCTGCTCTTCGGGCGCGGGCTCTACGGCCTGCTCGGCGGCCGGGGCGCGTCGCTCGTGCAGGCGCTCGAGTATTCGCAGGTGCTGTTCGGCGGCGCGACGCTCGTCTGGCTCGCCAACACGCTCGCGAGCGTGCAGCGCGGCAGCGGCAACACGCTCGCGCCCGCGCTCACGTTCGCCGGCGCGGCGCTCGTGCAGATCCCGCTCTCGGGCGCGCTCACGCTCGGCTGGGGGCCGTTCCCGCGCTGGGGCATTGCCGGCGCCGCGGCTGCCTACGTGGTCGCCTTCGGGCTGGCGAGCCTCGCGATGGCGATCGGCGTCTGGAAAGGCCCGCTGCGTCCCGCGCGAGCGCACTGGCGGCTCGAAGGACGGCTATTCCGGGAAATCCTGCGCGTGGGCGCGCTCTCGGTGGTTTCGTCGCTGCAGACCGTGCTCACCGCGGTCGTCCTCACCGGCTTCGTCGCGCGCTTCGGCACCGCGGCGCTCGCCGGCTACGGCGTCGGCGTGCGCCTGGAGCTGCTGCAGGTGCCGATCGTGTTCGCGATCGCGCAGGCGCTGGTGGTGATGGTCGGAACCCACATCGGCGCGGGCCAGGATGCGCGCGCGAAGCGCATCGCCTGGACCGGCACGGCGGCCTCGGCGCTCGTCTGCCTGCTCATCGGCGGCACCGTGGCGATCTACCCGGCGCTCTGGATCCGCGTTTTCAGCGACGATGCGCGGGTGCTCGAAATCGGCAGCCTGTACATGCGCATCGTGGCGCCGCTCTATCCGCTCTTCGGCGCCGGCCTGTCGCTCTACTTCGCCTCGCAGGGCGCCGGGCAGATGCTCAAGCCCGTGCTCGCGGGAACCCTGCGCCTCGCGCTCGTGGTCGCCGGCGGCGCGCTCGTGATGTCCCTCGGCGGCCCGCTCGCCGCGCTGTTCGCGGTGGTCTCGCTCGGCCTGACGGTGTTCGGCGGTTTCACGATTCACGCGGTCCGGCGCGCGAACTGGGCGCGGCCGTAGCGCGGAGCCGCTCAGGCGAGGAACGCGATCAGCGCATCGAGCGTCGCGTCCGGCGCTTCCGCCATCAGCGAATGGCCCGAGGGCCCGATCTGGACCGTCTGCGAGCCTGAAATCGCCTTCGCAAGATCCGCGGCCGCCTTCGGCGGAGTCATCACGTCGCGCCGGCCGAGCACGAACAGCGCCGGACACCTGACCTTCGCGGCCGCCTCGAAGCCGCCCGCGTAGCCGTTGCAGGCGCAAAGGTCGGCATGCAGCACCCCGGGCGCGAGCCGCGCCAGGCGCGCGAGCGTGTCGCCGTACATCCACATGCCGGGATTGGGATTGCCCGCGAGCGGCACCTGCGCCGCGTGGCCCCAGATCGTCTCCATGTCGTAGGCCGCCTGGTCGTTGCGGCGCGCCGCATCGAGGAACGCCTCGCCGACCTTCATCGGATACGCCGTGCCGATGAGCGCGATCTTCTGCGCCGCCTCCGGATACCGCGCGGCGAATTCGAGCGAGACGAGCGACCCCATCGAGTGGCCGATCAGGGCGGCGGACTTGATCTTTCCCTCGTCCAGAACTTTCCTTACCCAGTCGGCCATCTCGCCGATGCCGGTCAGTGCCGGGCCTTCCGAACGGCCGTGCGCGGGCAGGTCCAGCGCGAGCACGTTGAAGCCGTGGTAGCCGAAGTAGCGGCTCTGCAGGCCCCACCAGGAATGGTCGAGCCCTGCGCCATGCACGAAGACGACGCTGCGCTTCGCGGGGTCGACCGCGTGCGTCGCCGTGTAGGCGAACGCGGCGCGGCCGTTCACCTGGAAGTTCACTTCGCGGCTTTCAGCGCCCGGTCGAGGTCGGCGATGAGATCGTCCGCGTCCTCCAGGCCGATCGACAGCCGCACCGTGCCCGGGCCGATGCCCGCCTTCTTCAGGTCCTCGTCCGGCATGCGGTAGTGGGTCGTCGTCGCCGGATGGATCACGAGCGACTTGGCGTCGCCCACGTTGGCGAGGTGCGAGAACACGCGCAGGGCCTCGATGAACCTGCGGCCCGCCTCGCGCCCGCCCTTGAGGTCGAACGAGAACACCGCGCCGCAGCCGCGCGGCAGCAACTGTTTTGCAAGCTTGTAGTCAGGATGCGTGTCGAGTTCCGGATACATGACCGCCTGAACCGCAGAATGGCCCTTCAAGAACACGACCACCTTCCTGGTGTTCTCGACATGCCGCGGCATGCGCAGGTGCAGCGTCTCGATGCCCTGCAGGATCTGGAACGCGGTCATCGGCGCCATGCAGGCGCCGAAATCCCTCAGCCCTTCCCGGCGCGCCCGCAGGAGGAAGGCGCGCGTGCCGGATTCCTCCTCGAAGTCCATGTTGTGGAAGCCGGCGTAGGGCGCGGTGAGCTGCGGGAATTTGCCGCTCTTTTCCCAGTCGAAGCGGCCCGAGTCGACGAGCACGCCGCCGATCGCGATGCCATGGCCGCCGAGGAATTTCGTGGCCGAGTGGTAGAGCAGGTCGGCGCCGAGCTCGAAGGGCTTCATGAGCCAGGGCGTGGTGAAGGTCGCGTCCACGAGCAGGGGCAGGCCCGCGTCGTGCGCGATCTTCGACACCGCGGGGATGTCGAGCACGTCAAGCCCCGGATTGCCCAGCGTCTCACCGAACAAAAGCCTGGTGTTTTGATTTATCGCTTTCTTCCACGCGTTGAGATTGCGCGGATCAACGAACGTGGTCTCGATGCCAAATCGCTTCAGGGTGTAGCCGAGAAGATTATGGGAGCCCCCGTAGAGCGCCCCGGAAGCCACGATGTGGCTGCCCGCGTCCAGGAGCGTCGCGACCGCGAGGTGCAGCGCGGCCTGGCCGCTCGCCGTGGCGATCGCGCCGACGCCGCCTTCCAGCGCCGCCATGCGCTCCTCCAGCACCGCGACCGTGGGGTTCGAGATGCGCGAGTAGACGTGGCCTGCGCGCTCCATGTTGAACAGCGACGCGGCATGCGCCGCGTCGCGGAACACGTAGGACGTCGTCTGGTAGATCGGCACCGCGCGCGCGCCGGTCGCAGGATCCGGCGACTGGCCCGCGTGCAGGGCCAGCGTGTCAAAACCAGGGTACTTTGGACCTGCCAAAACTCAGTGCAGATGTTTTCTCGACGGCCGCGTGGCCGTCTCGAACGCGCGCTCGGGCTTCGGCGGCTCGCTCGCTCGCGCCTTCCACTGCTGCTCGAACAGGCGGTCGAGCAGCGCGGTCACCTCGGCGATCTCCCCCTTGCCGAACTGGCGCGCGAGCAGCGTGCCCACGTCTTCCACCATGCAGCGGCGCTGCGCCTCGTGGATCGCATGCGCCGTGGGGCCGACGAACAGCAGCCGCGACTCCTGCTCGCCGTTGTCGAGGTACATCGTGAGCTCCACCTCGACCGCCTCGTAGCACAGCGGCCCGAGATTCTCGAGCGCAGAATCGAGCGCGGGGTGGAAACTGCGGCCGATCTCGCCGGTCCAACACAGCAGGAACATGAGTTCCTTGTCGTCGTAGCGGAGGCCGGGCTCCTCGGGCTCGAGGCTCTTCACGTCGGCCAGGCCGTCGGCATCCAGATAGTCGAGCAGCGGCGCGATCGCCTGCTCGATCTGCTTCTTCGACACGCCCTCGAGCATCGGGATGTCGGCGTGCAGGTGCACTTCCATGCGCATGGCGGCGGTTCCCGGGGAGTCAGTCGTGCATTTTATCACGCGGCCGAGCGTCAAATCCGACCGCCGGCGGACGTCAACTGATCTGCGGCCGGATGCGTTCCTTGAAATATGCCGAGAATGAACCTGCATGGTGCTCTGAGAACGGAGGCAGCCATGAACGTCGTGTACAACAGCGACAACTACTACGTGGTCGAGTTTCCGGGCCGCCGTGGGATCGAGCTGGTGGACAAGACCACGGGCCGCGCCGGGTTTCTCGAGGGCGCGGTGGAGCTGAAGTTCCGCGCCTCGATGGCGGATCTCGCCGCCGGCGAGCCGAGCGAGGAATCGGTCGACGAGTTCCTCGGCGGCTACGACGCGCTGCTGCTCAACTCGGTGACGATCCACTGAGTTAGCATCGGGCCGATGCCGCGGCCCGACTATTCCGGAAGCGGGTTCGTCAACCTGGTCGCCTCCCTCGTCGAGGCGGGCGGCGGCTGGCCGCGCCACGCGCCGCTCGCCGCACTGCGGGCCGCCGAGCTGGGCGCCGCGCGCAACGTCGTCTTCCTGATCGTCGACGGCCTCGGCGACAACTACCTGCGCGAGAATGGGGCGGGCGGCGCACTGGCGCGGCACCGGCGCGGCGCGATCAGCGCGGTCTTTCCGTCCACGACCGCGAGCGCGATCACCACGTCGTTCACCGGCGCCACGCCGCTCGAGCACGGCCTGACCGGCTGGTTCACCTACTTTTCCGAGGCGGCCTGCGTGGGCGCGCCGCTGCCGTTCCAGCGGCGCGGCGAGCGCACGGCGCTCGCCGCGGAGCCCGCGCGCCTGTTCACCGAGCGGCCGCTGTTCGACACTCTCGCGGTGCGCAGCCTCGTGGTCTCCTGGGACAAGATCATCGGCTCGGCCTACAACGTCCACCACTGCGGCCGCGCCGAGCGCATCGCCTACGCCGATCTCGAGGGCTTGATCGCGCAGACGGTGCGCGCGGTGAAGTCGGGACCGGATCGCAAGTTCATCTACGCCTACTGGCCGGAGTTCGACGCGCTCTCGCACCAGCACGGCGTCGGCAGCGCCCGGGTGCGCGCCCATTTCCAGGCGCTCGACGCGGCCTTCGGCGAGCTGCTCGCGCGTCTCGCGGGAACCGACACGTTGATCGTGCTGTCCGCAGACCACGGCTTCCTCGACTGCCCGAAGGACGATGCGGTCGAGCTGCCAGCCTCGCTCGCGGCGCAGCTGCGCTTCCCGCTCTGCGGCGAGCGGCGCGTCGCGTTCTGCTACGTGCACGACGAGAGGGGCTTCATCGCGCGCGCTCGCGAGATCCTCGGCGACAAGGCCGACGTGCGGCCGAGCCGGGAGCTCGCCGACGAGGGCTGGTTCGGGCCCGGGCGGCCGCACCCGCATTTCGCGGAACGCATCGGCGACGTGGCGCTGGTCATGCGCGGGCGCGCCACGGTAAAAGACTGGCTGCCCGGCGAGCCGCGGCACCTGCACATCGGCAATCACGGCGGCACGAGCGAGGACGAGATGAACATCCCCCTGGTGGTGGCGCAAGCATGAAAGTCAACGCGAACGGCATCGACGTCAACTACGAGATCCATGGCAAGGAGGGCGCGCCCTGGCTGGTGCTCGGCCACTCGCTCGCCTGCAGCGTGCGCATGTGGGATCCGCAGATCGCCGCGCTGCAGTCCAAGTACCGGATCCTCGCCTACGACACGCGCGGCCACGGCGCGACCGAGGCGCCCAAAGGCGCCTACACGCTGGAAATGCTTGCGGATGATTTACGTTTTCTGCTCAAAGAACTGGGAATCACGGCGGCCCATTACTGCGGCCTGTCCATGGGCGGCATGATCGGGCAGACGTTTGCGCTGAAATATCCGGACGTATTCAAGACGCTGATCCTGGCCGACACCGCGAGCCGATATCCGGAAGACGCGGCGCCCGCATGGGCCGACCGCATCAAGACCGCGGAAGCGAAGGGCATGGAACCGCTCGCGCAGCCGACGCTCGAGCGCTGGTTCACCGAGCCTTTCCGCAAGACGAATGCGGCTGCCGTCGACGGCGTCCGCAGGCTCATCGTCGGGACGCCCGTCGCGGGCTACGTCGGCTGCTGCCACGCGATCCCGAAGATCAACCTCACGGCGCGCCTGAAGGAAATCAAGTGCCCGATCCTCGTGATCGTCGGCGAGCAGGATCCCGGCACGCCGGTCGCGATGGCGAAGGAGATCCACGACAATGCGCCGGGCTCCAGGCTCGTCGTGATCCCCCAGGCCGCGCACCTCGCGAACCTCGAGCAACCCGCGGCGTTCACGCGGGCGATGGAGCAGTTCCTCGCCGGGCGCTGAGCCGCGCGCGCGGCTAGGCTTCCACCCAGCGCACGACCTCGGCGAGCGGCGCGCGCCGCGTGCGAAAGCGGTTCGCCGGGTGCTGCGCGTCCTCGTAGCCGAAGGACATGCCGCAGACGACGCGCCGCTCCTCTCCCAGACCGAAGAACTCGCGCAGCAGCTTCGGATGCGCGGCGAGCGCGGCCTGCGCGATGCAGGCGATCCCCTCGGCCGCAGCCGCCAGCATGAAGTTGTTGACCCAGGCGCCGCAGTCGAGCACGCCGTAGACGCCGAGCGCCTCGTCGGTGGTCACCACGAGGGCGTGCGGCGCGCCGAACAGGCGGAAGTTCTCCATCGCCTGCCTGGCCGACGCCGCGCGGTCGCCGCGCGCGACGCCGACCGCCTCGTAGAGCTGGAAGCCACATTCGCGGCGCCGCTCGAGGTACACGCCGCGATATTCGCGCGGAAACGGATACTCGGGATCGGGCGCGTGCGAAGCAGCGTAGCCGAGCAGCGCCGCGCGCAAGCGCCCGGTCGCGGCGCCCGTCGCGATGTGCACCTGCCAGGGCTGCGCGTTGCACCAGGACGGCGTGCGCTGCGCGACCTCCAGCAGGCGCTCGAGGGTCGCGCGCGGCACTTCGCGCGGCAGGAAGCCGCGGCAGCTGTAGCGCCGCGCGAGCAGCTGCGCAAACGATTCCAATGCTCGTTCCATGGTTCCCTTCAGCGAGGATTCAGGACGCGCCCACGCCCGCGATGCCGCGGTCGATGAACTCCTGCGATTGCTCGAGCACCGCGCGGCGCCATTCGGGCTCGCGCGGGTAGAAGGCGGCCTCGTACTCGCGCCGCACCTTCGCTGCGAGCACCGGGTCGCGCGGACCCTCGAAGCGCATCCAGCGCTGCGCCATGCTCGCGCGCTGCATCTGCTCGCGCGGCCGCGTGCCGAACTCGACGACGATGCAGGTGGCCTCGGCCTGAGGCAGCATCGCCGTGAAGGCATCGATGATGGTGCCGCTGTAGGTGGCGAGCTTCTTGTGCGTGACTCCCTGCAGGTTCACTGCGCGCTCGCCCCACCAGGCGCGCGCGCGCGCGCGCGCGGGCGAGCCCTCGGGGTGGAAGCAGAGATAGATATGCTCGCACCAGGGTCCGATGCCGGTGTGCAGATCCATGAACGCCACCTTGCGCGCGCGCGCGAGGTGCGTCTCGACGGCCGCGCGGAACGCGTTGTTCGCCCATTGCGGTCGCGCGCCGCCGTAGAAGATGCCGTCGGCGCGGCTGTACTGGCCGCCGTTGAAGGCGTCGGAGAACGCCTTCTCGCCGTGCTGCTGCCGATAGGCGTCCAGCCGGGCGAAGATGCCCGCGACCGCCTCCTCGCTCCAGTCGCGGACGGCGATCGCCGGATGCAGCTCGTCGTAGCCCGGATTGGCCGGCAGCGGCTTCGCGAAATCGATGAAATTGCGGTTCAGATCGACGTTTTCCTCGGTCACGCGCGTCTTGTGCGCGAAGCCCCAGGGGTTGTGCGCGTGGAAGAACACCACGGCGGTGTCCTTGGGCAGCCGCGGCCGGCCGCGCAGCCAGGCGCGCTGCGCCGCCGAGCCGCTGTAGCCCTCGATGCCGTGCGTGCCGCTGCCGACGACGAACAGGCGCGAGGCGTCGCCCGGCCCGAGCACCGAGACGTCGAGGTAAAGCGGCTCGCCGCCCGGGCCGCGCTCGTCCGGATGCCGATAGCTCGCGAGCTTGGCGCCCGCCCGGCGCGCGGCGTCGACGAACTTCTTGCGCGCCTCCGCGTAGGACTCCGAGAACGCCGCCAGCTCAGCCATCGAGTCCCTGCCAGCGCTTCAGGTTCTTCGAGGCGATCCCGAACAGGTCGAGCACGCGCCCGACCGTGTGCGCGACGAGGTCGTCGATGCTCTTCGGCCTCGCATACAGCGCCGGCACGGGCGGAAACACGATGCCGCCCATCTCGGTGACCGCCACCATGTTGCGCAGGTGCGCGAGGTTGAGCGGCGCTTCGCGCACCAGAAGCACGAGGCGCCGGCGCTCCTTGAGCGCGACGTCGGCGGCGCGCGATACGAGGTCGCCGGCGTGCGCGTGCGCCGCGGCGGCGAGCGTGCGCATCGAGCAGGGCGCGACCACCATGCCCGCGGCGAGGAAGGAGCCGCTCGCGATCGGCGCGGCGACGTCGCGCGGCGCATAGGCGACGGCCGCGAGCCGCTCGACGTCCTTCCTTTTCATGCGCAGCTCGTGCCAGCAGTTGAGGGCGCCCGCCTCCGACAGCACCAGGTGGCTCTCCCAGCCGCGCGCGGCGCGCAGCTCGCGCAGCAGCCGCACGCCGTAGGCGGCGCCGCTCGCGCCGGTGATCGCCACCACCAGGCGCTTCGGTTCGCGGGTCTTCGCTGCCGTGCCCTTCACGCGTCCAAGCGTACACCAGGCCGCGCAGCGGAAGCCCGATTTGCGCTAAGCTACCTCTGATCGCATTTCATCGGCGGAGGGACCCATGAGCGAAACGAACCGCTTCAATTCCAGGCGCCGGCTGCTCTCTGCGCTGTCGGGCGCAAGCGCGCTTGCGGCCGTCGGCGCAGTGCCGCGCGCGTTCGCCGCGCCGGTGGGCAGCTCCGGGGCGCTCGGCCTGGCCGAGATCCCGGACGGCATGCTCGCCGAGCAGTACCTGTACGCGCTGCCGGGCAAGGTGCCGCTCATCAAGAAGACCTACCGGCCGCCGAATTTCGAGACGCCGATCGAATACCTGCGCACGCCGATCACGCCGAACAAGGCGTTCTTCGTGCGCTACCACCTCGCGGGCATTCCGCAGGTCAAGGCGGGCGACTGGTCGCTCAGCGTCGCGGGCGACGCTGCCGGCAACGTCGCGCCGTTCACGCTCGCCGAGCTCAAGAAGAGCTTCAAGCAGGTGGAAATCACCGCCGTGTGCCAGTGCTCCGGCAACCGCCGCGGGCTGTTCGAGCCGCACGTGCCGGGCGTCGAATGGGGCGTCGGCGCGATGGGCAACGCGGTCTGGCGCGGCGTGCGTCTGAAGGACGTGCTCGCGAAGGCCGGCGTGAAGAAGGAGGCCCTCGAAGTGGTTCTTGACGGTGCGGACCATCCGCCGCTTGCGAAGACGCCCGACTTCGTCAAGTCCATTCCGGTCGACGTGGCGATGTCCGAGGACGTGCTCATCGCCTTCGAGATGAACGGCGAGCCGCTGCCGCACTGGAACGGTTTTCCGGCGCGTCTGATCGTGCCGGGCTGGACGGGCACCTACTGGGTGAAGCAGCTCTCGAGCGTCAAGGTGATGTCGAGCCCGGAGAAGAACTTCTGGATGAGCACGGCCTACCGGCAGCCGCGCGGCATGTTCAAGACGCCGACGTTCGCATCCCAGCTTTACTCGCCGAACGAGCCGATCACGACGATGGTGGTGAATTCGCTCGTCACGTCGTTGCGCGAAGGCGAGAAGATCCCGCGCGGCAAGCCGATCGATGTTCGGGGCCTCGCCTGGGATCGCGGCAACGGCATCGCCAAGGTGGAAGTCTCGGTCGATGCGGGCGAGCACTGGGTCGATGCGAAGCTTGGCAAGGACCTCGGCCGCTACTCGTTCCGCGAGTTTGCGCTGAGCGTGCCGACGCGCGAGGACGGGGGCCGCGTGGTGATGGCGCGCGCCACCAGCAAGAGCGGAGAGACGCAGGTCGAGAAGCTGATCCACAATCCTGCGGGCTACCACCACAACGTGATCCAGCGCATTTACGTCGAAGTCGTCTGAGGGGAACGCCATGCGAAGACTCGCTCTGCTTCTCGTCCCGGCGATCGGACTGTGCGCCGCGGGCGCGCTCGCCCAGGAATCCAAGGTGAAGCTCCAGGACGGCCCCGGCAAGGACAAGGCGATGCAGTGCGCCGCCTGCCACAGCGCCGACTACATCCCGATGAATTCGCGCTTTCTCGACAAGGCCGGCTGGACGGCGACGACCAACAAGATGATCAATGCCTTCGGCGCGCCGATCGCGAAGGAAGACGTCGAACCCATTGCCACGTACCTCGCAGAGCATTACGGAAAACCCGCGCAGAAATGAGCCGCGCGCGGCCGCGAGCAGCCTGCCGACCCGCCTGAAGCGCGCGGCGCTCGGGCTGGCGCTGCTCGCGCTGCTCGGAGCGATGCACCCGGCCGAGGCTCAGCGCAAGCGCCTGCCCTCGCGCACCGAGCCGATTCCCGATACGGAGTCGGGTGCCAAGGCCGGCAGCGCGGGCAACGAAGAAGAGGCACCGAAGCTCATCATCTACGGGCCGCCCGTGCCTCCGCTCGGGGCGCCTGCGGAGCACAGCAAGCCCGCGCCCGCGGCGCCCGTCGCCGCGCCCGCTCCGGCAGAGAACGCGCCGGCCGCGCCAGTGGCAGCGCCGGCCGCCGCGCCCGCACCTGCGCCCGTGGCTGCGCCCTCGCCCCCGCCCGCGCCAGTTCCCCCGCCTGCGCCCGTGGCTGCGCCTTCGCCTCCGCCCGCGCCAGTTCCTGCGCCTGCTCCTGCGCCCGCGCCGGTTGCCGCGCCGCCGCCTGCCGTCGCGCCTTCACCGCCGCCCGTGGCGAAGCCCGCGCCTGCGCACCCGGAGCCCGTGGCTGCGCCTGCAGCTGCACCACCGGCCATTCCGCTGGCGAAACCGGCGCCCGAGCCCGTGCGCGTGCCAGTCGCAAAACCGGCACCGGAACCCGCGCCTGCGCCCGTTGCGAAGCCGGCGCCCGTGGTCGCGCCAAGCGCGCCCGCGCCGCGCGAAGTCGCGGTCGCGGCACCGGCGCCCTCGCCTCCGGGCCCGCGGCTGGATGCGAAGACCGTCGAGCAGATCTTCTCCTGCCTCGCGCCCGGGCTGCCGGCAGAATGGCGGCGCGCCTGGGTGGAGGTGAGCCACGCGGGCGGCGCGCTGACGGCAAAGTTCTATTTCACGACGTCGCTGCGGCGCGAGGACGGCGAGGAGTTCACGCCGTGCAACGCGCAGGAAGTCACCCGGCGGATCGCCGCGCTGAGCGACGGGCTGCCGGCGGAGCAGCAGCGCTGGCGCAGCGCCCGGCTGTCGATCGACAGCGAAGGCGCCTACGAGCTCACCTACGAGCGCTGATCAGGCTTTCCTGAGGAAGTCGAAATCGCAGCCTTGCTCGGCCTGGAGCACGTGCTCCATGTAGAGCTTCGCGTAGCCGCGCGCGGGCGTGCTTGCCGGCGGCTTCCAGCTTTTCCTTCTTTCGATCAGCTCTTTTTCAGAAACGAGCAAGTCGATCTTCCGCTGCCTGACGGAGAGCCGAACGCGGTCGCCGTTCCGGACCAGCGCCAGCGGCCCGCCGACGGCGGCCTCCGGCGAGACGTGCAGCACGATGGTGCCGTACGCGGTGCCGCTCATGCGCGCATCCGAGATGCGCACCATGTCCTTCAGGCCGGCGCGCGCCAGCTTCTCCGGGATCGGCAGGTAGCCCGCCTCGGGCATCGCGGTTCCGGATTTCGGCCCGGCGTTCTGCAGCACGAGGAAGTCCTCGGGTGTCACGTCGAGCGCCGGATCGTCGATGCGCGCCGACAGGTCGTCGAGCGACGAGAACACCACCGCGCGACCCTCGCGCTCGAACAGGTTCGCGTCCGCGGCCGAGCGCTTGAGGATCGCGCCGTTGGGCGCAAGCGTGCCGAACAGCGCCACCAGTCCGCCTTCCTTCGCGAGCGGATCCGCAAGCGGCCGCACCACGGCGCGGTCCACCCAGGCGCCCTCCTCGTGCGCGAGGCGTTCGCCGAGCGTCTCGCCGGTCACGGTCAGGCAATCGAGATGCAGCAGCGGCTTCAGCTCGCGCAGCACCGCGCCGATGCCGCCCGCGGCGTAGAGATCCGACATGTAGTTCTGCCCCGTGGGCTTCAGGTCCACGAGCACCGGCGTCGAGTCCGAGATCTCGTTGAGGCGGCGCAGGTCCACGCGCACGCCGACACGGCCGGCGATCGCCGTCAGGTGCACGATTGCGTTGGTCGAGCCGCCGATCGCGAGCAGCACGCGCATCGCGTTCTCGACCGATTTCGCGGTGACGATCTGCGAGGGCCGGATCGGCTTCGCCGCGAGCGCCACCGCTCGCCGCCCGCTCGCCTCGGCCGCGCGAAGCCGGTCGGCGTGCACCGCGGGGATCGCCGCGCTGCCCGGCAGCGCCATGCCGAGCGCCTCGGCGAGCGAGGCCATGGTGGAGGCCGTACCCATCACCGCGCAGGTTCCGGCCGTGGTCGCGAGGTTGCCCTCGACGGACTCGATGCCGGCGGCATCGACCTTGCCCGCGCGATGCATCGCCCAGAAGCGCCGGCAGTCGGTGCACGCGCCCAGGCGTTCGCCCCGGAACGAGGTCGGCATCATCGGGCCGGCGAGCAACTGCACGGCCGGCAGGTCGGCGCTCGCCGCGCCCATGAGCTGCGCGGGCACCGTCTTGTCGCAGCCGCCCACCAGCACCACCGCGTCCATCGGCTGCGCGCGCACCATTTCCTCGACGTCGATCGACATCAGGTTGCGGAACATCATCGAGGTCGGGTGCAGGAACACTTCGCCGAGCGACACCGTCGGGAACTCAAGCGGCAGCCCGCCCGCGGCGAGCACGCCGCGCTTCACCGCCTCGATGAGCTCCGGGAAATGCCGGTGGCAGTTGTTGAAGCCGCTCCTGGAATCGGCGATGCCGACCACCGGCCGCGCGAGCATCTCGCCCGAGTAGCCCATGCTCTGGGCAAACGAGCGCCGGAGATACAGCGAGAACGCCGGATCCCCGTAGTTCGTCAGCCCCCGGGAGAGGCCGTGCTTCGTGCGTTGCGCCATCTACGGAGGGCGGCGCGCGATGGCGGCTACTTCGGCCGTCTGCGGTGGCGCCTGCGCTGGCCGTTGTGGTTCTGCGGCGGCTGGCCCGGCTGCTTCTGCGGGTTGGCGAGCATGCGCTTGAGCGCTTCCTCGGCGCGCCGGTCCAGTTCTTCGTCGCTGATATTCGGGTAAACCTTGCGTTCTCTCATGTGACAAGTCTAGCAGCTTAACTCTTTGATTTAGCGAGGTGGGAAGCTTCCCACATCTGTTCGAGCCGGGTTTGTGGTTGCATTCCCACAGACCCGACCGTACTGTGGGCGCAGGAGACAGAGTACACATGGAAGCGGTCGCGGAGCAAGGCAGCAGCCTGCTCGAGAGCATCTCCGCGTTCTGCCGCGCGAGCGGCATCGCGGAGTCCACGTTCGGCCGGCGCGCGGTCAACGACGGCAAGTTCGTGGCGCGCCTGCGCGACGGCGCGCGCATCACGCCGGAAACGCTGGAACGCGTGAGCAGCTTCCTCGAGCGCCACGGCGCGACGGCGCCCGCCGCGCCGCCCGAGCTGCGCCAGCTGATCCGCGTCGCGCCGCAGCGCGCGGGCGCGCCGTCGGGCGCGGGCGCGCCGCAGGCGCGCGACGGCGCCCCCTCCCGCAACTTCCGCTTCTTCGACAACCGGCAGAAGTACCTGCTGTTCGTCAACACCTGCGGCGAGAAGGAAACCGTTGCGCAGCGCGTCGGCATGGAGCTCGCGCACATCCACCCGCGCCCGCCCGCGATCCGCGTGTTCGACGCCGGCATGGGCGACGGCACGGTGCTCACGCGGGTGATGCGCGAGATGCACCGGCGCTTCCCCGCCCGGCCGTTCTACTTCGTCGGCAAGGAAATCAGCCTCGAGGACGTGCGCCTGTCGCTCGACAAGATGCCGGACCGCTTCTTCGAGCACCCGGCCACCGTGCTCGTGGTCACCAACATGTACTACACCGAGGCGCCCTGGCTGACGCCGAAGTCGCTGACCGCGGCGACCTCGCTCGTCTGGCACGAGGTGGCGCTCACCGGAACGACCGCGCATGAGTTCAGCGAGCAGATCGCGGGACTGGAGCCCTTCCTCGCGAAGAACTGGCAGGCACGCCACAGCGCGAAGACCGGCAATCCGGTGTATGAGCGGCCGGTCGCGCTCGTGGTCTACCGGGAGGACTTCCGGTTCATGCTCGACGAGGCGATCCCCCGGCAAGGCAAGGTGCGCGCGGATTACGACCTCGTGATCGCCTCCCAGCCCTACCGCGCGCGCGTGCCGGTCGAGTTCAAGGCCGCGAAGGTCATCGGTCCGCTTGCGCGCGCGCTCGGTCCCGGCGGCCGCCTGCTCGGCATCCACTCCTGCGGCCGCGATCCGGGCCTGGAGATCGTGCGCAAAGTCTGGCCCGAGGAGAACCCGTTCGCCACCGGCCGGCACGACCTGCTGCGAGCGGTGCGCGCCGAGCTCGGCAAGGAAGCGCGCCACTACAACTTCAACGCCTACGCGGACGCGCGCGCGGTGTTCCGCTACGACATGCACACGTTGCCCACCGAGGTGGCCGAAAGCATCGGAACCTCGACCCTGTTCGCCGCCTGGAACGCCGCGGTCTACGTCGCCCAGATCGACGACGAGCGCCTCGCGCGCGCGGTCGGCGAGCGCAAGTACCTCGAGGCCACGCGCGAAGTGCTGCAGCAGCACGGCGGCCTCTGGTTCCTCGACGAGTCCTATGTCGTCTCTCGAAAGCGCGGCTGAGCGTTCGTCGCCCGGGGTGGCGAGCCGGGCGTCGATGATCGCCGCCGAGCTCGTTTCCGGCGGCTCGCTCGAGATGGGCGCGCACCGGCCGCAGGACGCGCGCGCGATCGCCGCGCTGCTGCCCGCGGGCACTCCGGTCTACGTCAATCACCTGCCGCGCCACCGGTTGCTCGACACCGTGCCGACGCTCGTTGCCGTGCGCGACGCGGGCCTGGAGCCCGTGCCGCACGTCGCTGCGCGACGCGTGCGCGACCGCACGGAACTGCGCAGCTTCCTCGAGCACGCGACCGGCGAGGCCGGCGTTCGCAAGGCGCTCATCCTCGGCGGCGACGAGCCCGAGGCTGCCGGTCCCTACGCCGACGGCGCCACGCTGCTGAAGGAAGACTTCCTCACGAGCAGCGGCCTGCGCGAAGTCGGCCTACCGGGCTATCCGGAAGGGCATCCGCGCATCCCCGCATCCGTGCTGGAGAGCGCGCTCGCCGAAAAGCTCACGCTCGCGGCCGCGCACGGCATGGGCACCTACGTCGTCACGCAATTCTCATTCGCGCCCTCGCGCGTCGTCGACTACTGCGCGCGCCTGGCGCGGCAGGCGCCCGGCG
>DATIYN010000010.1:0-8871 GCA_035517595.1 Burkholderiales bacterium
CGAGAAGGTCGAGAGCAGGCTCATCAGCGGCGGCTGCCCGATCACGCGGTGCACCGAGATCCAGTACAGCGCGACGCCGGCGACGAAACCTCCGACGAGCACGATCGGCAGCGCCGCGTACACCGGCAGGCCGGCGGCGCCGGCGAGCAGGTACACGCCGAACATGCCGGCGACGATCAGCGCGCCGTGGGTGAGGTTCACCACGTCCATCACGCCCCAGATGAGCGTGATTCCCATCGCCGCGAGGCCGTAGACCGCGCCGATCAGGACGCCGTCGAGCAGCGACGCGAACAGTCCGATCACGAGCGAGGCTCACAGCAAGAGGGCCGGTCCGCCGGACCGGCCCCCTCGCGCCCGTATCGATCGCGGGTCAGCGGAGCGGGTACTGCGCCTTGGCGGTCGCCGCCGCGTCCGGCCAGACCATCTCCTTCTCCAGTGCGCCACCCTTCTTCTGCCACTGCGCGAGCACCATCGGGTGCGAGAGCTGCAGGCCGTGATCGTTCGCGTCGGTGGCGAACTTGTTGGGGCCGAAGAAGGTCGTCACGTCCATCGCGTCGAGCTTGGCCGCGACCTTCGCCGGTTCGACCGAGCCCGCCTCCTCCATCGCGTGCTCGAGCAGCAGCCCGGCGACGTAGCCCGAGGCGGCGTGGTAGTCCGGGTCCTGGTTGAACTTGGCGTGGAACGCGTTCGTGAATTGCTCGACCGTGGGACCGAACTGCGGCTTGTACTTCACCTGCGGCTCCCACTGCGACGGCACGGTGATGCCGATCGCCGCGTCGGCGAGCGTCTTGAACTTCTCGCTGTCGGGCGCGACCAGGATCGTCACCCACTTCAGGTCGGCCTTCTGGTCGTGCATCTGGCGCGCGAGCGTGGCGCCATCGGGGTAGTGCCCGCCGCCGAGGAACGCGTTCGCGCCGGAGGAAATGACCTTGTTGATGACCGCGGTAAAGTCCGTGGTCGAGGGCGGATACGATTCGTCCATCGCCACGGTCATGCCGGCGTCCTGCGCCTGCTTCTTGGCGGCCGCCACCACGGCCTTGGAGAACGGATCGTCCGAGTAGACGAACGCCACCTTGGCGTGCGGGTCGTGCTGCTTCAGCTCGGCGATCGCGCCGCTCAGGTAGTGCCCGGCCGAGGTGATCGGCTGGAACAGGTACTTGTTGCCCAGCTGGAAGATCTTCTCCTCCGCGCCCCCGGCAACGAGCATCACCGTGCCGTACTGCTCGGTGATCACGGCCGCGGTCGCGCTCAGGCCCGAGGAATACGGGCTGAACAGGAACTGCGCCTTGTCCTGCAGGATCAGCCGCGTGTAGAGCTGCTGCACGCGCCCGCCCTGCGACTGGTCGTCGTACTCCACGAAGCGGACCTTGTAGTGCTTGTCGCCGACCTTGATGCCGCCCCTGGCGTTCATCTCGTCGCGCCAGAGCTCGGCGCCGCGCAGCTGGGTGGTGGAGTCGACGTTGAGCGGGCCGGTGCGCGACACCGTCATGCCGATGGTGATCTCGTCGTCCGCATAAGCCGGCATCGCGGCAAAGGCCGAGAGCACGGCGACCAGCAGTGCCTTCTTCATGCCTACCTCCTCCGAGGGTGAAATATCGTGCAGCGACAAGATTACCCCCGCGCGCCCGTGCGCGGGAGTGCACCGCAGCATGCGGAGGGGCAGGAAACGCTAGGCGCGCTTGAGGCCGCCGAGCAGCGCCGCCACGGGCCGCTCGCGGCGCTTGCCATGCGGCGAGGGCTCGGGCGCCTTGGCGACCGCGGGCGCGGTGCCGGGCTCGTAGGGCTTCGAGAAGATCGGATCGGAGGGTTTGGGCTGCGGGCGGCTCGGGAGCGGCGAAGGATGCGCGGACTGCGGCGATCGCGGCTGCGGCGCGGAGTGGCCATTGCGCGATGGTCTTCCTTCGCGCCGGCCGTCGCGCCGCCGGTCGCCGCGCCTGGGCTCGCCGCCGATCATCGCCGCCGCGGTGCCGGCGCTCGGTTCGAAGCCCGCGACGAGCGCGCGCTCCAGCTTCTTCTTGATGAGCTTTTCGATCGCGGCAAGCGCCTCGGCGTCCTCGGGCGCGGCGAGCGAGATCGCCTCTCCCGTGAGGCCCGCGCGGCCCGTGCGGCCGATGCGGTGCACGTAGTCCTCGGGCGAGTGCGGGATGTCGAAGTTGATGACTTGCGGCAGGCCCTGAATGTCGAGGCCGCGCGAGGCGACGTCGGTCGCCACGAGCACCGTGGTCTTGCCGGCCTTGAAGGCCTCGAGCGCGGCCTCGCGCTCGGCCTGGGTCTTGTCGCCGTGGATCGCGTCGGCGTGGATGCGGTCGCGGCGCAGCTGGTGCGCGAGGCGGTTGGCGCCGATGCGCGTGCCGCAGAAAACGAGCACCTGCTTCAGGCCGCGCGTCTGGATCAGGTAGGACAGGACCTCGCGCTTCTTCTCGCGCGGCACCGGGTGCACAATGTGCGTCACGAGGTCGGCGGCCGCATTGCGCGTCGCGACCTGCACCTCGGCCGGGTTCTTCAGCAGCGTCTTCGTGAGGTTGCGGATCTCGTCGGGGAACGTCGCCGAGAACAGCAGGTTCTGCCGGGCCGTGGGCAGCAGCGCGATGATGCGCTTGATGTCCGGCAGGAAGCCCATGTCGAGCATGCGGTCGGCCTCGTCCAGGATCAGCACCGAGACCTGATTGAACATCACGGTCTTGTTCTGAACGTGGTCGAGCAGCCGCCCCGGCGTCGCGACGAGGATCTCCACGCCCTTGCGCAGCGCCTCGATCTGCGCGTTCATGTCCGAGCCGCCGTAGACGAGCGCGGTGCGCAGCGGCAGGTGCTTGCCGTAGTCGCGGAAGCTCTCCTCGACCTGGATCGCGAGCTCGCGCGTAGGCGCGAGCACCAGCACGCGTATCGGGTGGCGCGCGGGGGAGGCCGAGTGGCTCGCGAGCGGCGCCAGGCGCTGCAGCGTGGGCAGCGCGAACGCGGCCGTCTTGCCCGTGCCGGTCTGCGCGCCGGCCATGAGGTCACGACCCTCAAGCACGAGGGGAATTGCCTGTTCCTGGATGGGGCTCGGCGTTTCGTAGCCGAGTTCTTTCACTGCCTGCAGCAGCGGCGGAATCAGACCGAGTTTGTCGAAGCCGGAACTAATGACCTAAGGCCCTGAAACATAAGGGCTCGGATTATACCCCCGGGCGGGGCTTTACGCGGCAATGACGAGTTGGGTCTGCGTCACCAGCGCGACCATCTTCCCGGCCTCGCTGCGCACGGTCGTCTGGCAGACAACCGTGGTACGGCCCTTGTGCACCGGCACGGACTCGCCCAGCACGCGGCTGCCCAGCGGCGCGCCGCCGATGAAATTGGTCTTCGACTCGATGGTCGTGGTGCGCGCGCCCTCGGGCATGTTGAGGATCGCCGCCACGGCGCCCAGCGTATCGGCGAAGGCCATGATCGCCCCGCCGTGCAGGCTGTCGCCGATCGTGCAGAGGTCCTTGCGCACGGTCAGCCGCGCGACGACCTTGTCGGGCGTCACGTCGGTGAACTCGACGCCCATGAGATCGGGCAGCGCGCCCTTGAACCTTTCCTGGTATTCCGCGGCGCGGCTCATCTCAGTTGATGGTCCTGCGGCTGCGCTCGGGCGCGCTCTCCTGCGCCTCCACGCCGGGGAGCTGCAGGTCCATGTCCCAGTCGCTCTTCTTCACCGCCGCCTGCAGCAGCCGGCAGACCGAGTGCAGCAGTACCGGATCGAGCGTCAGCGTGACGCCCTGCCCCTCGGACGGATGCATCGCGAGCACCGGATGCCCGCTCGGATCATGCCCGGTCTGGATGCGCGCGAGCAGCAGCGGCTCGGCGCCGAGCGGGGTCGCGCGCGAGCTGTCGTCGTAGGGCTGCGAGAAATTGGCCTTCGAGACCGCCTGCTCGTGCTCGATGCTGAGCAGCGCCTTGCGCGCCTCCGGGTTGGGCTGCGTTCGGATGCGCGGGCTCGCCTCCTCGGCGAGCTTTACGAGCAGCGGCCAGAGCAGCTTCACGAAGCGCCGCGTGAGCCACATGCGCACCTCGACCTTCTCGCTCGCCGCGATCAGCATCAGCAGCCGGTCCTGCTCGGCGGCGAAGTCGATCTTGAGCTGGTGCAGGCGCATGCGGAGTGGCCAATTGTAGAATGCTTTGATGCCGGAAATCGCCCCCGCGCGCGCGGCGGACCTCGACGAGATCAAGCGCCTGTTCCGCGAATACTCCGCGCTCGTGTCCGAGGCGCTCTGCTTCCAGGGCTTCGACCAGGAGCTGGCCGGCCTGCCGGGCGCCTACGTCCCGCCGTCCGGCGCGCTGCTGATCGCGCGGGACGGCGATGCGGTGGCCGGCTGCGTGGCCCTGCGCCGCCTGGACGAGCGCAGCGCGGAGATGAAGCGCATGTACGTGCGCGAGGCCTGGCGCGGCACGGGCCTCGGCCGGCGCCTCGCGCTCGCCATCATCGAGGAAGCGAAGCGGCGCGGCTACGCGCGCGTCGTGCTCGACACGCTGCCCAAGCTCTCGGCGGCGATCGCGCTGTACCGCGACCTGGGCTTTCGCGAAACCGGACCCTACCTCGCGAGCCCCACTCCGGGCGCGCTCTGCTTCGAGCTCAGTTTTTCCTGATCCTCTCCAGCAGCGCGGTGCTCGAGCGCTGGTGCTCGAACGGGATCGACACCACGCGGCCGCCGCGCGCGAGCGTCTCGGCGCCGCCGACGATCCTGTCCGCCGGCCAGTCGCCGCCTTTCGCCAGCACCTCGGGCCTGAGCGCGGCGATGATCGCGGCCGGCGTGTCCTCCTCGAACCAGGTGACCGCGCTCACCGACTCGAGCGCCGCGACCAGCGCCATGCGGTCCTCCAGGCCGTTGACCGGCCGGCCCTCGCCCTTGCCGAGCCGGCGCGCCGAAGCGTCGCTGTTGAGCGCGACCACCAGCGAGGCGCCGAGCGCGCGCGCCTGCGCGAGATAGGTGACATGGCCGCGGTGCAGGAGATCGAACACGCCGTTGGTGAACACCAGCGGCCGCGGCAGGCCGCCCGCCCAGCGCGCAGCCTCGCCCGGCGCGCGGATCTTGGCTTCGAATCCCGGGCGGGCGGAGGCGTCTATTTTTTCGGCGCCTCGGTCTTCTTCGCGTCGGCGGGGAACTTCGTCGGCGAGCAGTTCGGCTCGCCGAGCTTGCAGTAGTCGAAGACCTTCACGACCTTGCGCACGCCGCCGGTGGTGCGCGCAAGCTCGGCCGCCGCATGTCCCTCTGCCTCGGTGACGAGGCCCAGCAGATACACCACGGAGGCCTCGGTCACCACCTTGACGTGCACCGGGCTGAACTTGCCGGCGTCCAGGAAGCGCGCCTTGACCTTGCCGGTAATCGCCGAATCGTTCGCGCGCGCGCCGTATGCGCTCGGCGCGCCGATCTGGACTTCGTTGGTCACCAGGCGCACGTTCGGCACCGCACCGGCGAGCTTCTCGACCTCTTCCTTCGCGCTCGCGTCGGGCACTTCGCCCGTGAGCAGCACGCCGCGGTTGAACGAAGTCACGTTGACGTGCGCCTTGTCGCCGTAGCGCTCGCCGATGCGGTTGCCGGCGCGCAGCTCGATGCCCTCGTCGTCCACCTGCGTGCCCGTGGTGCGGCGGTCCTCGAAGCTGATCGCGCCGGCCGCGCCGGCGCCGACCACGGCCACCGGAACGCAGCCCGGCAGCGCGAACAGCGAGGCGAGCAGCGCGATGGTCTGGATTCGGAACTTTTTCATTTCTTCTCTCCGAAAAGCGCGGCGTCGATGCCGTCGCAGAGGCAGTGAAGCGCGAGCAGGTGGACCTCCTGGATCCGCATCGTGCGCTGGTGCGGCACGCAGACGTGCACGTCGCCTTCGCCCAGCAGCGCGGCCATCCTGCCGCCGCCGTTGCCGGTTAGAGCCACGGTCGCCACGCCGAGTTCCCGCGCCGCGCGCATCGCGGCGAGCACGCTCGCCGAGTTGCCCGAGGTCGAGATCGCGAGCAGCACGTCGCCGCGGCGCCCCAGCGCGCGCAGCTGCTTCTCGAAAACCAGCTCGTAGCCGTAGTCGTTGGCGATGGAGGTGAGGCCCGAGGAATCCGTGGTGAGCGCGAGGCCGGCGAGCGGCGGGCGCTCGCGCTCGAAGCGATTGACGAGCTCGGCGGCGAAGTGCTGCGCGTCGGCCGCCGAGCCGCCGTTGCCGCAGGCGAGGATCTTGCCGCCCGCCTTGAGCGACGCGCTCATCACGCCGATCGCGCGCGCAATCGGCGCCGCCAGCAGCCGCGCCGATTCCTGCTTCAACCGGGCGCTGTCGGCGAAATGCGACGCGACCCGCGCCTCCAGCGACGCGCCGGATTCTTCGCCAGCCACGGCGCGGGGCTTCTCTGCGCGTTCCATGCCGGACGCATTTTACTCGATGTAGATTTCGAAGCCGATGCGCCGCGCCGGGTTCGCATGCTCCTCGAGCCGGCTCACGCGCGCGCGCAGCGGCGCGCCGCGGTCCAGGGCCCAGGCGACGGCCGCGTTCTCGCGGCGCGGCACGTAGCCGAGCTTGTGCCCGCGCCAGTCGACGCGCACCGCGTTCGCGTCGCGCGGGTTGCCGGGCTCGCGCACGAGCTCGAGCGCGTCGCCCTCGCGCAGCTCGGGCCACACCGCGGCGGCCTCGGCATAGCGAAAGCCCGCGAGCGGCGAGTCCTGGACGAGCAGCTGCACGCTCTGGCCCTGAGCGGCAGACGCGGCCGCGCAGGCCGCGGCAAGCAGCAGGCTACGCAGAGAACGCATTGCGGATCCAGCGGATGCGGCCGGCCTCGAGCGAATCGAGCAGCAGCACGTCGAAGCGGCACTCGGCCTGGGGCCGGCGCATGAGGTACAGGCGCGCGGCGGCCACCAGGCGCGCCTGCTTGGCCGCCGTCACGCTCTCGGCCGCGCCGCCGAAACCCTCGCCGCTGCGGTAGCGCACCTCGGCGAAGACCAGGGTGCGGCCCTCCTCCGCGACGAGGTCGATCTCGCCGTGCCGGCAGCGCCAGTTGCGCGCGAGCACGCGCAGCCCCGCCCTCTGCAGCAGCTCCGCGCAGAGTTCCTCGGCTCGCGCGCCGGCCCGGTTCATGGCAGTCTTAACGGACCGCCGCCTCGCCCGGTTGACCCTCTGCACCGCCATGTCCGGAACGCTCTACGTCGTCGCCACCCCGATCGGCAATCTCGCCGACGCCAGCCCGCGCGCGATCGAGATCCTGCGTGCCGCCGATCTCGTCGCCTGCGAGGACACGCGCACCTCGCGAACGCTGCTCGCGCACCATGGGATCACCGCCCGTACGGTCGCGCTGCATGCGCACAACGAGCGCCAGGCGACCGAGAAGCTGCTTCGCGAGCTGCGCGCGGGCGCTCAGGTCGCCGTCGTCAGCGACGCCGGCACCCCGGGCATCTCCGACCCGGGCGCGCTGCTCGTGGCGGCGGCCCATCGCGAGGGCCTGCGCGTCGTGCCGGTCCCCGGCCCGAACGCGGCGGTGGCCGCATACTCCGCGGCCGGGTTCGCGGGCGACCGCTTCCTGTTCGCCGGATTCCTGCCCGCCAAAGGCGGGAAGGCGCTCGAGGCGCTCGACGGACCGTGGCCGGTTGTCGTCTACGAGGCGCCGCACCGCGTGCGCGCTACGGTCGAGGCGATGCTCGCGCGCTTCGGCCCGGAGCGCGAGCTCGTGATCGCGCGCGAGCTCAGCAAGAAGTTCGAGGAAATCGCGCGCATGCGCCTCGCGGAGGCGCCGGCCTGGCTCGCCGCCGGCCCGCACCGGCAGCAGGGCGAGTTCGTTCTGGTGCTCGGCCCGGGCGCGGCCCGTTCGCCCGAGCGCGCCCAGGCGCTGCGCGTGCTGAAGATCCTCGCCGAGAAGCTGCCCGCCGCCGAAGCCGCGAAGCTCGCCGCGCGCATCACCGGCGTGCCGCGCAACGAGCTGTACAAGGCGGCGCTGAAGGACAGCCAGTAAAATCCGGGCATGGATCGCGTCACCATCGCCCGGCCGGACGACTGGCACCTGCACCTGCGCGACGGCCCGGCGATGGCATCGGTGCTTGCGGACACGGCGCGGCGGTTCGCGCGCGCTATCGTGATGCCCAACCTGCAGCCGCCGGTCACCACCACGCAGCAGGCGCTGCACTACCGCGAGCGCATTCTCGGCGCGCTGGAGGGGAGCGCCGGTCCCGGTTTCGAGCCGCTGATGACGCTCTACCTCACCGACGACACGTCGGCCGAGGAGATCGGGCGCGCCAGGCTTTCGGGCCACGTGCACGCCGTCAAGCTCTACCCGGCGGGCGCGACCACGCATTCCGACGCGGGCGTGACGCGGGTTTCCCGCTGCTTCGCCGCGCTGGAGAAGATGGAGCAGCTCGGCCTGCCGCTGCTGATCCACGGCGAGAGCACCGATCCGATGGTGGACATCTTCGACCGCGAGAAGGCGTTCATCGAGGAAGTGCTCGGGCCGCTCGTGGAGCGCTTCCAGGGCCTGAAGATCGTCCTTGAGCACATCACCACGCGGGATGCGGTGCACTACGTCGAGGTGACCGGCCCGAATGTCGCCGCGACGATCACGGCGCACCACCTGCTGCTCAACCGCAATGCGCTCTTCCTGGGAGGCATGCGGCCGCACCATTTCTGCCTGCCGGTGCTCAAGCGCGAGGAGCACCGCGAGGCATTGGTCGAGGCGGCGACCTCGGGCAACGCCAAGTTCTTCCTCGGCACCGACAGCGCGCCGCACGCGCGCGCCGCGAAGGAGGCCGCCTGCGGCTGCGCCGGCATCTACACGGCGCACGCCGCGCTCGAGCTCTACGCGGCCGCCTTCGAGGAGGCGGGCGCGCTCGACAGGCTGGAGGCGTTCGCGAGCCACCACGGTGCGGATTTCTACGGACTGCCGCGCAACGCCGG
>DATIYN010000011.1:0-47515 GCA_035517595.1 Burkholderiales bacterium
ACGCCGACCTTGCCGGTGATCGCTGCGGTCGTCTCCGAGCCCAGCGTCGCGCCCATGTAGACGCCCTCGTCCCAGCTCTGCGCTTCGACCACGAGCGGCACGGTGGACGATCGCCGCCCGCCGAAAATGAACGCCGAGATCGGCACGCCCTTCGGATCCTCCCAGTTCGGATCCATCGAGGGACACTGTTCGGCCGCGACCGTGAAGCGCGCGTTAGGGTGCGCTGCGGGCCGGCCGCAGCCCGGCGTCCATTCCTTGCCCTGCCAGTCCGTGAGCTTGGCCGGCGGCTCCTTGGTCATGTCCTCCCACCAGACATCGCCTTCGGGCGTCAGCGCAACGTTGGTGAAGATGACATTCGAACGCAGCGTCTTCATCGCGTTCGGGTTGGTGGTTTCCGAGGTGCCCGGCGCAACGCCGAACAGCCCCGCTTCAGGGTTGATGGCATAGAAGCGCCCGTCCGGACCGGGCTTGATCCAAGCAATGTCCTCGCCGATCGTCGTCACCTTCCAGCCGGCGAAGGCCTTGGGCGGGATCATCATCGCGAAGTTGGTCTTGCCGCAGGCGCTCGGGAACGCCGCCGATACATAGTGTTTCTCGCCCTGCGGGGATTCCACGCCCAGAATCAGCATGTGCTCGGCGAGCCAGCCCTCGTCGCGCGCCATCACCGAGGCAATTCGCAGCGCAAGGCACTTCTTCCCGAGCAAGGCGTTGCCGCCGTAGCCCGAGCCGTACGACCAGATTTCCCGCGTCTCGGGAAAATGGACGATCCATTTTTCCTTGTCGTTGCAGGGCCAGGCCACGTCCTTCTGGCCTGGCGCGAGCGGCGCGCCGACCGAGTGCACGCAGGGCACGAACGCGCCGTCCTCGCCGAGGTGCTCGGCGACCGCTCGCCCCATGCGCGTCATGAGCCTCATGTTCACGACCACGTAGGCGGAATCGGACAGCTCGACGCCGATCTGCGCAATGTGCGAGCCGATCGGGCCCATCGAGAAAGGCATGACGTACATGGTGCGGCCGCGCATGCAGCCGTCGAACAGGCGCCCGAGCGTACGGCGCATTTCCGCCGGCTCGATCCAGTTGTTGGTCGGGCCGGCGGCATCCTTGTTCGCCGAGCAGATGAACGTGCGGTCCTCCATGCGCGCGACATCGGTCGGGTGCGACCGCGCAAGGTAGCTGCCGGGCCTGAGTTTCTCGTTGAGCTTGACAAACGTGCCCGCAGCCTCGAGCTCGCCGCACAAGCGGTCGTATTCGGCTTGCGACCCGTCGCACCAGACCACCCGGTCGGGCCGGGCCAGCCGCGCCATTTCCGCAATCCAGGCGCGCAGCCGGCGATGGCGCACCCAATCCGGGGCAATGGAAGGATCGACGGAGGGGTCGCGGCGGTCGGTCATCAAGCGTGCTCCTGGAAAACAAAACGGCCCTGGGTCCTGCCGGGCCGGTGGAAACTCCTCTTGCCGCGAATTTTACCGCGCTGGTCCGGGCCCGGCGCACCGGGAGGAATCTCCTTTATTACCAGAACGATAGTCGCCCAGCGGCGTCACTTGCCGATGCAGAATCGCGCGAAGATTTCCCCGAGCAGATCGTCTGCGCTGACGCGCCCGGTGATCGCTGAAAGCGCCTCTTGCGCAAGGCGCAGCTCCTCCGCAAAGAACTCCCACTGCGCCTGCTGCGCCGCGGCAGCCACCACGTGTCCCCGTGCGGTCTCGAGAGCGCGCAGATGCCGCTCGCGCGCGAGGAAGACGGATTCCCCTCGCGAGCTCCAGCCCACCGCCTCCAGCAATGCCGCGCGCAGCGCCTCCAGGCCCGCGCCGGTTCTCGCCGAGACTTGGATCGCTTCGCCGTGGCGTCCGGGCGCGCTGCCGCGCACAAGGTCGATCTTATTGACCACGGTGATGCGGCTCGCCGCCTCGGGAAGCGGACCCGCCGGCGCCTCCATCCGGCCGGCTTCCATCACCACCAGCACGACATCGGCGCGCGCTAGCTCGCTGCGCGTACGCGCCATGCCGATGCGCTCGACCTCGTCTGTGGATTCGCGCAAGCCCGCCGTATCGACGACGACGATCGGCACGCCGTCGATCTGAATCGACTCGCGCAACGCGTCGCGCGTGGTGCCGGGGACCGCCGTGACGATCGCGCGCTCCTCGCCGGCAAGGCGGTTCAGCAGGCTCGACTTGCCCACGTTCGGACGCCCGGCGAGCACCACGTGAATGCCGGCGCGCAGCAGGCTTCCCTGACGGCCGCGCGCGAGCAATTCCTCGAGCCCGGCACGCAGCCGCGCGAGCCGCGCCTGCGCGTCGTCGCGATGCAGCCGATCGATTTCCTCCTCGGGAAAATCGAGCATCGCCTCGGTCAGAGCGCGCAATTCGATCAGCGCGGCGACGAGCTTGTCCACGGCCTGCGAGAATTCCCCCGTCAGGGATCGCAGCGCCGAGCGCGCCGCTTCACGGCTTGCCGCGTCGATGAGATCGGCGACAGCCTCGGCTTGTGCGAGGTCAAGCTTGCCGTTCAGGAAAGCGCGGCGTGTGAACTCGCCCGGCTCGGCGAGGCGCGCGCCTGCGTCCAGCGCGGCGCCGAGCGCGGCGTGCATGACCACCGGGCCGCCGTGACCTTGCAGTTCCAGGACCGCTTCACCGGTGTACGAGCGCGGCGCCGGGTAATACAGCGCGATACCCTGGTCCAGTCGCTCGCCGGCCGCATCGAGAAAATCGCAATGGGTAGCAAGGCGCGGCGCGGGCAGCCGGCCAAGCACGGCCCGGGCGATGTCCGGCACGCGCGGCCCCGAGATGCGCACGATGCCGATGCCGCCGCGGCCCGGCGGCGTCGCTAGCGCCGCGATCGTATCGCCGCGTTCACCGCCTGGCATGGGCAGGCTTGCCGCGATCGAACATGCGCTGAATCTGCCATTGCTGGAGGATGGAAAGGATGTTGTTGACGAGCCAGTAGAGCACGAGGCCTGCCGGGAAGAAGAAGAAGAAGATGCTGAAGACGAAGGGCATGAACTTCATGACTTTCGCCTGCACCGGATCGGGCGGCACCGGGTTCATGCGGGTCTGCAAGACCATGGTGAGCGTCATCAGGATCGGCATCACGTAGTAGGGATCGAGCGCCGAGAGGTCCTTGATCCAGAGGATGAACGGCGCGTGCCGCAGCTCGATCGCCGCGAGCAGCACCCAGTACAGCGCGATGAACACCGGGATCTGCACCAGAATCGGGAAGCAGCCGCCGAGCGGGTTGATCTTCTCCGTCTTGTAGAGGTCCATCATCGCCTGGTTCATCTTCTGCCGGTCGTGCTCGTACATCTCGCGGATCTTCTGCATGCGCGGCGTGACGAGCTTCATTTTCGCCATCGACTTGTAGCTCGCCGCCGACAGCGGGAAGAACACGAGCTTGATCGTCACCGTCAGCAGGATGATCGCCACGCCCCAATTGCCGCTCAGCAGGTGGTACTTCTCGAGAAGCCAGAACAGCGGCCAGGCGATGATCGTGAGCCAACCATAGTCGACCACCAAGTCGAAGCCCGGCGCAGCAGCCGCAAGGCGATTCTTTTCCTGCGGACCCGCGTACAGGGGCACCGAAATCGAAGCGACCGAACCCGGATTCAGCGTGCCCACCGGGACCAGCGCTCGCCCGGAATACAGGCCATCGGTGCGTTTTTCGATCGCGTATTCGCGCGCAAGCTTGGTCGGCAACAACCATGCGGCGACGAAGTAATGCTGGACGTACGCGATCCAGCCGTCGTTCTCCTGCGTTACGAAATCGTGCTTGCCCTTGTCGATGTCCGAGAGCTGGACCTTTTGGAATTTCTTTTCCTCGCTGTACACCGCATAGCCTTCAAAGCTTCTCGCGCCGAATGAGGCCGCCACGCCAGTGCTCGTACTCGTCGGTCTGCCGTCATGCGTCAGCTGGTAGTACACGTAGGGCGCAATTGGCGCGGCGCCGTCGTTGCGCAGTTCGAGCGCGACGTCGACGAGGTAGCTGTTGCGCTTGAACCGGTAGATCTTTGTGACCGAGAGTCCGTCCTTGCTCTTGGCGTTGAGGCGTACTTCCACTGCCTCCTGCCCGTCTGCGAGCGTGTACGGTCCCGGGGCCGCGGACCAGACCGAGCGGTGATTCGGACCCTCGCCGGCGACGCCGCTCTGGGCTTCGTAGTGGTGATCGGGCCCCAGGAGCACGAAGTCTTTGGCCGCGTCTTCAGTGTCCTTGTGCTTGAGGAGCTCGACCTTTTTCAGCGTCCCGCCGAGCGTATCGATTTCGGCAGTGACGAGATCGGTGCGCACCACGAGGGTCTCGCCCTTCGTGGCCGGCACCGAGGCGCCGGGCACGTTCGCCTCGACAGGATTTGCCGCCGTCGGGGCGGAAGGACCAGCCGGGAGCGCCGGTGCAGGTGCCGCCTGCGGCGCCGTCGCCTGCACGGCGGGTTTGGGCCGGTGCTCCTTCTCCCAGGCGTCCCAGAGCATGAGCACCGAGAAGCCGAAAACGAACAGCAGGACCAGGCGCTGCGTGTCCATGCCGGCGATCAGCCGTTACCTCGCGACGCGCGCGAGCGCGGCACCGGATCGAAGCCGCCCGGGTGCCAAGGCCCGCAGCGGCACAGCCTGGCGGCGCACAGCCAGCCGCCGCGCAGCGCGCCGTGCGTGCGCAGCGCCTCTTCGGCATAGGCGGAGCAGCTCGGCGTGAATCGGCAGGCCGGCGGGAGCAGCGGCGCGAGAAAATACCGGTAGGCAAGCACCAGCGCGCGCAATAGTCTGCTCATTGGATTCTCACCGGGGCAATTCCACGAACAGCTTGCGCAGCCGCGCGAGCATCGCCGCCCCCGGTCGCGCACCGAACGGCGGCCGCACCAGCACGTCCATTGCGCCAAGGCCCGCGTGCTCGAGCCGGAACGCCTCGCGGATGCAGCGCTTGAGCCCGTTGCGCACGACGGCCTTCGCCGCGTGCCGTCGCGTGACGAGGACGCCCAGCCGCGCCGGGCCTGAGGTGCGCATCAATGTGAAGAATGTGTATCCCGACCTGCTCTGCCGCGCACCCTCGCGCAGCAGTCGCTCGAAATCCGCCTTGTTCGACAGCCGCCGCTCTGCACCGAGCCCGAAGCGACTGCCAATCGTCGCCAGCCCCGACCTGCCGAGCTTGCCGGGCACGGAACCTACACGGCCAGACGCTTCCGGCCCTTCGCCCGTCGCGCGCGCAGCACGGCGCGGCCCTTCGCCGTGCGGCTGCGCACCAGAAATCCATGCCTGCGCGCGCGCCGCGTTTTCGATGGCTGATAGGTTCGCTTCTGCTTCATTTGGCGTGCTCGATCCGAAAAAGGGCGGTATTAGAGCCCGCGCGCTGAAGCCTTGTCAAATCAATGTTTTTTTCTTGCGCGTGCTGTGGATAACGCGATACGGAAAGGGTAAAATCGCAGTTCTCCACGGCCCTCAGAAAACGATGCAGAATCTCTGGCACGCTTGCCTGCGCCGACTGGAGCAGGAGCTGCCCACGCAGCAGTTCAACACCTGGATTCGACCCCTCGCGCCGGAGGCCGGCGCGGTCGATTCCCCCACGCTGGTTCTCGCCGCGCCCAACCGTTTCATCCTCGAGCACGTGCGCGACACGTTCGGCGCCCGAATTCGGCGCCTGGCTACCGAGACATGCTCGCGAGAGATCGACGTGCGGCTCGTGCTCGCGCGCAGCGCGTCCGCGGACGCAGCGCCGCGCGCGCCAGTACCCGCGGCGAGCACGGCGGGCGCGGTGCCCATTGCGCCTGAGCGTGCGCGCCTCAATCGCGCGTTCACGTTCGATAATTTCGTGACCGGCAAGGCGAACCAGCTTGCTCGCGCCGCGGCGATGCAGGTAGCCGAAAATCCCGGAATCTCCTACAACCCTCTGTTCATCTACGGCGGGGTCGGCCTGGGCAAGACGCACCTGCTGCAGGCGATCGGCAATCGGCTCGCCGCCGAGCGACCGCAGGCCCGCATCCGCTACATCCACGCCGAGCAGTACGTCACAGACGTGGTGCGCGCCTACCAGCAGAAATCCTTCGAAGAGTTCAAGCGCTACTACCACTCGCTGGACCTCCTGCTCATCGACGACATCCAGTTCTTCTCGAACAAGGACCGCACGCAGGAGGAATTCTTCTACGCGTTCAACGCCCTCGTCGAGGCGCACAAGCAGATCGTCATCACCTGCGACACCTATCCCAAGGAAATCGCCGGCATGCAGGAGCGCCTGATCTCGAGATTCGGCTGGGGCCTGACGGTCGCTATCGAGCCTCCGGAGCTCGAAATGCGCGTCGCGATCGTCCTGAAGAAGGCGGAGGCGGAGGCGCTGGCGCTCGCCGAAGACATCGCATTCTTCATCGCGAAGCACATCCGCTCGAACGTGCGCGAGCTGGAGGGCGCGCTTAAGAAGGTGCTCGCATTCGCGCGCTTCACCGGACGCGAGCTCTCGCTCGAGCTCGCGCGCGAGGCGCTGCGCGACATTCTGCACGTCGCCAATCGCCAGATCAACGTCGAGGGCATCCAGAAGACCGTGGCCGAGTACTTCAAGATCAAGGTCTCCGACATGCATTCCAAGCGGCGCAATCGCAATATCGCCCGGCCGCGCCAGGTGGCCATGGCCCTTGCCAAGGACCTGACGCAGATGAGCCTGCCCGAGATCGGCGAGGCTTTCGGAAATCGCGACCATACCACCGTGCTGCACGCCTGCCGCACCATCGCAAGCCTGCGCAAGAAGGACCTGAGCCTGAACCGCGACTACCACCTGCTCGAGCAGGTTCTGAAGGGCTGAAACCTGTGCGGACGCCGTGGATTCTTTGTGCATAAGGCCGCGCGCCAGCGCTTCGCCGAAAACGACGCACAACGCTCCACAGCCTCCTCCACAGATTGCGCACGCCCGCATACAACGCCAAGCCGCTGGCCGTGCGCGGGTTTCTGGCTTATACAGCCGATGGCCGCTCTCTATTAGTTACTACTAGGGTTAGATAAAGAGAAGAAGGAACAAAAATGGTTCTGGTCAAAGCCAAGCGCGACGAGCTGCTGGGACCCCTCGCTGCGGTGAGCGGCATCATCGAGCGCCGCCACACGCTGCCGATCCTGTCCAACGTCCTCATCGAGCGCAGCGGCGGCTCGCTCGCCTTTCTCGCCACGGATATCGAGATCCAGATCACGTCGCGCGGCAACGTCGAGTCGGCCGGCGAATCGCGTACCGTGACCGTCGGCGCGCGCAAGCTCGTGGATATCCTGCGGGCGCTGCCCGACGGCGCCGAAGTGACGCTGCAGATGCAGGACAAGCGCATGCTCGTCAAATCGGGCAAGAGCCGGTTCGTGCTGCAGACGCTGCCGGCGGAGGATTTCCCGCGGCTGGCCAAGCCTGGCGGCGAGGTAGCCCGTTTTTCGCTGCCGCAGAAGGCTCTGCGCCGCGTGCTCGGCCTCGTGCAATACGCGATGGCGCAGCAGGACATCCGCTATTACCTGAACGGCCTGCTCATGCTGGTCGAGGACAAGGGCTTGAAGCTCGTCGCGACCGACGGGCATCGGCTCGCCTTTGCAGCCATGCCGCTCGAGGCGAAGTTGCCCCGCCAGGAAGTCATCGTGCCGCGCAAGACGGTGCTCGAACTCGCGAAGCTGCTGTCCGACGGCGAGGGCGAGGTGCGGGTCGAGCTCTCGGCCACCCAGGCTGCGTTCGCGTTCGGCGGCGTGGAGCTCGTTTCCAAGCTGGTCGATGGCAAGTTCCCGGACTACACGCGCGTGATCCCGGCGGGCCACAAGAACAAGCTTTCGGTCGGGCGCGAGACGCTTCGACAGGCGCTGTTGCGCGCCGCGATCCTGTCGAACGAGAAGTTTCGCGGCGTGCGCTGGGTGCTGACCGACGGCAGCCTGAAGATCGTGTCCTCCAACACCGAGCAGGAGGAGGCCGAGGAGACCCTGGAGGTGGGCTACAAGGGCGATGCGCTCGACATCGGCTTCAACGTCAATTACCTGCTCGACGTGCTGAACAACGTATCCGGAAACGATGTCGAATGCCTGTTCGGCGATGCCGCCTCGAGCGCGCTGATGACTTTTCCATCAGAGGCGGATTTCAAGTACGTCGTCATGCCGATGAGGATCTAGCGTGGGCGAGCCGGAAAAGCAGCTGCCGGAGGCGAACGACTACGACTCGGACAGCATCAAGGTCCTGAAGGGCCTTGAAGCGGTGCGCAAGCGCCCCGGGATGTACATCGGCGACACCTCCGACGGCACCGGCCTGCATCACATGGTGTTCGAGGTCGTGGACAACGCGGTCGACGAGGCGCTCGCGGGCTTCTGCGACGAGATCGTCGTCACCATTCACACCGACAACTCGGTCTCGGTGCTGGACAACGGTCGCGGCATCCCGACCGGCATCAAGGACGACGACGAGCAGAAACGCTCGGCGGCCGAGATCGTCATGACCGAGTTGCACGCCGGCGGCAAGTTCGATTCCAATACCTACAAGGTGTCTGGCGGCCTGCACGGCGTCGGCGTTTCGGTCGTGAACGCCCTGTCGAGCTGGCTGAGGCTGACGATCTGGCGCGACGGCAAGGTGCACCAGATCGAGTTCGCCGACGGCGCCGCCACCGGGCCGTTGCGCGTCACCGGCACCAGCGAGAAGCGGGGCACCGAGGTTCACTTTCTGGCCTCGCGCGGCACTTTCGGCGCGGTCGACTACCACTACGACATCCTGGCGCGGCGGCTGCGCGAGCTCTCGTTCCTGAACAACGGGGTGAAGATCCTGCTGGTGGACCAGCGCGCCGGCAAGGAGGAGAGCTTTGCCTTCGGCGGCGGCGTGAAGGGATTTGTCGAGTACATCAACCGCGCCAAGAACGTGCTGCACCCGAACGCCTTTCATGGCACGGGCGAGAAGGACGGCATTTCCGTCGACGTGGCGATGCAGTGGAACGACTCCTACCAGGAGAACGTGCTCTGCTTCACCAACAACATCCCGCAGAAGGACGGCGGCTCGCACCTGACGGGCCTGCGCGCGGCGATGACGCGGGTGCTCAACAAGTACATCGAGGAACACGAGGTCGCGAAGAAAGCCAAGGTCGAAACCACAGGCGACGACATGCGCGAGGGACTCGCCTGCGTGCTGTCGGTCAAGGTGCCCGAGCCTAAGTTTTCCTCGCAGACCAAGGAGAAGCTGGTGTCCTCCGAGGTGCGTCCGGCGGTCGAAGAGCTGGTCGCCGAGAGGCTGCGCGAGTTCCTGGACGAACGGCCGACTGACGCACGCACGATCACCGGCAAGATCGTCGAGGCGGCCGCTGCTCGCGAGGCCGCGCGCAAGGCGCGCGAAATGACGCGCAGAAAGGGCGTGCTGGATGGCCTCGGTCTGCCCGGCAAGCTCGCCGACTGTCAGGAGAAGGATCCGGCGCAGTGCGAGCTCTACCTCGTCGAAGGCGATTCTGCGGGAGGATCTGCCAAGCAGGGCCGGGACCGCCGCTTCCAGGCGATCCTGCCGCTGAAGGGCAAGATCCTCAACGTCGAGAAGGCGCGCTTCGACAAGCTGCTTGCCTCCGCGGAGATCGCCACGCTGATCACCGCGCTTGGCTGCGGCATCGGCAAGGAAGAGTACAACCCGGAGAAGCTGCGCTATCACCGCATCATCCTGATGACCGACGCGGATGTCGACGGCTCGCACATCCGCACGCTGCTGCTCACCTTCTTCTACCGGCAGATGCCCGAGCTCGTCGAGCGGGGCCACATATACATCGCGCAACCGCCGCTGTACAAGGCGAAGCTGGGCAAAGACGAGCGCTACCTGAAAGACGAGCACGAGCTGAACGAGTTCATGCTGCGCCAGGCGCTCGTGGATGCGGCGCTGCACCCGGCCGCGCGGCGTGACCCGATCACCGGCGATACGCTCGCCGAACTTGCCAAGTCCTACCTGCTGGCTGAGGCAGTCATCGAGCGCGTGTCGCGCTGGATCGACCGCGACGTGCTCGTGGCGATGCTGCGCGGCGTGCAGATCGAGCTCGGGCGGCGCGACGCCGCGCAGAACTCGGCCGAGGCGCTCGCGGCGGCGCTGCCCGGCAACGGCGTGCGCGTCTCGGCGCATTTCGAGCCCAAGACGGAGCGCTACCAGGTGCGCATCGAGCGCGCGCGCCACGGCAACATGCGCGCCACCACGATCGATTCGGAATTCGTGCACTCGGGCGACTACGCGCAGATCCGCTCCACCGCCGAGGTGCTGCGTGGGCTCGTGGGCGTGGGCGCCTACGTGCAGCGCGGCGAGAAGAAGTTCCCGGTGAAGGATTTCGGCGACGCGATGCGCTGGCTGCTCGCGGAAGTGCAGAAGGCGATGAGCCTGCAGCGCTACAAGGGGCTCGGCGAGATGAATCCGGCGCAGCTCTGGGAGACCACGATGGACCCGAAGGTGCGCCGCCTGCTGCGAGTGCAGATCGACGACGGCATCGCCGCGGACGAGATCTTCACCAAGCTCATGGGCGACGAGGTCGAGCCGCGCCGCGCGTTCATCGAGACGAACGCGCTCGGCGTGCGCAACCTGGACGTCTAGGGACTGATCAGGCCGCGCGCCTGCGCCGCGCGGGCTTCTTCTCTTCGCCGCTCGGGGCGGCCGGCTCTGCCTTCGGCCTGCCGGACTTGTCGGCGCGAGGCGGGAATTCGAAGCCGACCTTGTTCTGCGGGGTCTTCACGAGGAAGGCCTTGAACTTGCGGCCCTTCCTAGACACGAAGTTCGTGAGTAGGTCGGTGCGTCCGGTGGCGAGCAGCTTTTTCATCTGCTCGCGCTCGACAGGCTGTTGCAGGATCATTCGCCCCGAGCGGAAGTCGCAGGTCCTGCCGGACCCCACCGCCTTCTCGCACACGTAGGCGACGCCGTGCTCGAACACGCGGCTGCCGCACTTCGGGCACGCGCCGAGCGCCTCCTGGGCGCCGAAGTCGACCGGATCCGCGTCGTCGCCGTCCGCGCCCTGGCCGAAATCGAACTCGATCTTGAACTCTCCGGTGAGCCTGAGGCCCGCCGAGAACGGACGGCCCTGCTTGCTGCGGAAGCCCGTGAGCGGGCCGATGAACTTCTTCGTGACGAGTTCGGCCACCTCCTCGGGGGACCAGTTGCGCCCGAGCAGCACCGGCCAGATGTAGAAATCGCAGGATTGGCACTGGAATTTGCGGTAGGTCTCCTGGATCACGCCGCCGCACTTCGGGCAGGGCGCGGCGACCGTCGCGAACGCCTCTTCCGGGATGCTGCCCGCCTTCACGCGCTTGACGAGGTCGCGAGTGACTTTCTCGATGTGCGCCATGAACTGCTCGCGCGGCAGCTTGCCCTGCTCCATCTGCTTGAGCTTGAACTCCCAGTCGCCGGTGAGCTCGGGCGAGGTAATCTCGTCGACCTCGAAGTGCTTGAGCGCGAACAGCAGCCGGAACGCCTTCCAGGTGGGCTTGAGCTCGCGGCCGAGGCGCTCCACGTACTTCTCGCCGATCAGGCCCTCGATGACCGCAGCCCGCGTGGCCGGCGTGCCCAGGCCCTTGGCGCCCATCGCCGCGCGCAGCTCGTCGTCCTCCAGGAGCTTGCCGGCGCCTTCCATGGCGGAGAGCAGCGTCGCCTCCGAAAATCGCGCCGGCGGACGCGTCTGGTTCGGCTCGGCCTTCGACTCCAGCGTTTTTACCTTCTCGCCCTGGGCGATCGGCGGCAGGCTGGCGTTCTCCTCCTGCATCGACTTGCCGTAGACCGCGAGCCAGCCTGGGCTCTGCAGAACCTTGCCCTCGGTCCTGAACTGCTGCTCACCCACGGTGGTGATGCGTGTGGTCTGCAGGAACTCGGCCGACGGAAAGAACACCGCCAGAAAGCGCCGCACGACGAGGTCGTACAGCTTCGCCTCGGGCTCGCTCAGGTGCTTGGGCGCCTGCAGCGTCGGAATGATGGCAAAGTGATCGGAGATCTTCGCGTTGTCGAAGATGCGCTTATTCGGTTTGACCCAGCCGTTCTTCAATACTTGTCTTGCGAAAGGCGCGAATTCCTTCAAGTCGCCGAGCGCGTCCATCGTCTTCTTGACCGTGCCGAGATAGTCCTCGGGCAGAGCTCGGGAGTCGGTGCGCGGATAGGTCAGCGCCTTGTGCTTCTCGTAGAGCGCCTGAGCGAGCGCCAGCGTGCCGCGCGCCGAGAAGCCGAACCGGCCGTTCGCCTCCCGCTGCAGGCTGGTGAGATCGTAGAGCTGCGGCGCGGCCTGCGTCGTCGGCTTGGTCTCCTCGGCGGCCGTGCCGATCTTGCCCTGGCAGGCGGCCGCGATCGCCTCGGCGCGTTCCTTCGTCCAGATGCGCTCGGGCTTGCGCTCTGCGTCGTCATCCTTCTTGAACGCCGGATCGAACCAGCGGCCGGCGTACTCGCCGGCTCTCGCGCCGAAGCGCGCGTGAACTTCCCAGTAATCGCGCGGCTGGAAGGCGCGGATCTTCTCTTCGCGCTCGACCAGGATGGCAAGTGTCGGCGTCTGCACCCGACCCACGGTGGTCAGGTAAAAGCCGCCTTCCTTGGAATTGAAGGCGGTCATCGCCCGCGTGCCGTTGATGCCGACCAGCCAGTCGGCCTCCGAGCGGCTCTTCGCCGCGTCGGCGAGCGGCAGCAGCTCGCGGTCCTTGCGCAGCTTCTCGAAGCCTTCGCGGATCGCACCCTGCGTCATTGACTGCAGCCACAGGCGTTCGATCGGCTTTCTGGTTCTGGCGTACTGCGCGATGTAGCGGAAGATCAGCTCGCCCTCGCGGCCTGCGTCGCAGGCATTCACGATCGCGGTCACGTCCTTGCGCTTGAGCAGCCTGAGCAGCACGTTCAGGCGCGCCTCGCTCCTTTCGATCGGCGCGAGGTCGAAGTGCGGCGGGATAACGGGCAGCTTGGCGAAGGACCACTTGCCCTTCTTGACGTCGTGCTCGGGCGGCAGCGTGAGCTCGAGCAGATGTCCGACCGCCGACGAAAGCACGTACTCGTCACTCTCGTAGTAGTCGCCTTTGCGCGTGAATCCCCCGAGCGCGCGCGCGATGTCGCCGGCGACCGAGGGTTTTTCCGCGATGATCAGCTTTTTGGACATACGGGGGCGCGAAGGATACCCGCAAAAACTGCGGCGCAGCAACCCTGCGGAAATAATACGCGTGCCGGCGCTCGTGCATGCGAGCGCTAGATCAGCTCGACGTCCGCGCGTTCAGGAGGGCAGGCGAGACACCGCCGGCTTCAGCAGATCCTCCGCGATCAGGCGGCTGCTCGGGGTCTGCTGGTTCCACAAGACCATGAGCACGATGAGCTTGAGTTGCTCCAGCGTGAGGCCGCCGCCGTTGGCGGCGAGGGCCCGCTCGATGACGTGCTCGCGTGTCTGAGGCGTGAGGATGCCGGCCTGCTCGAAGTGAATCAGCAGGCCGCGGCAATCGGCGTCGAGCCTTGCGAGCTCCTTCGGGGCGTAGGCGCGAGCCGCAGCGCCGGTGTCGGGTAGCGGCGCGAACGAGCGGTGCGGGCCGCGCGCCACGCCCGCGAGCCAGCCCAGAGCCTCGCTGATGTCCGAATCTTCGAAGCCCGCGGCCGAGAGCTTCTTCGCCACCAGGTCCTTCGCGTTGAACAACTCGTGGTGCTGGCAGTTCTCGAACAGGTACACGAGGATGTCATACATGTTGTTGTCATCTCCTCAGGCAGGGGGTCAGTTCAGTCGTTGGTAAAGGCCACCCGGCAGCGCGGCGACGCGGCCGGCAAGCTCGAGCCGCAGCAGGTCGGTCGATACGCGCTCGGCGGGCAGGCCCGCGCGCGCGCACAGTGAATCCACGTCGACCGGGTCGAAGCCCATGCATTCGAGCAACGGCTCGTCGGCGGCTCCGGCGCGCGCCGGCGAGGGCGCGCGCGTGGATGCGAAGCCCGTGCGCCGGAAGCTGCCCAGCTCCGAAAGCACGTCCTCGGCAGATTCGGCGAGCTTGGCGCCCTGCTTGATGAGCGCGTGGCAGCCCTTGGAGAGCGGCGAATGGATCGAGCCGGGAATCGCGAACACCTCGCGCCCCTGCTCGGCGGCGCTGCGTGCCGTGATGAGCGAGCCCGAGCCGAGCGCGGCCTCGATCACCAGGCAGCCCTGCGCGAGACCGCTGATCAGGCGATTGCGGCGCGGAAAATTGTGCGCGAGCGCCTGCATGCCGAGCGGAAACTCGGAGACCAGCAGGCCGCGCGCGGCGATGTCCTCGGCGAGGGCCGCGTTCGCCTTCGGATAGGCCTGGTCTACGCCGGTGCCGAGCACCCCGATGGTCGAGGCGTTGGCGGCCAGCCCGCCGCGATGCGCGGCCGCGTCGATTCCCTGCGCAAGTCCCGAGACGATGGTGAGACCGGCGGCACTCAACGCGCGCGAGAACTGCTCGGCGTTGCTCGCGCCCTGCGCGGTGGCGTTGCGGCTGCCGACCACCGCCAGTGCGGGCCGGTTCAGCAGCTCGGCGCGGCCGCGGCAGTAAAGCAGCGCCGGTGGATCGGCGATCTCGAGAAGCAGTCGCGGGTAGGAGGCGTCGGCGAGCGTGACGATCGAATGTCCGGGCTGCGCGACCCAAGCAAGCGCGCCCTCGACCGCGTCAGAGACCGCTGCTGAATCGAGCGCCTGCAGCGCTTCGGCGCCTGCGTGCCTCAAGAGTTCGGCGCGCCCGGCGGCGAGCACTTGCTCGGGAAGACCGAACTTCTGCAGCAGGCCGCGGAGAGTCGCGGCACCGAGGCCCGGCGTGAGGGTCAGTTGAAGCCAGCCCGCCAGCCCCGGTTCCGGCGTCATTCCGGCGGTGCGCTCCGCTGCGAGGCGCCGCCGGCGTTCGCTCCGCGCCTAAGGATTCTGGACAAGATCCAGCGTGTTGACCGGCTTCGAGACGTTCATCACCAGCGCGTAGGATACGCGGTCGAAGACGCGGAACACAAACGCCAGGCCGTAGCGGTCGTTCGGCAGCGTGAGCGTGCCCGGGGTGCTGCCGCGCTCGGCCACCAGCCCTCCTGGGCGGTAAAGCGCGACCACGTGCCCGACTTCGAGGCCCTGCGCCTTGCCTTGGTTTATCGAAATGACAGCCCCGGTGGCCGCTTCCCCGAGCTTTGTGCCGCCGCCATAGACAGATATGACGCGTCCTTGCACGGGCGAGCTGGGTGCATGCGGCGCGTAGGTCGGTACCTCCGGCTTGCCCGCAGCAACCAGCTTGTCGCCGAGCTGGATCTCCTGCGTGACCGAAGTGAGCTGGATCACCGCCGGCTCGCCGGCGCGCACCACGCGAGCCGTGCCGAGGTAGATCGCCTCGTAACCGATGGTCGAATTGGTGCCCGGGTCAATGAGCGCCGGCCCCCGGCGATACACGAACCAGGCGGCGCCCTCCTTGGCCTCGCCCATGCCACGCACGAAGGCTCGGTTGCCCGCCTCCAGAACCACCCGCGAATCCTCCGTGGCGACGATGGTCGGCGCATGGTCGAAGCCGTCGGGCTCGATCACCAGCGGCCGTACGAGGAACGGTTCGATGACCGAGGGCGGGATGCTTGGAATCACGGCGCGCGCCGTGGACTCGGCGCGCACGTGCGGGCTGAGCTTGACGGTGTCGGCCAGGGCGAGCCGGCCCCGGGCGCGGTCCAGCACGATGACGTTGCCGGGATAGATGCGGTGCGGATTCTTGATCTGTTCCTTGTTCAGGTTCCACAGCTCCGGCCAGCGCCAGGGCGAGTCGGTAAACCGCTGCGCGATCGACCAGAGTGTGTCTCCCGGGACCACGGTATAGCTGTCCGGGGCATCGGGCTTGAGCACGAGGGGCGATTTGGGAGCCTGCGCCAGCGCCCCGCCCGCGAGGGCCGAAGAGAGGACAAAAACCAGCGTTGTGATAGACTTACGCCATTGTTGGTGCATAAAGCCCCCGATCGGTGGCTGACGTCCCGGGCTGGTTGAGTTTGCGCGTTGCGGTCCCAACTGTAGCATAAAGCCCCGACTGTTTAACCATAGCCTGAGATACTGCACGTAATAGATTCAATTTGCAAGCAAATCACTGATTCATGGCCCTTCTAAACATCCTTCGCTACCCGGATGCGCGTCTGCACAAAACGGCTGCGCCGGTGACGGTTTTCGACGAGTCGCTTAAACAGCTGGTCGCCGACATGGCCGAGACGATGTACGCCGCGCCCGGAATCGGCCTGGCTTCGACGCAGGTCGACGTGCACAAGCAAGTCATCGTGATCGATGTCTCCGAGCGCCGCGATTCGCTGGTGGTGCTGATCAACCCCGAGATTCTGGACGCGAGCGGCGTCTCCGACATCGAGGAAGGCTGCCTGTCGGTGCCCGGAATCTACGAGACGCTGGAACGCGCCGAGCGCGTGAAAGTGCGCGCCTGCGACGCCAACGGCTACGCGTTCACGCTCGAGGCGCAGGGGCTGCTCGCGGTCTGTATCCAGCACGAGATGGATCACCTGAAGGGCAAGGTTTTCGTCGAGAGCCTGTCGCAGCTCAAGCAGCAGCGCATCCGCGCTCGGTTGGCGAAGCAGCTTCGCAAGAGCGCCTGATCCCTTCCTGCGTCTAGTCTTCGCAGGCACTCCGGAATTCGCAGCGCGCGCGCTGTCGGCGCTGCTCGACGCCGCGCACGAGGTCGCGCTCGTGCTCACGCAGCCGGATCGCCCCGCCGGCCGCGGCCTGCGCCCGGCGCCGAGCGCGGTCAAGCAGCTCGCGCTCGCGCACGGACTCGAGGTGTTCCAACCGCCGTCGCTGAAATCGGACGACGCGCTCGCTCGGCTGGAGGCTGCGCGCTCGGATCTCATGGTGGTCGCGGCCTATGGCCTGCTGCTGCCTGCGCGTGCGCTCGCCGCGGCGAGGCTGGGGGCGCTGAACATCCACGCGTCGCTGCTGCCGCGCTGGCGCGGCGCCGCGCCGATCCAGCGCGCGTTGCTCGCCGGCGACCGCGAAACCGGCATCACGATCATGCAGATGGACGCAGGGCTGGATACCGGGCCGGTACTGGCGCAGCACCGGCTCGCCATCGCGCCCGACGACGACGCCGGCAGCCTGCACGACAAGCTCGCCGCGCAGGGCGCCGAGGCGATCGTGGCTGCGGTTGCTGCGCTTGAAGCCGGGCGCCTGCAGCCTGCACCGCAGCCGGAAGACGGGGCGACCTACGCGCAGAAGCTTTCCGCACAAGACGCGGAAATCGACTGGCGCCGGCCTTGCGTGGAGATCGAGCGTCGGTTGCGCGCGCTGCGGCCATCGCCGGGAGCGCGCACGGTGCTGCGCGGCGAAGCGCTGAAGGTCTGGCGAGGACGCTGTGAACGCGCGCATGGCGAACCCGGGGCGGTGCTCTCCGCAGACGAGGCCGGCCTGCTGGTCGCCTGCGGCGAAGGCGCACTGCGCGTGAGTGAATTGCAACGCGCCGGCAGCCGGCGCCTCGGCGCCGCCGATTTCCTGCGCGGCTGCCCGATCGAATCAGGCGAGCGCCTTGGCCCCGCTCGCTGAAGCGCTTGCCGCGGCGGCGGCCCTCGTCTCACGGGTCGCCGCGGGCCGAAGCCTGCGGGGGGAGATGGAGCGGGTGTCCGACGATCCGCCGGGCATCGCTCGCGCGACGCAGCAGGATTCGCGCGCGGCGCTGACGGACCTGTGCTACGGCACGCTGCGCCGCTACGGGCGCTCACAGGCGATCGTCGCCGCACTGTCGCGCCGGCTGGGCGCCGCCGACCCGCTGGTCGAAGCGTTGCTGTGGTGCGCGCTCTACGCGCTCGAGTCCGGCCGCTATGCCCAGTACACCGTTGTCGATCAGGCAGCGCGTGCCTGCAATCTCCTCCAGCGTCAGGGCGCGCGGGGATACGTAAACGCGCTGCTGCGCAATTTCCTGCGCTCGCGCGCGAGCATCGATTCGCGCCTGGGCGCTGATCCCGCGGCGCGCTACTGGCATCCCGCCTGGTGGGTCGAGCGAGTGCGCACCGCCTATCCGGCGGATTGGGAGCGCGTGCTCGCCGCGGGCAACTCGCATCCGCCGATGTGCCTGCGGGTCAATGTGCGCAGAACGAGCGTCGAAGCCTACGCCGCGCGCCTGGCCGATGCAGGTGCCGTGGCGCGCCGCGTCGGCGCATCCGCGCTGCTGCTCGAGCGCCCATTGCCGGTCGAGCGCCTGCCCGGATTCGCGGCGGGCGAGGTTTCCGTGCAGGACGCCGGCGCCCAGCGCACGGCGGGCCTGCTCGAACTGGGGGCCGGACAGCGCGTGCTCGACGCTTGCGCGGCGCCCGGCGGCAAGAGCGCGCATTTGCTCGAGACCGCCGATATCGCGCTGACGGCGCTCGACGCTGACGCTGCGCGCTGCGACGATGTAAGGCGCAACCTCGCGCGGCTCGGCCTCGCGGCCGAGGTGCGTGCCGCCGATTGCGGATTGCTCGAGTCCTGGTGGGACGGCACCGCCTTCGAGCGCATCCTCGCCGACGTGCCCTGCAGCGCGTCGGGCGTGGCGCGGCGTCATCCGGACATCAAGTGGCTGCGGCGGTCCGGCGACGCGGCGGCGTTCGCCGGGCGACAGGCGCGCATCCTCGACGCGCTTTGGCGGGTGCTCGCCCCGGGTGGTAAATTGCTGTATGTCACCTGTTCGGTGTTCCCGGAGGAGAACGACGCGGTGATCGACGCCTTTGCCGCGCGCACGCCGGGGGCGCGTCGTGCATCCCTTGACGACGGCGGCCCGGCGCTGTCGCTGCCGGGCCCCGAGCACGACGGATTCTTCTTTTCCCTGCTCGAGAAGCCGGCCTGAGCGCACCGCGAGGCAAGGCGCCATGCGAGGCATCGCCGTCCTGAGGAATCTGTGCGCCTTGCTCGTGCTGGGCGCCGGCCTGCTGTCGGCCCCGGCGGCTCGCGCCGGCGAGATCGAAGTGACCGACGCGCGCCTGGGCCAGACGGAGGACGGCATCGCGCTTGCGGCGGATTTTGCGTTCGACCTCAGCCCGCGCCTCGCCGAGGTCGTGACCAACGGCGTGCCGCTGTATTTCGTCGTCGAATTCGAGCTCACGCGGCCGCGCTGGTACTGGTTCGACGAGAAGGCGGCCGCCAAGCGAATTCAGCTGCGGCTCTCCTACCACGCGCTGTCGCGACAGTATCGCCTGTCCACAGGCGTGCTGCAGCAGAACTATGCCTCGCTCGAGGAGGCGCTCAACGTGCTGCGCCGCGTGCGCAACTGGCTGGTGGTCGAGCGCTCGATGAACCTTGCCGACGCCGACTATCAGGCCGCCGTGCGCATGCGGCTGGATGTCTCGCTGCTGCCCCGGCCGTTTCAGCTGAGCGCCATCACCAACCGCGAGCTCAATCTGGAGTCGGCCTGGAAGCGCTTCAGCTTTCGCCCATCCGCGGCAGGCGCGGCACCTGCCGCGCCTGCGCCCGAGCCGCGTGAGCCGAGGGAGGCGGACGCGAAATGAGGCTGCTCGTCATCCTCGGCGCGGCGCTCGCCGGCGTGCTGCTCTACCTGCTCGCCACGGCGAGCGGCAATACCACGCAGTTCGCGGAGCACTACCCGCTGCTGCTGGGACTCAACGCGGCGCTCGCGGCGCTGCTCGCTGCGCTCGTCGCCTGGCAGATCCGCGGCCTGTGGCACAAGTACCGCGCGCGCACGTTCGGCTCGCGACTCACCGTGCGCCTGCTCGTCCTGCTCGCGGTGATGGCGGTCGTGCCCGGCGCGCTGGTTTATACGGTCTCGGTGCAGTTCCTGTCCCGCAGCATCGAGTCCTGGTTCAACGTCAAGGTCGACGCGGCGCTGGAGGGCGGCATCAATCTCGGCCAGTCGGCCATCGACCAGATGCTCGTCGAGCTCCAAGCCAAGGCGCGCTCGATTGCCGCCGAGCTCGCCGACCGGCCGGCCGCCCAGCAGGTCGGGGTGCTCGGACGCCTGCGCGATCAGGCCGGCGTGCAGGAGGCCGTCGTCGTCAACGCGGCCGGCCGCGTGCTCGCGAGCTCGAGCGAAGACGTGACTCGCCTCGTGCCGGAGCTGCCGGCGCTTCAGGTGCTGCGCCAGGCGCGTGCGGTGCGCGCCTATGCCGCGGTCGACGCGGTCGCCGGAAAGCCGCTCGCGCTGCGCGTGGTGGTGCCCATCGCGACGCTCGCGCTGGCCGACGAGCCGCGCTACCTGCAGCTGCGCCAGACGGTGCCCGATCAGTTCGGCAGGAGCGCCGAGGCGGTGGAGGCTGCCTACCGCGACTACCGCGAGCTCGCGCTCGCGCGCCAGGGGCTGAAGAACATCTACATCGTGACGCTCACGCTCGCATTGTCGATGGCCCTGCTCGTGGCCATCGCGCTCGCGGTGTTGCTCGCCAATCGCCTTTCCGAGCCGCTCGGCAATCTCGCGCAGGCGACCCAGGCGGTGGCGCGGGGCGACTTCAGCCGCCAGGCGCCGGTCACGAGCGGCGACGAGTTCGGCGTTCTCACGCAGTCGTTCAACTCGATGACGCGCCAGCTGGACGAGGCGCGCCGCGTGGTGGAGGCGAACCGGATGGCGCTGGAAAGCGCCAAGGCGCGCCTGGAGAACATCCTCGCCAATCTTTCCGCCGGCGTGCTGGTGTTCGACCGGGCACTGGAGCTCACGATCTGCAACCACGGCGCGCGCGCGATTCTCGGCGCGGAGCTCGACGGGTTCGCGAACGAGATGCGCGCGCAGTTCCGCGCTCACGGCGACCAGGCCTGGCAGCAGCAGACCGAGCTCAAGGGCACCGGCAAGACGCTGCTGCTGCGCGGCACCGCCCTCGCGCAGGATCCCGAGGGCGGCCACGTGCTGGTGTTCGACGACATTACCCAGCTCATCCAGGCGCAGCGCGCAACTGCCTGGGCCGAGGTCGCGCGGCGCCTCGCGCACGAAATCAAGAATCCGCTCACGCCGATCCAGCTCTCGGCGGAGCGCATGGAAATGAAGCTCGCGGGAAAGCTCGGCGGCGAGGACGCGGACGCGCTCGCGCGCGGCACGCGCACCATCGTCAACCAGGTGGCGGCGCTGAAGAACATGGTGGACGATTTCCGCGACTATGCGCGCCTGCCGGCGCCGGTGTTCGCCGCGCTGGACCTCAACGCGCTCGTTCAGGAAGTGCTCGCGCTCTACGACGCCTCGAACGCGCCGATCGCCAGAAGACTCTCGCCCGGCCTGCCCCAGGTGCGCGCCGACTCGGCGCAGATCCGCCAGGTGCTCCACAATCTGGTGCAGAACGCGCAGGACGCGCTCGAGCATCGCAAGAACTCCGATGAGCAACCGATGATCGAAGTCTCAACCGACTTGGCGGGCGACCGCGTGCGGCTGTCGGTCACCGACAACGGCGGCGGATTTCCGGAGGAGATGATGGCGCGAATCTTCGAGCCCTACGTGACCACCAAGCCGCGCGGCACCGGCCTGGGGCTCGCGATCGTGAAGAAGATCGTCGACGAGCACCGCGGCGAGCTGTCGATCCAGAACCGCGCGGCGAAGGGCGCCTCGGTGACCATCCTGCTGCCCGCATCGGAAACCTCGGCGAAAGCGGCCTAGCGCATGGCGCAGATCCTGGTCGTAGACGACGAAGTCGGCATCCGCGAGCTGCTCTCGGAGATCCTCGCCGACGAAGGCCACCAGGTGCTGCTCGCCGAGAGCGCAGGCGACGCGCGGCGCCTGCGCGAGCGGCACCGTCCGGACCTGGTGCTGCTGGATATCTGGATGCCGGACACCGACGGCATCTCCCTGCTCAAGGAGTGGGCCGCGAGCGGCCAGCTCGGCATGCCGGTGGTGATGATGTCCGGCCACGGCACCATCGAGACCGCCGTCGAGGCGACGCGCATCGGCGCACTCGACTACCTCGAGAAGCCGATCGCGCTGCAGCGCCTGCTCGCGACCGTAAAGCGCGCGCTGCGCAACCACGAGGCGGCCGCGCCGCGCGAGCTCTCGCTCGCCTCGCTCGGGCGCTCGCCCGTGCTCGCTGAGACACGCAAGCGCCTCGCGCAGCTCGCGCAGTCGGGCGCGCCGCTGATGCTGCGCGGCGAACGCGGCATGCGGCCCGAGCTGTTTGCGCGCCTGCTCGCGGCGGCCGGGGCGCCGTTCATCGAGGGCCCCGAGCTGCTCGCGGAGCCCTCTTCGGATACGCTCGCGCGCGCCGGCGGCGGCGTGCTCTTCGTCGGCGATTTGGGAGGATTGGAACGCGCGCAGCAGAAAAGCCTCGAATTCCTGCTCGCGCGGGCCGACAAGCACAAGGCGCGCGTGGTTTCGTTCACGACGCTGGACGCGCGCACGCTCGCCGAGAAGAACGAGTTCGACCCGGGCACGCTCGCGCGCCTGTCGGAGCTCGTGGTCAAGCTCCCCGCGCTGCGCGAGTTCGCCGAGGACGTGCCCGACCTCGCGGCGCTCATGCTCGCGCAGCTGGTGGAGGCGCGCGCCTGCCCCCCTCGGCGTTTCTCGGTGGCCGCGCTCAACGCGTTGCGGCACCACGGCTGGCCGGAGAATCTCGCCGAGCTCGAGAGCGTCGTGAAGAACCTTGCGCTCGGCGCGCTCGAGGAGGACGTCACGCTCGAGGACGTGGAGCGCGTGCTCGCGGCGCACGCGGGCGCCTCGCCGCCGCCGGAGATCGCGCTCGACCGACCCTATCGCGAGGCGCGCGAGGCCTTCGAGCGGCTGTACTTCGAGAACCTGCTCGCGCGCGAGAACGGCAGCATGTCCAAGGTCGCCGAGCGCTCGGGCCTGGAGCGCACGCACCTGTACCGCAAGCTCAAGGCGCTCGGCCTGCCGGTCGGCCGCCGCGAGGAGACGTAGGAAACGGCAGCCGGGGCTGCCGCTTTGAGGCAGCTACTTCTTTTTCTTGGCGCGGTGCGGACGGGACTTCCCGTAGCTGCCGCGGTAGATCTTGCCGCGCTTGGTGCGGCGGTCGCCTTTGCCCATGGTGCTTTCCTATGTCGAGGTGCCGGTCATTATATCGGCCGGCTCGTAGGCGAGGTACGGCGCGAGCCAGCGCTCGGCTTCCGCCACGTTCATGTTCTTGCGTCGCGCGTAGTCCTCGACCTGGTCGCGGCCTATTTTTCCAACCGCGAAATAGGTCGACTGCGGGTGCGACAGGTAGAAGCCCGACACGGACGAAGCAGGCAGCATGGCGCAGGACTCGGTCAGCGTCATGCCCGCATTCGCGCCGGCCTGGAGCAACTCGAAGAGCGCGCGCTTCTCGGTGTGATCCGGGCAGGCCGGATAGCCCGGCGCCGGGCGGATGCCGCGGTAGGCCTCGGCGATCAGCTGATCGCCCGAGAGCGACTCGTCCGCCGCGTAGCCCCAGAATTCCTTGCGCACGCGCTCGTGCAGGTGCTCCGCGAACGCTTCCGCGAGCCGGTCGGCGAGCACCTTGAGCATGATCGCTGAATAGTCGTCGTGCTGGGCCTCGAGCTGCGCGAGCCGCGATTCGAAGCCGCCCACCGACACCGCAAAGGCGCCGATCCAGTCGGGCACGCCCGATTCCTTGGGCGCGACGAAGTCCGCGAGGCACTGATTGGCGCGGCCCGTCGGCTTCGGGTTCTGCTGGCGCAGGTTGTGCCATGTCATGGCCGCCGTGCCGCGGCTCTCGTCCGCGTAGATCTCGATATCGTCGCCGTTCACGCGCGCCGCCGGATAGAGCCCGAAGACGCCGTTCGCCCGAACCCACTTCTCGCGCACGAGGCGCTGCAGGAACTCGAGCGCCTCGGCGTGGAGCTTCCTCGCCGCTTCGCCCACCACGGGATCGTCGAGAATCTTCGGGTACGGCCCGGAAAGCTCCCAGGCCTGGAAGAACGGCGTCCAGTCGATATAGGGCAGCAGGCGCTCGAGCGGATAGTCGCGCAGCGCCCTGAGGCCCGGCGTGCGCGGCGCCGGCGGCCGGTACGCGGCCCAGTCGGTGGCGAGGCCGAGACGGCGCGCCTCCGCAATGGGCAGCAAGGGCCCCGGCCCTTTCTTGTCGCGATGCTGCGCGCGGATCTTCTCGTAGTCGGCGCGCACCTCCGTCACGTAGGCGTCGCGCTGCGAGGCCGAGAGCAGGCTTTGCAGCACGCCGACCGAGCGAGAGGCGTCCGGCACGTACACCACCGCGCCCGGATAGTGGGGCGCAATCTTCACGGCGGTGTGCGCGCGCGAGGTCGTCGCGCCGCCGATCAGCAGCGGAACCTCGAACCCCTCGCGCTCCATCTCCTTGGCGACGTGCGCCATCTCCTCGAGCGACGGCGTGATGAGGCCCGACAGCCCGATCGCGTCTGCCCTCTCGCGACGCGCGGTCTCGAGGATGGTCTTCGCAGGCACCATCACGCCGAGGTTCACGACCTCGAAGTTGTTGCACTGGAGCACCACCGCGACGATGTTCTTGCCGATGTCGTGCACGTCGCCCTTCACGGTGGCGATCACGAGCTTGCCCTTGGAGCGGCCGGCCTCGCCGGACTTCGCCTTCTCGGCCTCGATGAAGGGCACCAGATGCGCCACCGCCTGCTTCATCACGCGCGCGGACTTGACCACCTGCGGCAGGAACATCTTGCCGGCGCCGAACAGGTCGCCCACCACGTTCATGCCGTCCATCAGCGGGCCCTCGATGACGGCGATCGGCCGCGCGGCCCTGCGCCGCGCTTCCTCGGTGTCGGCGACGATGTGCGTCGTGATGCCGTTCACGAGCGCGTGCGTGAGCCGCTGCTCGACGCTGCCCGAGCGCCAGGCATCGTCCTCCTTCGCGGCGCGCGCGCCGCCCTTCACTCCGGCGGAGAACTCGATGAGCCGCTCGGTGGCGTCCGGCCGGCGCGCGAAGATCACGTCCTCGACGCGCTCGCGCAGCTCCGGCTCGATCTTCTCGTACACGCCGAGCTGGCCGGCGTTGACGATGCCCATCGTCATGCCAGCCTTGATCGCGTGGTAGAGGAACGCGGTGTGCATCGCCTCGCGCACCGGATCGTTGCCGCGGAACGAGAACGACAGATTCGACACGCCCCCGGAAACACTCACGTCCGGCAGGTTGGCGCGAATCCACTTTACCGTCTCGATGTAATCGATGCCGTAGCGCGCGTGCTCCTCGAGCCCCGTGGCGATGGCGAAGATGTTCGGGTCGAAAATGATGTCCGAGGGCGAAAAGCCCGCTTCCCGCGTGAGCAGCTCGTAGCAGCGCTTGCAGATCGCAACGCGCCGCTCGAGCGTATCGGCCTGGCCCTTCTCGTCGAATGCCATCACCACCACCGCGGCGCCGTACTTCTTCACGAGCTTTGCCTGGCGCAGGAAGGCCTCCTCGCCCTCCTTCAGGCTGATCGAGTTGACGATGCCCTTGCCCTGCAGGCATTTCAGCCCCGCCTCGATGACGCTCCATTTGGAGGAGTCCACCATCACCGGTACGCGCGAGATGTCGGGCTCGGCGGCGGCGAGACTCAGGAAGGTCGTCATCGCCTTTTCCGAATCCAGCATCGCCTCGTCCATGTTGACGTCGATGACCTGTGCGCCGTTCTCCACCTGCTGGCGCGCAACCGAGAGCGCCTCGGCATAGTTGCCGGAAAGGACGAGGCGCGCGAAGGCCCTGGAGCCCGTGACATTGGTGCGCTCGCCGACGTTTACGAACAGGGAATCCTTGTCGATGTTGAGCGGCTCCAGGCCCGCGAGGCGCAGCGCGGGCGAGCGCTTGGGCGCGTGCCGCGGCGCAACGCCCTTCACCGCCTCGGCGATCGCGTGGATGTGCTCCGGGGTGGTGCCGCAGCAGCCGCCTGCGAGGTTGAGGAATCCCGCGCGCGCCCAGGCGCCCATCTCGCGCGCCATCGACCCGGGCGTGTCGTCGTATTCGCCGAAGGCGTTCGGCAGCCCCGCGTTCGGGTAGCAGGACACCGGCAACTCGGCCACGCCGGAGAGCTCCTCGACGTACTGGCGCAATTCCTTCGCGCCGAGCGCGCAGTTCAGGCCCACCGCGAGCGGCTGCGCGTGGCGCACGGAGTTGTAGAAGGCCTCGGTGGTCTGGCCCGAGAGCGTGCGGCCGGAGGCGTCGGTGATGGTGCCCGAGACGATGAGCGGCAGGCGCGCGCCCCGGCGCTCGAGCTCGGTCTCGATGGCGAACAGCGCCGCCTTCGCGTTCAGCGTGTCGAAGATGGTCTCGACGAGCAGCAGGTCGACGCCGCCGTCGATGAGGCCGCGCACCGCATCGCCGTAGGCCGCGACCAGCGCGTCGAAGCTCACGTTGCGGAAGCCCGGATCGTTGACGTCGGGCGAGATCGACGCGGTCTTGGTGGTCGGGCCGATGGCGCCGGCGACGAAGCGCGGCCGCGATCGATCCTGCTTCTGCCACTCGTCGACGGCCATGCGCGCCAGGCGCGCTGCCTCGAGGTTGAGCTCGTACGCGAGTTCCTCCATGCCGTAGTCGGCGAGCGACACCGCGGTCGAGTTGAAGGTATTGGTTTCGATGATGTCGACACCCGCGGCGAGGTAATCGCGGTGCAGGCGACGAATCATTGCCGGCTGCGTGAGCACGAGCAGGTCGTTGTTGCCGCGCAGCTCGCGGCTCCAGCCGCGGAAGCGCTCGCCGCGGAACTGGGCTTCCGAAAGGCGCTCGCGCTGGATCATCGTGCCCATGGCGCCGTCGAGGACCAGGATGCGGTCCTCCAGAAGCTGCTTCAGCAGCGGCGTGCGATCGTCCATGCGGCCCTGAAAACAAAACGCCCGTTCAGCTTTCGCGAAACGGGCCGTTTGAGAATCGATGCGGGGCGCGTCTCTTTAGCGGTACTTGTTTTTCCCCGCTCTACTGCGGTGCGGCGCCCGCAAGCTGAACATCAAATCGGCGCAGGCGGCATTCTACCGCAGGCCGAGCCTCAGTGCAGGCGCGGCTTCTTCAGGAAGTCCGCGCGGTCGGCGGAGCGGATGCGCGCGACGGAGGAGGCGCCGCGGCGCGAGAGCGTGAGCGGCACTTCGGCGCCGGCGGACCCGAGGCTCCAGACCTTGCGGAAGAATTGCGCGAGCCCGGTGACGCGTTCCTCGCCGACGGCAAGGATCAGGTCGCCGAGCTGCACCTGCGCCTGCTCGGCCGGGCCCCCGGGCGCGAGCCCGCCGACCACCACGTGTCCCTCGAGTTCGGTCGCGTACAGCCCGAGCCAGGGCCGCGGCGGCCGCGCGGGCCGTCCCGTGGCGAGCATCGTTTCAAGGATCGGCGCGAGCAAGTCGATCGGCACGAACATGTTGCCGTCGACCGCCTTGCCGCCGACCGCCTCCTGCACGAGCAGCGAGCCGATGCCGAGCAGGCGGCCGTCCTCGCCCACGAGCGCCGCGCCGCCCCATTGCGGGTGCGCGGGCGCGGTGAACAGTGCCTCGTCGAGCACGTACTCCCAGTAGCCGGCGAACTCGCGCTTGGCGACGATCTTCGATTTCAGAGAGTGCGCGCGGCCGCCCTGGCCGATGACGATCGTCGGGTCGCCGGGCGCTGCCGCGCGCGCGCTGCCGCGCGCGAGCGGCTTCACGCCGAGGCGCCCGAGCGGCGCTACCAGGCCGAAACCCGTCGCCTGGTCATACGCGAGCGCGTGGCCCTGGAGCACGGCGCCACGGTTGGTGGTGAGCCAGATCGACTCGGCCTCGGTGATCAGGTAACCGATCGTGAGCACGAGGCCGTCCTCGCCGATTACCACGCCGTTGCCGGCGCGCTCGGTGCCGAGGATCGAGGCGGTGAACGCATCGTCCGGGATCTCGGCGCGCAGTAGCAGCACCGCATCCAGCGCAGCCTCGAGATCGAACCGCGCCTGGGCGGGATCGGGCTGCAGCGCGTCGGGAAAGGCCCAGTTGCCGGCAGCGGCCATCTCAGGCCTCCTCGAAGGGCAGCCCGACGTAGTTCTCCGCGAGCATGGTCGCTGCGGCGCGCGATTCGGTCACGTAGCGAAGTTGCGCAAGCTGCATGCGGTGGTGAAAAGGCGACTCGTCGTGGAAAGTGTGCAGCATCGAGGTCATCCACCAGGAAAAGTGCTCGGCGCGCCAGACCCTGCGCAGCGCAGTCTCCGAATAGCGCTCGAGCAGCTGCGCGTTCCCGGAAGCATAGAACTCCGCGAGCGCGCGCGCCAGCACCCGGACGTCGGCGACGGCGAGGTTGAGGCCCTTGGCCCCGGTCGGGGGCACGATGTGCGCGGCGTCGCCGGCAAGGAACAGGCGCCCGTGCTGCATCGGCTCGACGACGAAACTGCGCATCGCAATCACGCCCTTCTGGAAGATGCGCCCTTCGGCAAGGCGAAAGCCGTCCGCGCCCGCCAGGCGCGCGTGCAGCTCCTCCCAGACGCGCGCGTCGGCCCAGGCGCCGGGCTCGTCGTTGGGATTGCACTGCAGGTACAGGCGCTGGATCTGCGGCGAGCGGGTGCTCACCAGCGCGAAGCCGCGCTCATGGTAGGCGTAAATGAGCTCATCGGTGGCGGGGGGCGCCTCGACCAGGATCCCCAGCCAGCCGAACGGATAGACGCGCGTGAATTCTCGCCGCAGTCGGGAGGGGATCGAGGGCCTGGACACGCCGTGGAAGCCGTCGCAGCCGGCGACGTAGTCGCAGGCGAGCTCCTGCAGCTCGCCGTCCGCGTCGTGAAAACGCAGCTTCGGCTGCCGCGTGTCGAGGTCGAGCAGGCTTACGTCCCTGACGCCGAAGTGGATCGCGCCCCCCGCGACGAGTCGCGCGTTGACGAGGTCGCGGATCACCTCGTGCTGCGCGTAAATCATGATCGAGCGCCCGCCCGTGAGCTCGGCGAGCGGGATGCGGTGGCTGCGCCCGCCGAAGCGCAGCACGATGCCCTCGTGCGGCATTCCCTCGCGCCGCATGCGCTCTCCGACGCCCGCCGCATCGAGAAGGTCGACGGTGCCTTGCTCGAGCGCGCCGGCGCGAATCGTCGCCTCGATTTCGGCGCGGCCGCGCGTCTCCAGCACCGCCGAGTCGATGCCCTCGAGGCGCAGCAAGTGCGCGAGCAGCAGGCCCGCGGGCCCGGCGCCGATGATGCCGACTTGCGTTCTCATCGTGCTGATATTATCCGGCCCGCATGAGCGAGCAGGCGTTCGAATCGAAGGTGTTTTCGCTGGCAGTGCAGCTGCGCTGGGGCGAGTGCGATCCGGCCGGGATCATCTTCTATCCGACTTACTTCCAGTGGTTCGACGCGGCCGCCTGGAACATGTTCGCCGCGGTCGGCTACCACGCCAAGCGCATGCGCGCCGAGCACCTGGCGATGCCCCTCGTGGCGGCCGACTGCCAGTTCAAGCATCCGGCCGAGCAGGAGGACCGCGCCGAGGTGCGCTCGCGCATCGCGCGCTGGGGCGGCAAGTCGTTCGTCGTCGCGCACGAGGTGGTGCGCATGGACGGCACGCTGCTCGCGGTCGGCTCCGAGACGCGCGTCTGGGGACGCTACGAGAGCGGCCCCGGCACCCCGCTCAAGGGCCAGGCCATCGGCGAAGAGCTGAAGGCGCTGTTCAGGGCGCGCTGAGCGCGGTCAGGGCGCGCCGACGGCGCGGGCCGCCGACCACTCGGCGAGCGCGCGCTCGATCATCGGCTGCGCCGTGCCGTAGCAGCTCGCCGGGTCGAAAAGCGATTCGAGTTCCCTCGCGGCCAGGGACCGGCCCGCCGGGTCGGCGCGCAGCGCCTCGGCGAGCGTCCTGCCTTCGCGCACGGCGGTCTCGCAGAGCTTCTCGGTGAGCGCGTGCGCGGCGGCCTTGCCGAGCGTGCGCGCCAGCCGCATCGAGACGTTCTCCGAAAACGCAAGTCCGCGCGTGCGCTCGAGATTCGCTCGCATCGCGCCCTCGTCGACCGAGAGGCCCTCCAGCACCTCGGCCATCGCCGCGAGCGCGCTCGCGGCGCCGCAGAGCAGGTCGCGCAGCGTGAACCACTGCCCCTGCCATTGGCCCAGGCCGCGCTCGTGCTCGGGCGCCATCTGCGCGAGCAGCGCGGCCGCCAGGTGCGGCGCGCGCTGCGCGGCTTCCAGTGCGGCGACGCAGCCTACGGGATTGCGCTTGTGCGGCATCGCCGAGGAACCGCCGCGGCCCGCGCCCGAGGGCTCGAAGACTTCGCCGATTTCCGGCTGCATCAGGAGCGAGATGTCGCGCGCGATCTTGGCCGCCGCGCCCGCGAGGATCGCGGCCTCCGCTCCCAGGCGCGCGAAGCCGTCGCGCACGCTGTGCCAGGTAATCGGCGCGCGCGCGAGGCCCAGCTCGGCCGCGAGAGCCTCGGCGATCGCCTCGCCGCGGTCACCGTACGCCGAGAGCGTTCCGCCCGCGCCGCCGAACTGCAGCCTGCGGCCATCCGCGGCCGCCGCGCGAAATCGCGCACGTGGGCGCGCGATCCCCTGCAGCCAGACCGCCGCCTTCCAGCCAAAGGACACCGGAACGGCAGGCTGCAGCAACGTGCGCGCGAGCACCGGCGTGCGCGCGTGGCGGCGCGCCAGCGCCGCGGCCGCGTCGCCGACCCGCCCCGACAGCGCCAGCACTCGCTCGCAGGCGGGCCCGAGGCAAAGCGCTACCGCCGAGTCGACCACGTCCTGGCTCGTAGCGCCCAGGTGCACGTAGCGCGCGGCGTCGGCGGAGACCGCGGCGACCTGCTCCGTGAGGCTGCGGACGAAGGGAATCGTGAGCGTCGCGGAGCGGCGTGCCGCTTCGCCGATGGAGTTCGCATCGAAGCTTGCTCCCGCAGCGACGCGCGCAATTGTGTCGGCGGCGGCGGCAGGTACGAGGCCCGCGGCGACCGAGGCCTTTGCGAGCGCGCCCTCGAAGCGCGCCATCGCCGCGAGCAGCCTTTCGTCCGAGAGCTCGCGCGCGCAGGCCGCGTCCCAGAAGGCGGTTTGGAGGCCCGACATGGCGGCGAGCGCCGGTCCGCCTAGGCCTTGCCCCAGACCTCATCGGCGGTTTCGATCACGAGGCGCAGCTTCGTGCGCTGCGCCTCCACGGCGATCCTGTTGCCGTGCACCGTGCTCGAGAATCCGCATTGCGGCGAGAGCGCGAGCTGGTCGAGCGGCACGAACTTCGAGGCCTCCTCGATGCGGCGCTTGAGATCGTCCTTCTTCTCGAGCGCATCCAGCTTGGTCGTCACCAGGCCCAGCACCACGACCTTTCCCTTGGGCAGGAAGCGCAGCGGCTTGAAGTCGCCCGAGCGCTGGTCGTCGTACTCGAGGAAGTAAGCGTCGACGTTCATCTCCGAGAGCAGCGCCTCCGCGACGGGCTCGTAGCCCCCCTGCGCGGCCCAGGTGCTCTGGAAGTTGCCGCGGCACAGGTGCACCGCGAGCGTCATGCCGGCGGGCTTCTTCGCGACCACCCGGTTGATGAACTTGGCGTAGCGGTGCGGCAGCTCGTTCGGGTCGTCGCCGCGCGCGCGCGCCGCCTCGCGCATCTTCTCGTCGCAGAGGTAGGCGAGATTGGTGTCGTCCATCTGCACGTACCGGCAGCCGGCCTTGGCGAGCGAGGCGAGCTCTTCGCCGTAGGCCTTGGCGACATCCTCGTAGAAGTCGGGCTCGAGCTCCGGATAGTGCTGCTTGCTGATGCCCGCGCGCCCGCCGCGGAAGTGCAGCATAGTGGGCGACGGAATCGTCACCTTGGGCGTCCTTCTGGTGCAGGACTTCAGGTACTGGAAGTCGGCGAGCTGGATGTCCTTGACGTGACGCACCTTGTCGATGACGCGCATCACGGGCGGGGCGAGCTCCTCGGTGCCATCGGGCCTCCTGATCTTCACCGGGATGTCGGTCTTCACGCCGCCCAGCTGCTCGAGGAAGTCGATGTGGAAGTAAGTGCGGCGGAACTCGCCGTCGGTGATCGACTGCAGGCCGACGTCCTCCTGGAACTTGACGATCTCGGCGATCGCCTGGTCCTCGACCTTGCGCAGCTCGGCCGCGCCGATCGCGCCTCTGGCCTTCCTTTCGCGGGCCTCGAGCAGATACTGCGGGCGCAGGAAGCTGCCTACGTGATCGGCGCGGAAAGGTGGCGTGCTTCGGATTGACATGGTTGTCTCTCTGAGTTGTTCAAGTAAACCCCTTGACGCGAGAGCGCCGACTGCAGCTCGGCGATGTCCACGGCGCGCGGCGCGATGCCGCGGCTAGCGGCAAGCGCGGCCGCCACTCCCGCGCCCTGGCCCGTGATCCAGCATTGCGGGATTTCGCGCATGAAGCCGTGCGAATTGGCGTCGCAGGCGATGTGCCGGCCGCAGGCGATGAGGCCGTCCAGCTTCTCGGGCACCAGGCAGCCGTAGGGAACGGAAATGTTCGGGAACTTGGGCGACACGCTCGGCGTCACGCCGATCTCGTCGTCGAAAACCTGCGCCGTGGGCCAGTGCGCGCGCAGCATCTTCTTCGCGCCCACCAGGCGGCGCGAGTGGCGCACGCCGAGCTGGGGCGCCGACAGCATGAGGAATGCGTTCTCGAAGCCGGGCGCGTTCTCGCGGAAGTAGTCCAGGTGCGCGGCCATCAGGCGGTGCGAGCGCACTTCCACTTCGGTCTGGTCGTCGACGTCGAGCGCCGAGAAACCGGACTGGCGCGGGCCCATGTAGAGGGCGATGTCGTTGCGCCAGGACACGAACGGGCGCTCGCAGACGCCCATGCGCTCGCGCCCGCGCGCCATGAGCTGCGAGAATTGCTCCGGGCTGCCCGCCTTGAACTCGATCCAGCGGTTCATGTCCACGCCGCCGAACAGCCACGCGGTGTTCATGCAGTGGTGGATGTCGTTCGCCTCGATGTCGGACTCGAAGGCTGCGCCCGCGCGCGCGAACAGGTCGCCGTCGCCCGTCGCGTCCACTGTCACCTTGGCGCGAACCGCGCGGCGGCCGGCCTTGGACTCGAAGGTGACGCCGCGTACCGCGCCCGCCTCCACGATCGGCAACGCCGCCCAGCAGTGGAACGCGAGGCGCGCCCCCGCCTCGAGCACGATCTCCTGCGAGGCGAGCTTCAGGCGCTCCGGGTCGATGGTCGGCGACCAGGTGACGATGCCATGAAATGCCGCGGTGCGCTGCGACCAGTGCGCGGCGCGCGCCGCGTCTCGCGAGCCCCATTCCTCGGCGCCGGGTCCGGCGATCGCCTCGCGCGGCAGGCGGTCGAGGATCTCCTCGGCGAAGCCCCGGATCACCTGCTTGCCCTGCCAGTCGGTCATCCGATCGATCCAGATGACGAGGCCCCCGGTCGAGAGTCCGCCCAGGTGGTTGTAGCGCTCGAGCAGGACGACGGACGCACCCAGGCGGGCGGCGGCCGCGGCGGCCGCGGTGCCCGAAGGCCCGCCGCCCACGACCAGCACGTCGCACTCGGCATGGACCGGAACGTCGCGCGCAGCCTCGCGCACGGTGCCCAGGTTGCGGCGATCGCGCGCGCCGCGCTCGAACTCGTTGATGTCCGAAACGAGGAGGCGCTCGTCAGTGGGCTTGCCTGAGATCACGGCGTCAGCAGTCGAAGAAGACCGTCTCGTCCTTCCCCTGCAGGATCACGTTCCATTCCAGCACGCCCGGCTTGCCGGTCTTGCGCGCGATCAGCGTGCCGCGCCGCTCCTTCGGCACCAGGGCGAGCGCCGCGTCCTTGGCATTTGCGGCTTCGTCCGGGAAGTAGATGCGCGACACGAGCTGCTTGAGTTGGCCGCGCATGAAGATCACGGCCAGGATGTGCGGCGCCTGCAGCCCGCCGCCGGGCGCCGGCACGCGTCCGGGCTTGATGGTGCTGAAGCGGAACGCTCCCGAGTCGTCGGTTGCCGAGCGGCCAAAGCCGCGGAAGCGCTTGCCGCCGAACTTGCCGCGGCTGTCGGCTTGCCAGATCTCGACGAGCGCATCGTTGACCGGCTTGCCGTCGCCATCGAGCACGCGCCCCCGGATCGTCACGCGCTGGCCGGGCACGCCCGCGGGCGCGAGCGACTCGGTGATCAGCCAGGTCAGGCCGATGTGCAGGTACGGCCCTACGGTCTGCGAAGTGGTGGCGTGCAGGCTCATCGCGCTTACCTTTTCCTGTGTTCCATCGGCGTCTCGTCGGCGCCGCGCAGCACGACGTCCCAGCGGTAGCCGAGCGCGATCTCGGGAATCGTCGTTTCCCAGTCGAGCGCCGACACCAGGCGCCGGCGCGCACGTTCGTCGGGCACGCAGTTGTACATCGGGTCCTCGTCCAGCAGCGGATCGCCCGGGAAGTACATCTGCGTGACGAGGCGCTGCACGAACGCCTGGCCGAAGATCGAGAAATGGATGTGCGCGGGCCGCCACGCGTTGCAGTGGTTGCGCCAGGGATACTCGCCGGGACGGATGGTCACGAAGCGATAGCGGCCCTGCTTGTCGGTGAGCGTGCGGCCGCAGCCGGTGAAGTTGGGGTCCATCGGCGCGTCGTGCTGGTCGACGCGGTGCGGATAGCGTCCGGCGGAGTTCGCCTGCCAGATCTCGACCAGCGTGTCCGGCACCGGTCGGCCGTTCTCGTCCAGCACGCGCCCGCTCACGATGATGCGCTCGCCGATCGGATCGCCGGCGTGCTGCTTCGTGAGGTCGTGGTCGCCGCGCTTGACCTCGCCCCAGCCGAACACGGGGCTCGTAAGCTCGGTCTCGGTCTGCGGCAGCCGGACCAGCGGCCGGGTCGGCGCCCGCTTCACCGTCGAGGCGTAGCGCGGGAACAGGTAGTCGGGTTGCGTCCCGGCGGCGGGACTTCGATACGTGATCCTCGGCTGCATGGTCTCCTGGTTCTCCTCTATTCGGCGTCGGGCTGCTTGGCGGGCTGGGCACGATCGAAGGCGTCCAGCGTCATGCATTCGTCGAACACCCGCATCGCCACGGGATAGGGCGTAGTGTCGCACTGGTAGCGCTGCGCGTTGAAGATCTGCGGCACCAGGCAGCAGTCGGCCATCGTCGGCGCGTCACCGTGGCAATAGCGCCCGGTGCCGTCCGTACGCGCGAGCTGCGCCTCCAGCTTCGTCAGGCCGTCGGCGATCCAGTGGCGGTACCAGGCGTTCACCTGCTCCTCGCTCAGGCCGAGCGCGCGCTTCAGGTGCTGCAGCACGCGCGTGTTGTTGAGCGGGTGGATCTCGCAGGCGACCAGCAGGGAAAGCGAGCGCACTCGCGCGCGGCCCGGCGCGTCCTTCGGCAGCAGCGGCGGCTGCGGCCGCGTCTCCTCCAGGTACTCGATGATCGCGAGCGACTGCGTGAGCCGCTGGCCGGCGTCTTCCAGCGTCGGCAGCAGGGCCTGCGGGTTGAGCGCGCCGTAGCCGGGCTGGCGGTGCTCGCCGCGCGGAAGGTGCACGTAGGCCGCTTCGCAGGCGAGCCCTTTCAGGTTGAGCGCGATTCGAACCCGGAACGCCGCCGAGCTGCGGAAATAGGTATGCAGCTTCATCTCAATCCGAGCAGCTTCGCGGCATTTTCCTTGAGGATCAGCGGCCGGACTTCGGGCTTGATCGGCAGCTTGTCGAATTCCGCCAGCCAGCGTTCCGGGGTCATGACCGGATAGTCGGAGCCGAACAGAATCTTGTCCTTGAGCAGCGTGTTGGCGTACTGCACGAGGATCGCCGGGAAATATTTCGGCGACCAACCCGACAGGTCGATGTAGACCTGCGGCTTGTGCGTGGCGACAGAGAGAGCTTCGTCCTGCCATGGAAATGACGGATGCGCCAGCACGATGGGCATGTCCGGAAAATCCGCGGCGACGTCGTCCAGCAGCATCGGGTTCGAGTACTTGAGGCGGATGCCGCCGCCGCCCGGGGTGCCGGCACCGACGCCGGTCTGGCCGGTGTGGAACAACGCTGGCAGCTTCGCCTCGGCGATGGCTTCGTACAGCGGATACGCCATCCGGTCGTTGGGGAAGAAGTCCTGTTCCGAAGGGTGGAACTTGAAACCCTTCACCTTGTAGTCCTTGATCAGACGCTTCGCCGCCGCGACGCCCTCCTTGCCGCGGTGCGGGTTGATGCTCGCAAACGGAATGGCGACGTCGGAATGCTTGTGCGCGAGCTCCGCGATCTCCTCGTTGCTGATCTTTCTCTTCTGCCGCAGTGAATCCACCGTGAAGACGACAAACGCCATCCGCAACTTCCGGTAGATCTCCGCCATTTCCGGCACCGTGCTGTGCTGCGGCTGATAGCGGAAATAGCGGCCCATCGCTTCCTGAGTCTCGGTCGGCGCTTCTTCGACCGCCAGCGCGGACTTCCACGCGTGCGTGTGGACGTCGATGGCGACGAGGTCCTTGAGGTTCATGCAGGATGGTTCAGGTTGCGGCCACCATGATGCTCGGATCGGGCCGCTCCGCATAGAGGCGTTCCACCAGCGCGGAGCGGTTCTTCAGCACCGCGCGCTGGTTGATCGAGCCCTTGTCGGTGATCTCGCCCGCATCGATCGACGGCGGTGTCTCGACGACGAGCGCGCGCGCTACGCGCGTCGAGCTGCCGGTCGCAGCGCGCGCAAGCTGCCGGAAGGCGCGCTCGAGGTAGGTGCGGATCTCCTCGGCGCGCAGCTCACGGCAGGCGACGGCGTTGAGGAACACCAGCGCGCCCAGCCAGTCGCGATCGTGGCCGGTGATGACGACGTCCTGCACCAGCGGCGAGCACGCCGCGTTGATTTTCGCGCGCAACGGGCCGACGCTCACCCAGGTGCCCGTGGTGAGCTTGAAGTCCTCGGCGGTGCGCCCGTCGAACTCGAAGCCCTGGCGCGGATCGTCGGGATCGACGAAGCGCAGCGCGTCGCCGGTGCGATAGAAGCCTTCCTCGTCGAAGGCGGCGGCCGTGAGTTCCGGCTGGCGCCAGTAGCCCGGCGTGACGCTCGGGCCGCGGAAGCGCGCTTCGAGCTTCTCGCCGACCGGCGCGAGCTTCATCTCCAGGCCGTCCACGGGCAGGCCGACCGTGCCGGCGCGCGCCGCGCCGCGGCTCGTGAACATCGCTGCCGGCGCGGTCTCGGTCGCGCCGTAGCCGGTGATCCAGAGGATGCGCTCGCCGCAGGTCTCGAGCGCGAGCGCCTCGTAGTCCCGCCAGATCGGCTGCGGCAGCACCGCCGCCGCGTACTGCAGGAGCCGCAGGCGGCTGAAGAAGGTCTTGCGCAGACCGGCATCGGCGCGCAGGAAGGGCAGCAGCGCCTCGTATCCGCGCGGCACGTTGAAGTAGATCGTCGGCGCGACCTCGCGCAGGTTGGCGACGGTCTTCTCGATGAGGCCCGGCAACGGCCTGCCCTCGTCGATGTAGAGCGTGCCGCCGTGGTTGAGCACGAGGCCGAAATTGTGATTGCCGCCAGCGGTGTGGTTCCACGGCAGCCAGTCGACGAGCACCGGCGGTTCCTCGCGCAGCGACGGCAGCGCGTGCGTGAGCATCTGCTGATTGCTGCAGAGCATGCGCTGCGTGTTGATGACGGCCTTCGGCTGCCCCGTGGAGCCGGAAGTGAGCAGGAACTTGGCGACCGTGTCCGGGCCGACGGCGGCGTGCGCCGCTTCGACCGCGGCGCCGGGCTCGGCCGCCTCGAGCGCCGCGAGGTCCTCGGCGCCGATCACCTCGGTCTGCGCGGGCACGGCGGCCGCGATCGCCTTGGCGAAGCGCGCACGATCCGAGGCGTAAACCAGGCCCGGCGTGAGCAGCGCGAACACTTGCCGCAGCTTGCCGTGATCCGTGGAGACGAGCGAATAGGCGGAGGAGATCGGCACGTACGCGATGCCGGCGTGCAGGCAGGCGAGCGCCAGCAGCCCGTGCTCGAGATCGTTGTCCGAGAGGATCGCGAGCGGGCGCTCGCGCGAGAGCCCGCGGTCGATCAGCGCCTGCGCGACGCGGCGCGCGCGCGCGTAGGCCTCGCCGTAGGCGAGCCGGCGCCAGCCGCCCGAGGGCGCGCGCTGCGCGAGAAAGGCCCGATCGGGCGCTGCCTGCGCCCAGTGTGCGAGGCGCTCGGTGAGCTTCCGGGGATAGGCGCCGAGCGGATGCGGCGAGCGCAGCAGCAACGAGCCGTCGGCGCGCCGCTCGAGCCTGACGTCGGCGGTGCCGAGCGTGACCGCGCGCACGCGCGCCGGTCGCGTCGTCGTCGCTGTCATACTCAGAGCGCGGCGACGATCTTGACCTTCAGCTCGCCGACGCCATCGACGCCGGCATGCAGTTCGTCACCCGGCTTGACCGGGCCGACGCCCGCCGGCGTGCCCGAATAGATGAGGTCGCCGGGCTCCAGCGTGTAGTACTCGGAGAGGAACGCGATCTGCTCGGGCACCGACCAGATCATGTCCGACAGGTCCGCCTTCTGGCGCTCCTTGCCGTTCACCTTGAGCCAGATCGCGCCCTTCGAGGGATGGCCGATCCGGGTCGCCGGCACGAGCGTGCTGCAGGGCGCGGATTCGTCGAAATTCTTGCCGAAGTCCCAGGGCCGGCCGTGGTCCTTGCCGACCTGCTGCAGGTCGCGGCGCGTCATGTCGAAGCCGACGCCGTAGCCCCAGACGTGCTCGTTCGCCTTCTTCGCCTCGATGCGCCGCCCGCCCTTGCCGATGGCGACCACCATTTCGGTCTCGTAGTGGTAATTGGATGTCTTCGCCGGATAGTGGACGTTGCCGCCGCCCGGGATCAGGGCGAACTCCGACTTGATGAAGAAGAACGGCGTCTCGCGGCCATCGCCGCCCATCTCCTTCTGGTGCTCGACGTAATTGCGGCCCACGCAAAAGATGCGCCGCACCGGGAAGCGGTCCTTGGAATCCTTGACCGCGAGCGAAGGAATCTCCCACATCGGGATCACATGTGCCATTCGGTACTGTCTCCTGGAAGAGGCGCTATTCTAATCGCGCGATGCGCTCGGAACGAGCCCCAAAGCGGGTCGGGCGTGCTAGGATTTGCGGGAATTTTTCGGCCCTAGGAGGGGGAAGAATCATGCAGATCCATCGCATCAGGTTGCTCGCCGCGGCGGGGCTCGCCGCGTTCGCCGTCGGCGCGGCGGCCCAGACTGTGAAGCTCGGCGTGGTGCTGCCCTACACGGGCGTCGGCGCCGAGTTCGGCCAGCAGGTCGATCGCGGCATGCAGATGTTCATGAAGCTGAACCCGAAGGCCTTCGGCCCCTACAAGATCGAGATCGTCAAGCGCGACTCGAAAACGCCGAGCGGCGCGGAGGCGAAGGTCGCGGTGCAGGAGCTCGTCACGCAGGACAAGGTCGACATTCTGACCGGATTCATCTACTCCCCGGATGCCATCGCTTCGGCGTCGCTGGTCACGGAAGCGAAGAAGCCGATGGTAATCATGAACGCGGGCACCGCCTGGATCACCGGGCTCTCGCCGATGATCGCGCGCGTGTCGTTCTCGATGTGGCACGCCGGATTTGCCATGGGCGAGGCGGCCGCGAAGATCGTCAAGGCGAAGACGGCGGTGGTCGGCTACACCGATTTCCCGCCGGGCAAGGACAGCCTGGACGCGTTCAAGCGCGGCTTCGAGGCGAACGGCGGCAAGGTGATCGACGCGATCCCGATGGGCGGCCCGGGCCAGGTGCCGGATTTCACGCCGTTCTTCCAGCGCGCCAAGGACAAGAAGCCCGACGTGTTTTTCGTCTTCGTGCCTGCCGGCGACCACGCGCTGGCCGTGGTCAAGACCTATGGCGCCCTCGGCATGCGCGCTGCGGGCATCAAGCTGATCGGGCCGGGCGACATCACCCAGGACATCAAGCTGCAGGCGATGGGCCAGGCCGCGGCGGGCATGATCACCATCCACCACTACAACGCCGATCTCGACAATCCTGCCAACAAGCGCCTGGTGGCGGCCTGGAAGAAGGAGTACGGCCCGGACTCGACGCCGGACTTCATGGGCGTGCAGGGCTACGACGGCATGGCGGCGATCGCGCACGTGGTGACGACGCTGAAAGGCAAGATCGACCCCGATGCCGCGATCAACGCGTTGCGAGGCTGGAAATTCGACGCCAGCCCGCGTGGTCCGATCTCGATCGATCCGCGCACGCGCGACATCGTGATGAACGAATACCTGAGCGAGCTGGTGTGGAAGGACGGCAAGCTGCACCAGAAGACCATCGGCGTGCTCAAGGACGTGAAGGACATGTGCAAGGAGCTGGCCGAGGGTCGTTGCAAGCAATAGCGGACCGTACGACGCAGATCGCCGCCGCCGCCCGGGGCCAGCCTCGGGGCGGCGGTTTCTTTTTATGGACCTGACGAGCCTCTCGAGCATCCTGCTCGGCGGCATGGCCGCCGGCATGGTGCTGTTCATCGTGTCGGTGGGACTGTCGGTGACGATGGGCCTCATGGGCTTCGTCAACCTCGCCCACGGCGCGTTCGCGATGCTGGGCGGCTACGTCATCGTGCTGTCGATGCGGCACTGGGGGCTGCCGTTCCTCGCCGCGCTCGTGCTCGGATTCGCGGCCGTGGCGCTGGTGTCGGTCGCCTTGGAGCGGCTGCTGTACGCGCCGCTGTATCGCGCGAGCGAGCTCGACCAGGTGCTGATGACGATCGGGCTTGTCTTCGTGACGATTGCCGCGGTCACGCTCGGCGTGGGCCCGGAGACGCAGACGGTGGTGCTGCCGGACTGGCTGAGCGGCCAGACCGACCTCGGCTTCATGACCTACCGCACCTACAGTCTGGTGCTGATCGCGGCCGGCAGCGTGCTGATGGCCGCGCTCTGGCTCGGCTTCGAGCGCACGCGCATCGGCGCGCGCATCCGCGCGGCGGTCGACAACCGGCGCATGGCGCAGTCGATGGGAGTGGACGTGGGGCGCCTGTTCACCCTCACGTTCGCGCTGGGCAGCGGGCTCGCCGCCGTCGGCGGCGGCCTCGGCGCGGAAATCCTCGGTCTCGACCCGCAGTACCCGTTCCGCTACCTCGCCTATTTCCTCATCGTGGTGGCGGTTGGCGGCCTCGGCCGCATCAGCGGCGTATTCTTCGCGGCGATCCTCATCGGCGTGCTGGACTTCGTGCTGAAGATCTATTTTCCGAAGGGCGGCACGCTGTTCATCTACGCGCTCGCGCTGTTCCTGCTGCTGGTTCGTCCGCAGGGCCTGTTCGGGAGGCGCGGTCCGTGAGGCCGCTCGACGGAGCGGGATCATGAGCGCGGCGACCGAGCTCGCGCGCCGCCACCGCCTGCGCTGGTGGGAGGCGCTGCCGTGGATCGCGGCGCTCGCCTGCTTCTTCCTGTTTCCCGACTATCTTGCGTTCGGCACGCAGGTGCTGATCACGATCCTGTTCGCGCTCTCGCTCGACCTCGTGCTCGGATACGCGGGCATCGTCACGCTGGGCCACGCCGCGTTCTTCGGCGCCGGCGCCTATACGGTCGGCATGCTCGCGATGCACCTGGGCTGGACCGAGCCGCTCTCGGGCCTCGCTGCGGCGGCGCTGGTGGCCGGGGCGATCGGGCTGGCGAGCGGCCTGGTGTTGCTGCGCACGCAGGGTCTCGCGCTGCTCATGCTCACGCTGTGCACGATGGCACTGCTCGAGCAGGCGGCCAACATGGGCGCCGCCTGGACGGGCGGCTTCGACGGCATGCCGGGCCTCGCGTTCGGCAAGATCCTCGGCCTGTTCGGGTTCGACGCGCTCTACTACCGCTCGCAGTACCTGTACGTGCTGGCGGTGCTCTTCCTGTGCTTCGCGCTGTTGCGCACGCTGGTCTACTCGTCCTTCGGCCAGAGCCTCACGGGCATCCGCGAGAACCTGCTGCGCATGCACGCCGTCGGCGCGCCCGTGCGCGCGCGGCAGGTCATCGCCTACACGGTTTCGGCGGCGCTCGCCGGGGTCGCCGGAGCGCTGTTCACGCAGGCGAACGGCTACGTGAATCTCGCGGTGCTGGGCCTGGAGCGCTCCGCGGGCGTGGTGATCATCCTGATTCTCGGTGGCTACGGCCGCCTGTACGGCGCGTTCGTGGGCGCGATCGCCTACCTGCTGATCGAAAACGTGCTCGCCAAGGCCTATCCCACGGCCTGGCAGCTGGGCCTCGGCGTGACGCTCGTCGCGGTGGCATTGTTTGCGCGCAACGGCGTGCTCGGCGTGCTGGAGGCGCTGCGCCGCCGCCTGGCGCGACAAACCCGGGGGACCGCCCGATGAGCGCGAGCGGCACGCGGGCGCCGATGCTGGAAACGCGCGCGCTGTGCAAGAGCTTCGGCGCGCTGGAAGTCGCGCGCGAGATCGACTTCCGGCTCGAGCGCGGCGCACGGCACGCGCTGATCGGCCCGAACGGCGCTGGCAAGACGACGTTCGTCAATCTGCTCACCGGCGTGCTGCAGCCCTCGCGCGGCAGCGTGCTGCTGGAGGGCGAGGACGTCACCTCGCTCGCGCAGGCCAGGCGCGTCAAGCGCGGCATCGCGCGCACCTTCCAGATCAACCAGCTGTTCCGCGGCCTGACGGTGCAGGAGAACGTCTGCATCGCCGTCGCCGAGCGGCTCGGCGTCGGCGGCGCGATGTGGCGCGCCGCGGGCAGCCGCGCCGACGTGCTCGGCGAGGCGGCGCGGCTGATCGACATGCTCAAGCTCGGCAGCGACGCGGGTCGCCGGATCGTCGAGCTTCCCTACGGTCGGCAGCGCCTCGTGGAGATCGCGATCGCTCTCGGCCTCGCGCCGCGCGTGCTGCTGCTGGACGAGCCCGCGGCCGGCATCCCGAGCGCCGAGAGCCACATCCTGCTCGATGCCATTGCCACGCTGCCCGAGGACATCGCCGTGCTGATCATCGAGCACGACATGGACCTCGTGTTCCGCTTCGCCGGGCGCATCACGGTGCTCGTGAGCGGCGCGATCCTCGCCGAGGGCACGCCCTCGCAGATCGCCGCCAACGCGGACGTGCGCGCGGTCTACCTCGGCAACGCGGTATGAATCCGCGCTCCGGAGAATCGCTCGATGGCTGAGGCGCTATCGCTGAACAGCGTCACGGCCGGCTACGGCGAGACGCACGTGATCGAGGGCGTCGAACTCGCGCTCGCCGCGGGCGAGAGCCTGGCAATCATCGGCCGCAACGGCGTGGGCAAGTCCACGCTGCTCGAGACCGTGATGGGGCACACCACGCTGCATGGCGGGCGCGTGCTGCTGGGCGGCCGGGACGTCACCGCGTTGCCTCCCCACGCGCGCGCGCGGTCCGGGCTGGGCTACGTGCCGCAGGAGCGCGAGATATTTCCCTCGCTGACGGTGCGCGAGAACCTGGAGCTCTGCGCGCGCCCGGGCCCCTGGGACGCGGCGCGCGTGTTCGGGCTGTTTCCGAATCTGCGCGCGCGCCTCGAGAACGGCGGCACGCAGCTCTCGGGCGGCGAGCAGCAGATGCTGGCGATCGCGCGCGCGCTGATGACCAATCCCTCGGTGCTGCTCATGGACGAGCCCACCGAAGGCCTTGCGCCGGTGATCGTGCAGGCGCTCACCCACGTGCTCGCGACGCTGCGCGGAGAAGGCGGCCTGGCAATCGTGCTCGTGGAGCAGAACAGCCGCATTGCGCTCGATTTTTCGGAGCGCACCGTCGTCATGGACCGCGGGCGGCTGGCCTACGACGGACCCTCGGAGCGCCTGCGCCGGGACCCGGAGCTGCTCGCCAGCCTGATCGCCGCGCAATAGCGCAATTCAATCCTTCCCGGCGAGCTCCCGCTCGAGCATTTCGCGCAGCTTGAAGCGCTGCACCTTCCCGGTCGCCGTGCGCGGCAGCTCATCGACTGCGCGGATCCATTTCGGGCGCTTGAAGCGCGGCAGGCCCGCGGCGCGCGCGCCGGCCGCCGCGAGCGCTTGCGCCGACTCGCCGCGCGCGGTGACGAACAGCGCGAGGCGCTCGGCGCCTTCCGCGTCGGTCACCTGCACGCAGGCCGCCTCGGCGATCGCCGGGTCTGCCGTGACGGCTTCCTCGACTTCGCCTGGCTGCACCCATTGGCCCGCCACCTTGAGCAGCTCATCGGAGCGTCCCTGGTACAGGTAGAAGCCTTCGGCGTCGCGCATGAACAGGTCGCGCGTGCAGAACCAGCCGTCGCGAAACTGCGCGGCGGTCAGCTCCGGACGATTCGCGTAGCCGAGCGCGAGCCCGGGATGACGCACCCAGAGCTCGCCGCTTTCGCCCGCCGCCGCTTCGCGGCCTTCGTGCGTGAGGATCCGCGCTTCGACGCCCGCCACCGGCTTGCCGGTACGCGTGCCGTTCGAGGTCCCGGGCGGCGTGATCATGCAGGCGCAGAACGTCTCCGACATGCCGTACAGCGAGAGAATCTCGCCGCCCGTCGCCGCGCGCCATTGCGAGACGAGCGAGGCGGGCAGGCGTTCGCCGGCCGCCACGAAGCGCCGCACGGCGCGCATCGGCTCGAGGCGCGCCCTGCCCAGCGCGAGCAGGCTTCGGTACATCGTCGGCACGCTGAAGAAGGTCGCGGGTCGATGCTGCGAAACGAGCGCAAGGACCCGCTCGACGTCGGGCCAGTCGGGCTCGAGCACCGCAGTCGCGCCGATGGCGAGCGGCCCGAGGAGCCCGTGCTCGAGCGCATAGGCGAAGAACAGCTTCGAAGTCGTCAGGCTGCGCTCGCCGGCTGCGAGCCCGACCACGTCGCGCTGCCCCTGCCCGGCGCAGCGCACGCTGCGGTGCGTGTGCATGATGCCTTTCGGCTTGCCGGTGGTGCCGGAGGAATAGAGCCAGAACGCGGGATCCTCGTCGTCCGCCGCCTGGGGCGCCGGGAGCGGCGCCGCGCGCTCGACCGCGGCACGCCAGGACAGCTCGGGCGGCGCGCCTTCGCCCGCGATCGCGAGCCGTCCTGCGCCGCGTTCCTCGGCACTCAGGTCCGGCCGCGCGGCGGCGAAGACGTCTTCGACGATCGCCAGGCGTGCACGGCTGTCGGCGCGCACGTGCCGGTACTCGGCCTCGGAGAGCCTCGTATTGAGCGCCACTGCCACCGCGCCCAGGTGTACCGCGCCCAGCCAGGCAGCGGCGAATACGGGTGTGTCGCGCATGAGCAGCAGCACGCGCTCGCCCGGGCGCACGCCGAGCGCGCGCATTGCGCCGGCCGCGCGCGCGACCTCGGCGGCGAGCTCGGCGTAGCTCAACATCTGCGCGCCGCAGACTAGCGCCGGGCGCGCACCGTGCCGCCCGAGCGCCGCGGCGCCGAGGAAATGCTCGATTGCGTTCACTGGCCCCTCTGCGGCGCGATTGCGCCGCTTTCGGTGTTCGCCTAGGATCGTAACGTTCGCACCGTTGCAAGGTCAAATTGTTTGGAAGCCAAACAAAAGCCCAGGGCGCGGCGGCACGGCGCGCCGCTCGCCGCCGGCGCGCTGCCCGGCCTGCTCGGCTACCGGCTGCGCCTCGCGCAGCAGGCGGTGTTCCGCGACTTCGCCGAGAGCGTGCATGGCCTGTCGCCCGGTCGCGTCGGCCTGCTCATCACCCTCCAGGCCAACCCCGGCCTCACGCAGAGCCGGCTCGCCGAGTCCGCGAGCCGCGACCGCTCGACGATGGTGGGCGTGCTCGACCAGCTCGAGGCGCGCGGCCTCATCGAGCGCCGGCGCGGCGCCGACCGGCGCACCAACGGCCTGTGGCTCACGCGCGCCGGGCGCGCGCTGCTCGGGCGCGCACTGCGCGAGATCGAGCGCCACGAGCGGCGCATCTCGGCGCGGCTCTCGGCCGCCGAGCGCAGGCAGCTGCTGGCGCTTCTCGGCAAGATCTCCCGCTGAAGAGGAAGGGGCGTGCGTGCGCCCAAAAAGAAAAGGGGCGCCTGCGCGCCCCTAAGGACCAGGAGGAAAACGGCTCGGTCAGTAGTTGTAGGCCTTCTCGCCATGGTCGGCGAGGTCCAGACCTTCTTGCTGATCGTCGTCGCTGGCGCGGATGCCGATGGTGAATTTCAGCAGCAGCATGATCACGAAGGCGACGCCTCCGGACCAGACCAGCGTCACGCCGATGTCCCAGAGCTGCGAAACGATCTGCGCCGCGGCGTCGAAATCACCCACCTTGTTGGCGACGTAGTCGTACACGCCGGTGCCGCCGAGCTTCGGGTTGACGAATGTGCCGGTGCCGAGCGAGCCGATGATGCCGCCGATGCAATGCACGCCGAAGGTGTCGAGCGCATCGTCGTATCCGAGCCAGGCCTTGATTTTCGTGACCGCGAAGAAGCAGACGACACCCGCGATCGCGCAGGTGACGAAGGCGCCCACCGGACCGACGAATCCAGCCGCCGGCGTGATCGCTACCAGGCCGGCGACGATTCCCGAGCAGATGCCGAGCAGGCTCGGCTTGCCCTTGACGATCCACTCGATCAACGCCCAGGCCACGCCGGCGGTCGCGGTTCCGAACAGCGTGTTGAAGAACGCGATGCCGGCGCCGCCGGTGGCTTCCAGCGCGGAACCCGCGTTGAAGCCGAACCATCCCATCCACAGCATGCCGGTGCCGATCGCGGTCATCATGACGCTGTGCGGCGCCATCGAAACCTTGCCGTAACCGTTGCGCTTGCCCAGCATGAGCGCGCAGACCAGCGCGGCGATGCCGGAATTGACGTGTACGACAGTGCCGCCCGCGAAGTCGAGCGCGCCTTTCTGGAACAGGAACCCGGCATGTGCGCCCGCCTCCTCCGCGGCCTTCGCGGTCGTGTAGGCGTCGGGGCCGTCCCAGTACCAGACCATGTGCGCGACCGGCAGGTAGGCAAACGTGAACCACAGGATGCTGAAGATGATCATCGAGGAGAACTTGAAGCGCTCCCCGTAGCCCCCGGCGATCAGCGCGACCGTAATGGCGGCGAAGGTCAGCTGGAACATGCAGTAGACGAAGTCCGGCAAATACTGTCCCTTGCTGAAGGTCGCGGCGACTGCGGTTGCCGGGTCCTCGCCGAGCATGAATAGCTTGTCGAAAGATCCCCAGAACGGATTGCCGGCGGTAAACGCCACGCTGTAGCCGTAGATCACCCACAGCACGGCGACCACGCAGAAGATCGAGAAGCTCTGCATCACCGTCGACAAGGCGTTCTTAGTGCGGACCATGCCGGCATAGAAAAGCGCCAGTCCCGGCACCGTCATCAGCAATACGAACGCCGTGGACGTCATCATCCATGAGACGTCGCCCTTGTTGCAGTCAAACCCCTTGTCGCCGCATTTCGGCGTCGCGGGGGCGGCCGCCTCTGCGGGCGCCGCATCCTTCTTTTGGTCGGCCTTGGCCGGCTCCGCCTTGGCCGCTTCGGCCTTGGGTGCTTCCGCGGCCGGCTTGTCGGCGGCCTTGTCCTTGTCCTGCGCGGCGGCATTGCCCGCGACTGCGAACAGCGCGAGCATGGAAAGGACTGCGAGTACTTTCTTCATCGTCATCTCCCTAGAGCGCAGCGGCGTCAGTTTCGCCGGTGCGTATGCGCACGACCTTTTCCAGGTCGAATACGAAAATCTTGCCGTCGCCGATCTTGCCGGTATTGGCGGCCTTCTCGATTGCCTCCATGACACGGTCCAGCATGTCGGTTTTCACGGCCGCCTCGATCTTCACCTTCGGCAGGAAATCCACCACGTACTCCGCGCCCCGGTAGAGCTCGGTGTGGCCCTTCTGCCGCCCGAAGCCCTTCACCTCGGTGACGGTGATGCCCTGAACGCCGATGCCCGAGAGCGCTTCGCGCACCTCGTCGAGCTTGAACGGCTTGATGATTGCAGTGACGAGTTTCATGTTTTTTCCCATGTGGTCCGGGCGGACGCTCCCTGCTTCCGCCCGGATTGGCCGATGGTCAGAACGTCTTGAGCACCGAGAGGACCAGGGTGCCCTTGCCGGCGTCCTTGAACTTGGTGGCGCCCGAAGCGCTGTTGCCGAAGCAGTAGAAGCCGGGATTGGCGACGTTGCAGCTGCCCTTGGCGTTGGTGTCGATGTAGG
>DATIYN010000012.1:0-11141 GCA_035517595.1 Burkholderiales bacterium
GAACGCGGTGCTCTGCCCGGAAGGCGTGAACGAGGCCGAGGTACGTAAGCGCCTGCTTACGGAATTCGGCATTGAAATCGGGGCAGGCCTCGGGCCACTGGCCGGCAAGATCTGGCGCATCGGGCTCATGGGCTACTCCTGCCGCGCGGATAACGTGATGCTGTGCCTCTCGGCGCTCGGCTCGGTGCTGTCCGACCTCGGACTGCCGGTGCACGTCGGCGACGCCGAGTCCGCGGCGCACGGCGCCTACGCGCAAATGCACGTCAAGGACGCTCAAAGGAAGAAGAGAGCAGCCTGACCGTTCGCTAGCGCGTGGACACGCTCACCCACGCGCCGGATCTGTAGCGCGTGGACACCCTCACCCACGCGCTGTCCGGAGCCCTGATCGCGCGGGCGACCGCGCCGCGGGACCTCCCGGCGCGCGCGCTGCCGCGGCGCGTAGCGGCCGGATTCTTCGCCTGCGCGGCGCCTGACCTCGACATCGTCTACGCGCTCCGGGGCCCGGTCGAGTATCTCGTGCATCACCGCGCCGAGACTCACTCGCTGCTCATGCTGCCGCTCTGGGCGTTCCCGCTCGCCTGGCTGCTTGCCAAGCTCCTGCGCGAACCCGGCGGTTGGCGTGCGCTCTACGGAGTGTGCGCGCTCGCGATCGGCACGCACATCGCCGGCGACTGGATCACCAGCTTCGGCACCATGCTGCTCGCGCCGCTTTCGGACTGGCGCGCCGCGCTCGGCACCACGTTCATCATCGACCTCTGGTTCAGCGGCATCATCGTCACCGGGCTCTTTTTTTCGATTTGTTTCCGAAAGACAAGAATTCCTTCGATCGCGGCGAGCATCGCCCTCTTCGCCTACGTGGGCTTCCAGTACCTCCAGAAGGAGAAGGCGCTCGACTTCGCGCGCGAGTACGCGGCGAGCCGCGGCCTGGAGGGCTCGGACATCTCCGCCCAGCCGCGCGCGGTGTCCCCCTTCAACTGGACCGTCTACGTGAGCAACGAGCGCGAGCACCGGTTTGCGCACGTCAACCTGGTTCGCGACAAGCCGCAAACCTATGCGCCCGGGGACGGTTTCGTGGCGCGCCTGGACAGCGCGTTCCAGCCGCTCGCGATGGCGCGCTGGGAGACGCGCAGCCGCTATGGCGACGATGCGCTCGGCAAGGAAGCCTGGGAGTCGCCGCCGCTCGCCTTCTTCCGGTGGTTCGCCGAGCGCCCGGCGCTGGACGGCCGTACCGAGAATCCAACCTGCGCCTGGTTCGTCGACCTGCGCTTCGTGAACCCGGGGCGCGACTGGGTGCCGTTCCAGTTCGGCGCCTGCCGCGACGGTCCGGGCGCCGCGTGGCGCGCCTACGAGCGCGGCGATCCCGGGCACGCCGTGCACGGCTGACAAAAACGCACAAAACTTCCGCCCTCCCAACCTGTCAGAATTGACAGGATGGGGAGGGTTTTCCTACTGGTCGTCGGGCTGGCGCTCGGGTTGGGCGCGCAGGCGCAGGTCGCGTTCCGCGACGCCGCCTCCGCGAGCGTCGACGGCGGCGTCAGCTACGTTGCCAGCGGCACCGCGAGCGTCTCGGGCAATTGCGCAACGGTGGTCGCGCCATCGACGCCGGGCGGGACGGCCGGCGACCTGCTGATCGCGCTGTATTCATCCTCCGACGCCTCGTCGGCGACGCCCTCGGCCGGCTGGAACACGCTGCTCGCGAGCAATCCCGTCGCCGACCACTCGGCGCGCATCTTCTGGCGCCTCGCCGATGGCAGCGGCAGCGACAACCTGAGCGTGGCGCGCGCCGGTACCTGCAACGTGGCGATCGGGCAGATCGCGCGCTTTCACAACGTCGATGCGGCCAATCCGTTCGATTCCGGGCAGCCGATCGCCGCCGGGAATTGCACGGCCGGGGGCACGCGCGTGAAATGCAGCTACCAGAACTCGGGCACGGTGACGAGCGGCGAGGAGACCAGCGTCACGGCGACCGCGATGTCGCTGTTCGCCGTCTTCATCCGCGACAACAATGCCACGGGCTTGCCGGCGAATTTCAGCGAAGCTTTCGACTCCGGCAGCGGCACCGGCATCAACGTCCAGATCTCGCTCAAGTACCGCCAGGAGACCGCCGCCGGCACGATCAGCGCGGTCAGCATCGCCAAGGCGGGCGGCTCGGATCCGAACCACGGCGTGCTGTTCGCGCTGCGGCCGGCGCCGTCTTCGGCGCTCACCATCGCCACGCCGGCCGCGACGCTGTCCGGCGACGTCATGGTCGCCGCGGTGGCGGTCCAGCCTTCGGACGTCGCGATCACGCCGCCCGCGGGCTGGACTGCGCAGACCCCGACGGTGCAGAGCGCGGCGAACCCCAGCCGCCAGCAGATCTTCGTGCGCGCCGCGACCGCGAGCGAGCCGGCGTCGCATACCTGGACCTTCGGCAGCGGGCACACCGGCGCGGTGGGCGGCATCGTGTCCTATCTGGGCGCCGACAACACGGTGCTCGATGCGTTCTCGGGCAATACCACGCCGGTCGGCGGCGATACCACGCTGCAGAATCGCGCGCAAAGCGTCGACACCTCCGTCGCAAATGCCATGGTGGTCAGCACGCACAGCCTCGCTTCGTCACGCACCTGGACGCCGGCCGCCGGCATGACCGAGCGCGTCGACGTCGCATCGCGCACGCCGAACAACGCGGACGGCATATCCCTGGAGATCGCCGATGTCGCGCAAGCCGCCGCCGGCGCCACCGGCGACAAGGTGGCGACCGTCGGCGGCAACGGCGACAGCGGTACCGCGCAGCTCCTCGCGCTGCGCCCTGCGCCGATCAATTTCGACGTGCAGGCGGGCGACTACAACCTGAGCTGCGCCGCGTTCCCGGCGGAGGTCGCGATCATCGCGCGCGACGCCTCGGGCGGCGTGCTCACGGGCTACACCGGCCTGGTCAATCTTTCCACCAGCACCGGCACCGGCGACTGGTCGGTCGGCACCGCGGCCGGCACGCTGGTCAACGGCACGGCCAACGACGGCGCCGCCACCTACCAGTTCGTGGCCGCCGACATGGGCCGGATCGTGCTGCGTCTCGCGGTTACCGCCGCAAGCAGCGTTACGGTGACGGTGCAGGATGCATCGACCAGCTACAGCAGCATCGGCACTGCCATTAACTTCATCAGCAATGCGTACGTCATCGTCCCCGACGGCGTGCAGGTCGCCGGACGTGCGCAGACGATCACGGTGCAGTACCGCACCGCGCCCGGCTGCGGACTGTCGACCGCGAACGGCCATGGCGCGAACAACGCGGAGAAGGTCTGGCTGACCCTGGCCGCGAACCATCCCGGAGCCGCCGCGCTGCCGGGTGCGACCGGCGTGACCGCCGTCAATCCGCTGCCTGCCGCGGAGCCGGGGGCAAACAACATCACGCTCGCGTTCGCGGGCGGCGAGGCGACCTTCCAGCTCACCAGCAGCGACGTCGGCAAGTACCGCATCAACGTGCGCGACACCAACAGCGCCCGCCGCGGCAGCTCGCCGTGGATCACGACGCGGCCGTTCGCGCTGGCGATGCCCGGTGCCGCGCACGGGACCAGCGACACGAGCGCGCTGCTCGCCGCCGCCGGAGACGACTTTTCCCTGACGGTGGGCGCCTACCTGTGGCAGGTCGCGGACGACGGCGACAACGACGGCGTGCCCGACGCGGGGGCCAACGTCACCGACAACGGCCTCGCGCCGGCGTTCGCGTGGGATACGGTGCTCTCTGCCGGCGCGATACTCCCGGCCGGCGGCACCGCCGGGACGCTCACCCTGGGCGGCGCGACCCCCACGGTGCCGGCCGCGAGCTTCGCGGGCGGCGCAGCGGCGCCCAGCAACGTTCGATACTCGGAAGTCGGCAACGTCTTCATCGCGGCCAACGCCAGCGCGTTTCTCGACACCCCTGGCGCGAACGTCACCGGCGACAGCGGGCTGGACGGCAGCGGCGCCGCGGGCGGCTACGTCGGACGCTTCCGGCCGAAGAAATTCGCGGCGAGCGCAGCGTCGCTCACCAACCGCCTCGCCGCGTCGTGCTCGCCCGCGTCCGCGTTCAGCTACATGGATGAAGGCTTCCGTCTCGCGTTCACGCTGACCGCGCAGAGCGCGCAAGGCGCCACGACGCAGAACTACAACGGCGTCTACGCCAAGCTCGCGCTCGGGAGCTTCGCCGCGTTCGGCTTCGGCGCGAAGAGCGGTGCGGCCGACCTGAGCGCCCGCCTCGACAACGGCCTGGCGCCGACGGGCAGCTGGGCAAACGGCGCGGCGAACGTGACGGTGACCACCGCGATCGAGCGCGCGGTCCCCGACAATCCGGACGGGCCCTACGCGAACTTGCGCATCGGCATCGCGCCCAGCGACGCGGACGGCGTGCAGATGGACACGCTCGACCTGGACGTCGACGGCAACAGCACGCCCGAGCACAAGGACCTCGGGGTATCGACCGAGGTCCGCTTCGGCCGGCTGCGGCTGCAGAACGTGATCGGCTCGGAGCGCCTCGCGCTGGACGTGCCCGTGTCGGTGCAGTACTGGACCGGTAGCGGCTTTGCGACGAACACGCTCGACAGCTGCACGACGCTCGGCCGCGACAACATCGCGCTCGCCTTCAATGCGGCCTCGAACCTCACGAGCTGCGAAACCGCGCTCAGCGCGGCGACGATCGCCTTCGCCTCGGGCGCGGGCTCGCTGCACTTCGCCGCGCCGGGCCCCTCGAACAACGGCAGCGTCGTGCTCGCGCCGCAGCTGGGGAACAGCGCTACCGGGTCCTACTGTCCGTCGGTGGGCGCGGCGGCGCTCGCCGCCACCCCGGCCTTCCGCGGCTACCTGCTCGGGCGCTGGAACGACGCCGCCGACGCGGACGGCGACCCGGCCACCGCCTACGACGACGACCCGCCCGCGCGCGCCGCCTTCGGCGTCTACGGCGCGCAGCCCAAGACCTTCATCTTCTATCGCGAGGTCTACTAGCGCGCCGCGCCCGGCGCTAAGCGGGCAGCACGTAGCTCTTCTCGCGGAACAGTCGCAAGCAGGCGTCGGCCACCTGCGCGTCGTACACGACCCCGCGGCCGCGCTCGATCTCGGCCATCGCCTCGACCACGTCGGCGACGGCGAGGATGCGCGCCTCGAGGATGATCTGCTCGCCCCTGAGTCGCTGCGGATAGCCGCTGCCGTCCAGACGCTCGTGGTGCTGCAGCACCATCAGTGCGACGGGCCACGGGAAGTCGATCCCCTTCAGGATGTCGTGGCCGGACTGCGGGTGCATCCTGATCAGCTCGAATTCGACCGGAGAGAGCCGGGTCGGCTTGGCGAGGATCTCCGCCGGCACCTGGATCTTGCCGAGGTCGTGGGTCTGCGCGCCGAAATGAACGCCTTCGACCTTGAGTTCCGGCATGTCCATTTCGCGAGCGATCGCCGCAGCGAGCTTGGCAACACTCTGGTCGATCGTGTATCTACAGTGCGCGCGATGCTACCGTCGGTGCGAGATCGTCTCCAACAGAGAGTGGAAGAGATCCACGGACGCGTCGATCTCGTCCTTGTTGATCGACACGCTCTCCACGCTGACGCCGAGCGGGATCTCGCGCGCGTAGGGCTGCTCGAGGATGCGCCGCAGGTTGTCGCGGCACACGCCGATCGATTTTGCGAGCGGGCTCGCGGCGCCGAGGATGGCGCGCGCGGTCTCGGGCGGAATGCGCACGCCGAGCCATTCGAGGAACTTCATCGTCTTTTCGCGGCCGACCGGCGCGAAGCTGAGCACGACGCGCCGCGGCTTCACGCCGGCGCCGCGGCAGTCGCGCGCGTAGTCGGCGAGCAGCCGCACCGTCGCGTCCGCGTGATAGACGGTCTGCGAGATGAAGTAGCTGCAGCCTTCGATTCCCTTGGCGAGCAGCCGCGCCGCCTCGCTGCGCTCGGGCGTATGGCGCTCGGCGATCGCCACGCCGCCCACGGCGAAGCCGGCCGGATGCGTCGCGGCGAGGCGGATCGCCTGCGCGAGCGGCAGCGCGTAGCGCACGCCCGAGGTCGGGCGGCCGACGATGGAGACGAAGCCGATGCGGTGCACGCGCGCGGCCTCGTCGAGCCACGCGCGCCAGCCCGTTTCGTCGAGGTCGCCGACGCACTTGTAGGCGATCGCGGGCTTGCGCGTGCGCGCGGCGAGCAGCGACGCGTAGGCGCAGGGATCGATCGTGCCGGTGAACGCGAAGGGGCGCGGCAGCGCGGTGCGGCCGGTTTCGTCCTGGATGTCGTAGACCACGACTCCGTCGAGCGGCAGCGGTGCGAGGCGCGCCGCGAGCTTGTCGGCGGCCTGGCGCACGAGCGCTTCGCCCGTGCCCGCGCGCGGCGGCGTGGTGCCGTACAGCAGCACCGCGCTCGAGGGATCGAGGAGCTTCCCCTTCAGCACGAAAGGGTTGCGTCCTACTTTTCGAGCAGCAGCGCCGACAGCGCCCAGGAAACGACGCTGTAGGCGATCGCGCCGATTACGCCCCACCAGAGCCCGGCGACGTGGAAGCCCGCGATGAACGAGCCCACGAACCAGAAAAGGAGCCCGTTGATCACGAAGATGAACAGGCCCAGCGTGAGCAGCGTCGCCGGCAGCGTGAGCAGGATGAGGATCGGGCGGATCACCGCGTTCACCAGGCCCAGCACGAGCGCGGCGACGAGCGCGGTGACGAAATCGGACACGGCGATGCCGGGCAGCAGGTAGGCGACCGCCATCAGCGCCACGGCGTTGATCAGCCAGACCAGCAGCAGGCGCATGGCGCTAGTACCGGTAGTGCTCCGACTTGTAGGGGCCCTGCTTGGGCACGCCGATGTACTTCGCCTGCTGCGCGGTGAGCTCGGTGAGCTGCGCGTTCAGCTTCTTCAGCTGCAGGAGCGCCACCTTTTCGTCGAGGTGCTTGGGCAGCGTGTAGACGCCGACCGGGTACTTGGCGGTGTTCGTGTACAGCTCGATCTGGGCGTTGGTCTGGTTGGCGAACGAGGAGCTCATCACGTAGCTCGGATGCCCGGTGCCGCAGCCGAGGTTCACGAGGCGGCCCTTGGCGAGCAGGATGATGCGCTTGCCGTCGGCGAAGATGATGTGATCGACCTGCGGCTTGATCTCTTCCCACCGGTACTGGGCGAGCGCCGCGACCTCGATCTCGTTGTCGAAGTGGCCGATGTTGCAGACGATCGCCTGGTCCTTCATCTTCTTCATGTGCGCGTGCGTGATCACGTGGTAGTTGCCGGTGGCGGTGACGAAGATGTCGGCCTTGTCGCAGGCCCAGTCAATGGTCACCACGCGGTAGCCTTCCATCGCCGCCTGCAGCGCGCAGATCGGGTCGACCTCGGTGACCCAGACCTGCGCCGAGAGCGCGCGCAGCGCCTGCGCCGAGCCCTTGCCCACGTCGCCGTAGCCGCAGACCAGCGCGACCTTGCCCGCGACCATCACGTCGGTGGCGCGCTTGATGCCGTCCACGAGCGACTCGCGGCAGCCGTAGAGGTTGTCGAACTTGGACTTGGTGACCGAGTCGTTGACGTTGATCGCGGGAAACAGCAGGCGCTTTTCCTTCGCCATCTCGTACAAGCGGTGCACGCCCGTCGTGGTCTCTTCGGTCACGCCCCGAATCTCCTTGGAGACTTTCGAGTACCAGCCGGGCTGGGATGAAAGGCGTTTCTTAATGGAAGAAAACAAAGCAATTTCTTCTTCGCTGCCCGGCTTCGCCAGCACGCTCGGGTCCTTTTCCGCCTTCTGCCCCAGGTGCACGAGCAGCGTCGCGTCGCCGCCGTCGTCGAGGATCATGTTCGGGCCGAGCGGCCGGTCCTTCGCGCCGAACTCGAAGATGCGATGCGTGTAGTCCCAGTACTCGTCCAGCGACTCGCCCTTCCTCGCGAACACCGGCGTGCCGCCGGCGGCGATCGCCGCCGCGGCGTGGTCCTGCGTCGAGAAGATGTTGCAGGAGGCCCAGCGCACCTGCGCGCCGAGCGCCTTCAGCGTCTCGATCAGCACCGCCGTTTGGATCGTCATGTGCAGCGAGCCGGAGATGCGCGCACCCTTGAGCGGCTTCGAGGCCGCGTATTCCTCGCGGATCGCCATCAGGGCCGGCATCTCGGATTCGGCGATGGCGATCTCCCTGCGCCCCCAGCCCGCGAGCGCCAGGTCGGCGACCTTGTAGTCGGTGAATTTCGGATTGATCACGGCAGCATTCATGTCGGTTCTCCGGAAAAGAAAAAGCGCCCGCACCGTTTCCAGTGCGAGCGCCGTTGTATTTAGCTGAGCCTGATCCCCGGTACTGGCTGGTGGGGAACGCAACGCTCCTCAGCAGCGCGCATTATACCCCAGCGCAGCAGTGGGATAATGCGGCTTTTTCCGCCGAGCCCCCGTGCAGTTGTCGATCGTCGTCCCGGTGCGCAACGAGCAGGACAACATCCTGCCGCTGCTCGAGGAAATCCATGCCGCGCTCGGCGCGGGCGGCGACTTCGAGGTCATCTACGTGGACGACGGCAGCACGGACGCGACGCTCGCGCGCCTCGGCGAGGCGATGGCGCGCTACCCGCGCCTGCGCGTGCTCGCGCACCGCTCGGGCTGCGGGCAGAGCGCGGCGCTCGTGACGGGATTTCGCGCCGCGCGCGGCGAGTGGATCGCGACGCTCGACGGCGACGGCCAGAACGATCCGGCCGACCTCCCCAGGCTGTTGGCGGCGAGGGATGCGGCGGCCGCAGGCACCGCGTCGCCGCCTCTGCAGCTCGTCGCGGGCTACCGCAGGAAGCGCCAGGACACCTGGCTCAAGCGCGTGTCTTCCCGCGTGGCCAACGGCGTGCGCTCGCGGCTGCTCGGCGACGCGACGCCCGATACGGGCTGCGGGCTGAAGCTGATCCTGCGCTCGGCCTGCCTCGAGCTGCCGTTCTTCGATCACCTGCACCGCTTCCTGCCCGCGCTCGTGCAGCGCAACGGCGGCGCGACCGTGTCGGTCGAGGTGAACCACCGGCCGCGCAGCCGCGGCGTGTCGAACTACGGACTGTTCGACCGTCTCTGGGTCGGCATTGCGGACCTGTTCGGCGTGATGTGGCTGCAGCGCCGCGCGAAGCGTCCGCAGGCCTCCGAGCTGCGCCGGCCTTGAGGATCAAGTCGTACCTGCCGGGCCTCGTCTTCCTGGCGACGCTCGCCGCCATCGGCTACCTGCTGGAGAGCGGTCTCGTTCAAGACCTGCTCAGCGAACGCTGGATCGACGCCGAAGTGCGCGGCAAGGGCGCGGCGGGCGAGCTGCTGTTCGTCGCGGTGGGCGGCGTGGCGACGGCGCTCGCGCTGCCGCGCCAGATCGTGAGCTTTCTCGGCGGCTACGCCTTCGGCCTGGGATTCGGCGCGGCGCTCGCGCTCGCGGCCACGGAGCTGGGCTGCGCGATCGCCTTCTATTACGCGCGCCTGGTCGGCCGGCCGTTGATCGCCCGTCGCCTCGGCGCGCGCGTGCGGCGCCTCGAGGACTTCCTCTCCGCCAACCCGTTCTCGATGACGCTGCTGATCCGCCTGCTGCCAGTCGGCAGCAACCTCGCGACCAGCCTCGCGGCCGGCGTCGCCCGCGTGCCCGCGGGGCCGTTCCTGCTCGGTTCCCTGCTGGGCTACCTGCCGCAGACCGTGGTGTTCGCGCTGGCGGGCAGCGGCGTCGAGCTGGAGGGCGGCCTGCGCTTTGCGCTCGCGGCGGTGTTCTTCGTCGTCTCCAGCGCGATCGGCATCTGGCTGTACCGCAGGTACCGCCACGGCAAGTCGCTCGGCGAGGACGTGGAAGAGTCGATTTGAGCTAGACTCGCACCTCGTCGGAACCAGCCATCACAGGCCGCCCATGAACATCTGGCTCCAGGGAGCGTTGATCGGCGCAGGCCTCGCGGCCGTGCTCATCATCTTCGAGTATCTGGCGATCCAGCGCGAGGTCGCGGAGCGCTCCAAGCGCATGGCGAAAAAGGTCGATTGGGACTCCAACCAGCGCAGCCGCATGCGCGGCATGCTGACGTTCGGCGCAGCGCTGCCGGTCGCCTGCGCGATCGGCGCCTGGTGGGTCTGGGGCTGAACGCGGGCGGCTAGGCCGCCTGTTTCAAGACCATCGCCTTGTCGGTCGCTTCCCAGGTGAACTCGGGCTCGTCGCGCCCGAAGTGTCCGTAGGCGGCGGTCTTCTCGTAGATCGGCCGCAGCAGGTCCAGCATCCGGATGATGCCCTTGGGGCGCAGGTCGAAGTGCTGGCGCACCAGCGCCGAGAGCTTGTCGTCCGAGATCCTGCCCGTGCCTTGCGTCGTCACCATCACGCTCGTGGGCTGCGCCACGCCGATCGCGTAGGACACCTGCACCAGGCATTTCGAGGCGAGCCCCGCCGCCACGATGTTCTTCGCCACGTAGCGCGCCGCATAGGCGGCCGAGCGGTCCACCTTCGACGGATCCTTGCCCGAGAAGGCGCCGCCGCCGTGCGGCGCCGAGCCGCCGTAGGTGTCGACGATGATCTTGCGGCCCGTGAGGCCGCAATCGCCCTTCGGGCCGCCGATCTCGAAGCTGCCGGTCGGGTTGACGAGGAACTTGACCTTGCCCTTGACGAGATTCTTCGGCAGCACGGGCTTGATGATCTGCTCGACGACCGCCTCCTCGATCTGCTTGTGCGCGAGGCCCGGCGCGTGCTGCGTCGAGAGCACGACGGTGTCGATCGCGTCCGGCCTGCCGTTCGCGTACTTGACGGTGACCTGCGATTTCGCGTCCGGGCGCAGCCAGGGGAGGCGCCCGTCGCGGCGCACTTCCGACTGGCGCTCGACGAGTCGGTGCGAGAGGTAGATGGGCAGCGGCATGAGCGCCGGCGTCTCGTCGCAGGCGTAGCCGAACATGAGGCCCTGGTCGCCCGCGCCCTGGTCCAGGTCGAGCCCCTTGCCCTCGTCGACGCCCTGCGCGATGTCCTTCGACTGCTCGCCGTAGGCGACGATCACCGTGCAGGTGTGCGTGTCGAAGCCGATCTTCGGGTCGTTGTAGCCGATGCGGTTGATCGTGCGGCGAGCGATGTCGTCGAAGTTCACGCGCGCGCCGGTGGTGATCTCGCCGGCGAGCACCACGAGGTTGTCCTTGACGAGCGTCTCGGCCGCGACGCGCGAGGTCTTGTCCTGCTTTAGAATCGCGTCGAGCACCGCGTCGGAAATCTGGTCCGCGACCT
>DATIYN010000013.1:0-10139 GCA_035517595.1 Burkholderiales bacterium
CAGGCGAGGCAGGCCATCGAGCGCGCCTGCTCCGTGGCGATGAACATGTCCACCATGCGGTGCTGCAGCGCCTGGAAGGTGCCGATCGGCACGCCGAACTGCTTGCGCGTCTTCAGGTACTCGAGCGTGGTGTCGCAGGCGAACTTCATCGCGCCCACGGCTTCCGCGCAGACGAGCGCGGTCGCGAAGTCCACGACCTCCTCGATCACCGGCAGCGCGCCGCCCTCGGCGCCGAGCAGCTCGGCCTTGGCGCCCTTCAGAACCACGTCGCCGGCGCGTTGCTCGTCGATCGTGACATAGGGCTTTACCTTGAAAGCACTGCTGTCGACCAGGAACAACGACAAGCCCTGCCCGGTGTTCGCGGAAACGACGAGCCTGTCGGCGGCCGGCGCGCCCAGCACCACGCGCTTCTCGCCCGTGATTTCCCAGCCGGCGCCCGCCTTCCTGGCGCTCGCGCCGACCCTGGCGAGGTTGTAGCGCGCGCCCTGCTCGGTGTGCGCGAACGCCATCTTCAGCTTGCCCTCGACGATCGCGGGCAGGACCGCCTTCTTCTGCGCGTCCGATCCCGCGCGCGCGACCAGCTGGCCGCCGATCAGCGTCGGCAGGTAGGGCTCGACGAGCAGCGCGTCTCCCGCGGCCTCCATCACGCCCATGAGGTCCACCGCGCCGCGCCCGAAGCCGCCGTGATCGGGCGAGAACGGCAGGCCGGTGAGTCCCATCTCGGCGAGCTGCGCCCAGACCCCGGCGCTCCAGCCCTCCTTCGAGCCGACGATCTTCTTGCGCGCCTCGAACGCGTAGTCCTTGGCGAGGAAGCGGCGGACCGAGTCCGCCAGCAGCTGCTGCTCTTCGTTGTAGTCGAAGTTCATGTGCCCTCCTGCAGTCCGTGCCGTTACAACCCCAAGGTCATCTTGGAGATGATGTTCCGCTGTATCTCGTTCGAGCCCGCGTAGATCGTGGTCTTGCGGAAGTTGCAGTAGCGCGGCGCGAGGCCCGCCGTGAACTCGTCGAAGTCCGGGTCGTTGGCGACCGAGCGGAACGGCTGCGCGAGAGGCCCGACGGCCTGCATCGTCAGCTCGGTGAGACCCTGCTGGATCTCGGTGCCCTTGATCTTCAGCATCGACACGTCGGCGCCCGGCGGCTGTCCGCTGCGGCGCATCTGGTCGAGGAACCTCAGGTTGGTGATCTCCAGCGCCATCAGCTCCACCTCCAGCCGCGTGAGCTTGTCGCGGAAGCGCGCGTCGTCGATGAGCGGCCGGCCGTCGTCGCCGGGCTGCCTGGCGGCGAATTCCTTCAGCTTGGCGAGTTCGCGCTTGGAGGCGCCGATGCGGCCGGTGTTCATGCGCTCGTGCCCGAGCAGGTACTTGGCCACCGTCCAGCCCTTGCCTTCCTCGTAGATCAGGTTCTCGGCCGGCACCTTGACGTTGTCGAAGAACACCTCGTTCACCTCCTGGCCCTGGTCCATGAGCACCAGCGGCCGCACGGTGATGCCCGGCGTCTTCATGTCGATGAGCAGGAAGGAGATGCCCTCCTGGCGCTTGGACAGCGTCGAATCGGTGCGCACCAGGCAGAAGATCCAGTCGGCGAAGTGCCCGAGCGTGGTCCAGATCTTCTGGCCGTTGACGACGTAGTGATCACCCTGGCGCTCCGCTTTCGTCTTCAGCGAGGCGAGGTCCGAGCCCGAGCCCGGCTCCGAATAGCCCTGGCACCAGAAATCGTCGCCGTTGTAGATGCGCGGCAGGAATTTCTTCTTCTGCGCCTCGGTGCCGAAGCGCAGGATCACCGGCCCGCACATGGAAAGGCCGAACGGGATCAGCGGCGGCGTGCCCGCGTAGCCGCACTCTTCCTCGAAGATGTAGCGCTGCACGACGTTCCAGCCGGTGCCGCCGAATTCCTTCGGCCAGGCGGGCGCGACCCAGCCCTTCTTGGCGAGGATGCGATGCCATTTCAGCAGGTCCTCGCGGCCGAGCTCCCCGTAGCTCGCGATCTTGTCGCGCAGGTCCTGCGGCAGGTTCGCCTTCAGCCAGCCGCGCACTTCGTCGCGGAACGCGGATTCTTCCTGCGAATAGTTGAGGTCCATGAGGCAGCCTCCTCCGATGGGAACCTGAAGTTTACTGCCGCGGCGCCGCGCCGGCGGCGTTTGAAACGCGTGCGTATTACCGGGCCGTCCTCACCGGCAGCCGGCGCGGGCCCCGCACGGTGCCCTCGGACCAGGTCACCTTCGCGCCGGGGGCGAGGCTGAAATCCGGGAAGCGCTTCAGCCATTCCTCCACCGCGACGGTCATTTCCAGCCGCGCGAGGTTGGAGCCCAGGCAACGGTGCCGCCCAAGGCCGAAAGCCGCGTGCGGGTTTTCGGCACGATCGATCAGCACCTGGTCGGCCTGCGGGAACTTCGCCGGATCGCGGTTGGCGGCCGGGAACGACAGCAGCACCTGGCCCTTCTCCTTGAACGGGCAGCCGCCGACGGTGACCTCCTTCACCACCTCGCGCGCCATGGTCACCGGCGCGTAGGCGCGCAGGAATTCCTCGATCGCGGTCGGCATCAGCGAAGGCTCCGCGACGAGCCGCCTGCGGTCCGCGGCGTGCGTCGCCAGGTGCCACAGGCTCGAGCCGATGCCGCTCCAAGTGGTGTCGATGCCGGCCACCAGCAGCAGCCGCAGCGTGCCCACCAGATGCGGCTCGGTCAGCGGCTGGCCGCCGATGCGCGCATCGAGCAGGAAGCTGATCAGGTCGTCGCCGCGCTTGTCGCCGCGCCGCTTGATCTCGGCGAAGAAATAGGCGCTCATCTCCTGCAGCGCCGGCATGATCACCGATTCGTCGCTGATGCCGACTTCGAGCACCAGGTGAATCCACCTGCGGAACAGGTCGCCATCGGTCTCCGGCACGCCGAGCATGTGCGCGATGAGCCGCACCGGGATATGCTGCGCGTAGTCGACCGCCGCGTCGGCCTCGCCGCGCTCGCCGATCGCATCGAGCAGCTCGCGGCACAGCGCGCGCGCGCGCGGCTCGAGCTTCGCGATCGCCTGCGGCGCGAACGCGGGCAGCAGGAGCTTGCGCGCGGGCGTGTGCTCGGGCGGGTCCGAGGTGATCGGCGGCGCGGGCTGCACCGGGCTGACCTTGCGTTCGCGCACGATCACGCGCCGCGAGGAAAAGTGCTCCGAGTCGTACGCGATCTCGCGCACGTCCTCGTAGCGCGACGGGAAGTAGGCGCCGTCCTCGAAGCGCGCCGAGCGCGCGACCGGGCAGCGCGCGCGCAGCTCGTCCCAGATCGGGAACGGGTCCTCGATCCAGCGCGGATCGCGGTGGTCGAAATCGGTGGCCCAGTCGCTGACCGGCGGATGCTTACTCATCGGCGAGCCTCACCGCGTGCTCCGGGCAGTTCTTCACCGCGAGGCGCGCCTTCGCCTCCAGCGCCGGCGCCACCGCGCCGTCGCCCTTCACCTTCGCGTTGCCCAGCTCGTCCGGCTCGAACAGCTCGGGCGCCACCGCGCAGCAGCGGTTGTGCCCCTGGCAGCGCTCGCCGTCGATGCGCACGCGCAACGTCTTCACAGGGAGAAATCTACCACCTGCCGTCCGGTGGCGCGCGCCTCGAGCAGCGCGTCGAACGCGCCCTCCAGCTCGTCGAACCGGATGCGCCGCGCGATGCGCTGCAGGTGGCGCGGCTTGAGGTCGGTCGCAAGGCGCTGCCAGACGAACTTCTTGCGCTCGATCGGGTTGTTGACGTTGACGCCGATCAGGCGCACGCCGCGCAGGATGTACGGCAGCACGTTGCCCCTGAATTCCGCGCCGCCCGCATTGCCGAAGGCGCCAATCACGCCGTCGTGCTGCATCGTGCGCGCGAGCCAGGCGAGCTGCTCGCCGCCGACCGAGTCCAGCGCGCCCGCCCATTGCGGCGCCTCCAGCGGCCGCGTGCCGAAGGGCACCGCGCCGCGGTCGAGCACCTCGGCGGCGCCGAGCGAGCGCAGGTAGTCCGCTTCGCGCGCCTTGCCGGTGAGCGCGACGACGTGGAAGCCCAGCTTCGCGAGCAGGTCGATCGCGATGCTCGCCACGCCGCCCGTGGCGCCGTTGACGAGCACCTTGCCTTTCCCGGGCGCGAGGCCGTTCAGCTGCAGCAGGTCGATCGCCTGCGCGGCCGTGTGCCCCGCGACGCCGAGCGCGCTCGCCTCGAACAGGTCGAGGCCCGCCGGCAGCGGGATCACCCAGTCGGCCGGAAAGCGCCCCAGCTCGGCGTAGCCGCCGTCGTGATCGACGCCCAGGCCGAAGCTGTGCACGATCACCGGGTCGCCGGCGCGAAAGCGCGCGTCGGCGGACTCCTCGACCGTGCCCGAGAGATCGATGCCGCCCACGAGCGGGAACTTCAGCGCGATCTTCGCCCTGCCGCGCGCCGTGAGCGCGTCCTTGTAGTTCACGCTCGCGAACGCGACGCGCACCGTGACGTCGCCCTTGTCGAGCTCGTCGCGCGCCATGCTGTCGAAGCGCCCCAGGCCGAACTTCCCGGCCGCGCCCTCGCCCGCGTGGACGCGGTAGGCCTTCAAGCGGTGACGCCGCCGTCGGCGACGATGACCTGGCCCGTGATGAAGGCCGCGGCCTCGGAGGCGAGGAACACGGCGATGCCGCCGATGTCGCGCGGCTCGCCCAGGCGCCGCAGGGGCGTCTGCGCCTCGCGCTCGGCGCGGCGCTTGTCGTCCTCCCAGAGCGCCTTCGCGAAATCCGTCCTGATGAGACCGGGGGCGATGGCGTTGACGCGCACGTTCTTCGGCCCCCACTCGGCGGCGAGGCAGCGGACCAGGTGGTGATCGGCCGCCTTGGAGATGGCGTAGGCGCCGAGGATCGTGCTGGCCCTGAGGCCGCCGATCGAGCCCACCGTGATGAAGCTGCCGCCGCCGCGCCCGGCCATGCCCGGCAGCGTGATGCCCGCGAGCCACAGCACGCTCTTCACGTTGTTGTGGAACACCTTGTCGAAGGCTTCCTCGGGAATCTGCGCGAGCGGCCCGTAGTACGGATTCGCCGCCGCATTGGCCACCGCGATGTCGACGCGGCCCCAGGTCGCGACGGTCTTGTCGTAGAGCGCCTGCAGGTCTTCCTTGCGCGACACGTTGCAGGGCTGCGCGAGCACTTCGAAGCCCCGCTTCTCGAACTCGGCCCGCACCGCATCGCAGGCGTCCGCCTTGCGGCTGGACACCGCTACCCTGCAGCCCGCGAGCGCCAGTTCCTCGGCGATGGACTTGCCGATGCCGCGCGTCGAGCCGGTGATCAATGCGACTTTTCCCTTCAGGTCGAACAAGGACTTGGCCATGATGATTTCGCTATGTGAACCCCAATATGACTAAGTTGACATGCGGAACGCGCCGACGGAATATCGAAACGCGAAACAACCCGCTGCATTGCGAGTTTACCGCCCGCCTTTTCCGGCCGGCACCAATTCGAGGAGATGTCCATGGGTGCTTCAGAGCCCGCAGAGTCGCTTTCCCCGGCCGCCGCCGCTCCTTACAGCTACGAGCACGAGGGCGACCGCCAGTTCGCGACCACGCTCGCGCGCGGGCTCGAGGTGCTGCGCTGCTTCACGCCGCCCGAGCCGATGCTCGGCAACAAGGAGATCTCGGTGCGCACCGGACTGCCCAAGCCGACGGTGTCGCGCCTCACCTACACGCTCACCAAGCTGGGCTACCTGCGCCACAACATGCGCCTGGGCAAGTACCAGCTCGGCTCCGCGGTGCTGTCGATCGGCTACCCGCTGCTCGCCTCAATGAGCATCCGGCAGATCGCGCGCCCGTTCATGAAGGAGCTCGCCGACTACACGAACGGCTCGGTCAACATGGGCATCCGCGACCGCCTGAGCATGGTCTACGTCGAGTCCTGCCGCAGCGGCAACCTCACGACGCTGCCCGACATCGGCACCTCGGTGCCGATCGCGCAGTCGGTGATGGGGCGCGCGTTCCTCTACGCCTGCACGCCGCCCGAGCGCGAGGCGGTGCTCAACCAGATGAAGGTCAAGGAGCCGGAGATGCTGCGCAAGTACCAGGGCTCGATCTCCAAGAGCCTGGAGGACATCCGCGCCAAGGGCTACTGCACGTCGGTCGGCGACCTGCGGCGCGAAGTGCACGCGGCCGGCGTGCCGATGCGCCGCAACGTCGACGGCGAGATCCTCACCTTCAACTGCGGCGTGTCCGCGTTCATCCTGAAGAAGGGCCAGCTCGAGGACGACATCGGCCCGCGCCTGGTCGCGATGGTCCGCAACATCGAGGCCGCGCTAGGCATTCACTGAGCCTTCGCCTGCGATTCGCGCGCGGCGGCGCCGTAGATTCCGCGCGACATCGTCGACGAGGCCTCCTTCACGAGCGCGCCGTAGACCGCGGCGCGCACCGCGTGCGCTTCCCTGCTGCCGGGCGCCGCCTCGGCGGCCCAGTCCGCCAGGTGCGCCGCCAGGCGCGCGTCGCCTGCCGCGAGCAGCGACTGCGCGCGCGCCAGCAGCTTGTCGACGCCGCCTGACAGCTGCGCGAGCTCGTGCGCGAGCTGCGCGCGCGGCGCAGGCTTCAGTTCGCTGGGCACGCCGCTGTGCCAGCCGCCGAAGCAGCGCCAGAGATTGCGCACGATGAACTCGGGCTCGTCGTAGACGGGCCGCAGGTAGGGCCTGGCTTCGAGCGCCGCCGGCGGCCGCACCTCCTCCAGGATCTGGTAAAGCGACTGCCCGGCGTTGAGCCGCTCGAGCGTCTGCGCCACCAGGGACTCGAGGTAGGCGGCCGTGTCGAGCAGCGCTTCCTGCACGCGCGCCGCGCCCGCGATCGGCAGGCCGTGGCCGGGCAGCAGCAGTTCGGGCCCGAGCGCGGCCATCGCGCGCAGCGCCGCCGCCCATTCCACCGCGTAGCGCTGCACCTTCTGCGGATTGCCCGCGTTCGGCGCCGCCCAGATGAAGAGATCGCCCGTGCACAGCGTCTTCGTCTCGGGCAGGAACACCCAGGTGTGGTCGTCGGTCTCGCCCTTCGCGTGGTGCAGCTGGAAGCGCGTGCCGCCCACCTGCAGCTCTAGATGGTCCGCGTAGGCGTCGGTCGGCGCCTGGTACTCCACCGGCCAGTGCGTCTCGACGCCGAACTGGCGCGTGTTGATGACCGAGTTGTAGCCCGCGGTGCGCACGTAGCGTTGCATGCGCGGCAGCACGTTCACGTGGCCGACGATGCGCGGCGAGCGCCAGCCGCGCGATTTCGCCTCGGCGAGGAACGGCGGCAGGCCGTAGGCATGGTCCACGTGCCCGTGCGTGTAGACCGCGGTGTGCAGGCGCTCGCGGTTCCAGCCGCGCACGGCCTCGAAGCTCAGCTTGTTCGAGGCCGGCAGGTAAGCGCCGGTGTCCACGAGCACGAGCCCCTCGGCGGTGCCGACCGCGGTGACGTTGACGAAGGCCTTGAAGAACGCGACGCCGGGGGCGAGCTCCTCCAGCATGCGCGGTCCCCCGAACGGGTGGTAGTCCGGCATCGCGGTGCTCGCCTCGCCGCGCCAGAGCCGGTCGGTGCGCTTCAACAGTTCGGACATGGCGCGCACGTTATCATCGCGCCCATGGGCCCGCTCGCCGGACTGAAGATCCTCGAATTCGAGGCCATCGGCCCCGGGCCGTTCTGCGGCATGATGCTCGCGGACATGGGCGCCGACGTGCTGCTCGTCGACCGCCCCGCGGATCCGCGCCTGGGCTTCGGCCGCGAGCGCTGGTTCGACGTCATGATGCGCGGCCGCCGCTCGGTGACGCTCGACCTGAAGTCGAAGGACGGCGTCGCCGCAGCGCTCGAGCTCGCCTCGAAGGCGGACGCGCTCATCGAGGGCTTCCGGCCGGGCGTGCTGGAGCGCCTCGGCCTCGGGCCCGACGTGCTGCTCGCGAGGAACCCGAGGCTCGTGGTCGGCCGGATGACCGGCTGGGGCCAGGACGGGCCGCTCAGCGCGCGCGCGGGACACGACATCAACTACATCGCGCTCACCGGCGTGCTGCACGCGATCGGCCGCGCAGGCGGCGCGCCGGTGCCGCCGCTCAACCTGGTCGGCGATTTCGGCGGCGGCGGCATGCTGCTCGCGTTCGGCATCGCCTGCGCGCTCGTCGAGGCGCGCCGGTCCGGAAAAGGCCAGGTGGTGGACGCCGCGATGGTGGACGGCGCGTCGCTGCTCGCCGCGATGTTTTCCGGCATGCTCGCCGCCGGACGCTGGAACGAGACACGCGGCGACAACGTGCTCGACACCGGCGCGCCCTGGTACGACGCCTACGAGACGAAGGACCGCAAGTACGTCGCGATCGGCTCGATCGAGCCGAAGTTCTACGAGGAGCTGCTTTCTCGTCTGGGCCTCCAGGGACAAGATCTCCCGAAGCAGCATGACCGCAAGGGCTGGCCGGCCCTGAGGAAGGCTTTTTCGCAAAGGTTCCTCGAGAAATCGAGAGACGAGTGGTGCAAGGTGTTCGAGGGCTCGGACGCCTGCTTCGCCCCGGTGCTCACGTTCTCGGAAGCGCGCGCGCACCCGCACAACGCCGCGCGCAGGACCTTCACGCAGGCGGGCAAGGTCGAGCAGCCCGCGCCCGCGCCGCGCTTCTCGCGCACGCCGGGTGAAATCCGCCGCGCGCCGCCCGAGCGCGGCGAAGGCGGCGCGCAGGCGCTCGCCGACTGGGGCTTTTCGGACAAGGATGTCGCCGCGCTGAAGGCGAGGGGCCTCGGCTGCGCTTGAGCGGCCCGCGGGCGGCCCTCGAGGTCCTCGACGCTTCGAGCGCGAACTCCGGCGCGACCCGGCGGCGTCGATCATTGCAAAGCCATTACAATCCGCCCGAACCTGGAGGAGGGTCGATGTTCGGTCGCCTGATGCCCCGCGAGGGCAATTTCTTCGAGCTGTTCAACGCGCACGCCGAGCGCATCGTCGAGGGCAGCCGCGAGCTGCAGGCCATGATCGCCGGCTTCAACGAGGTCGAGAAGCACGCGCAGCGCATCGACGAGGCCGAGCGCGCCGCCGACAAGATCACGCACGAGACCATCACGCTGCTGCACAAGACCTTCATCACGCCCTTCGACCGCGACCAGATCCACGGCCTGATCACGCACATGGACGACATCCTCGACCTCATGCAGGACGTGGCCGAGTCGATCGTGCTTTACGACATCCGCAAGATCACGCCCGAGTCGAGGCAGCTCGCCGAGATCTGCCAGATGTGCTGCGAGCGCGTGCGCTCCGCGGTGTCGCTGCTGAAGAACGTGAAGGATCCGGAGGCGATCCTGAAGACCTGCCAGGAGATCGACCGGCTGGAGTCGGACGCCGACCGCGTGATGCGCGCGGCGATGTCGAAGCTGTTCCGCGACGAGTCCGACGTCAAGCAGCTCATCAAGCTGCGCACCATCTACGAGCTGCTGGAGAACATCACCGACCGCTGCGAGGATGTCGCCAACCTCATCGAAGGCATCGTGCTCGAGAACTCCTGAGCGGCATGGAAGCCTCGCAGCTCGCGCTCTGGATCGTGGCGGTGCTGGTGCTGATCGCGCTGGCGTTCGACTTCATGAACGGCTTCCACGATGCCGCCAACTCGATCGCTACCGTGGTTTCGACGCGCGTGCTCAAGCCCTACCAGGCAGTGATGCTCGCCGCCGCATTCAACTTCATCGCGCTGTTCATCTTTCACCTGCAGGTCGCCGCCACGGTCGGCCGCGGCATCGTCGACCAGGGGATCGTCGACCACTTCCTGGTCTTCGGCGCGCTGGTCGGCGCGATCGTCTGGAACGTTCTCACGTGGTGGTACGGCCTGCCTTCGTCGTCTTCGCATGCCCTCATCGGCGGCCTGGTGGGCGCTGCGGTCGCGAAAGCGGGGACCTGGGCCCTGGTGCCCTCAGGACTGCTGAAGACCGTGGCGTTCATATTCATATCGCCGCTGCTCGGCATGCTGCTCGGGGCGTTGCTGATGCTCGCGGTGTCGTGGCTGTTCGTGAAATCCACTCCCAGCAAGGTCGACCGCTGGTTCCGCCGCCTGCAGCTCATTTCGGCGTCGCTCTATTCGCTCGGCCACGGCGGCAACGACGCGCAGAAGACGATCGGCATCATCTGGATGCTGCTGATCGCCTCCGGATACCTGGGCAGCCAGGACGCCGCGCCGGTCTGGGTGATCGCCGCCTGCTACATTTCCATGGCGCTCG
>DATIYN010000014.1:0-20958 GCA_035517595.1 Burkholderiales bacterium
GCCGCGTAGGCGTCCGGGCGGTTGAGGAAGTTGCCGCCGACCCAGCCTGCGAGCAGCCCCAGCAGCATGAAGCCCATGTGCGCGATCGTCGAGTAGGCGAGCATGCGCTTCAGGTTGGTCTGCGCGATCGCCGTGATGTTGCCGATCGCCATCGACAGCACCGCCATGATCGCGAGCATCTGCTGCCAGTCGTGCGAGAGGTCCTGCAGCCCGCTGCCGAGCACGCGCACCGCCATCGCGAAGGCGGCGAGCTTCGGCACGCTGCCGATCACCAGCGTCACCGCGGTGGGCGCACCGTGATAGACGTCCGGGATCCACATGTGGAACGGCACGACGCCGAGCTTGAAGGCGATGCCCGCGACCACGAACACCAGGCCGAAGACGAGGAACGGCTGCTGCGTGGTATCCCGCGAAAGCGCCCCGAGCTGGCGCGCGATGTCGGGTATCGCGAGGCTGCCCGTGGCGCCGTAGATCATCGACATGCCGTACAGCAGCATGCCGGAGGCGAGCGCGCCCAGCACGAAGTACTTCATCGCCGCCTCGGTGGAGGCGGCCGAGTCCCGGTTCAGCGCCACCATCGCGTACAGGCACAGCGACAGCAATTCCAGGCCGAGGTACACCGTCAGGAAGCTGTTGGCGCTGATCATGATCATCATGCCGAGCAGCGCGAACAGCAGCAGCGAGAGGAACTCGCCGCGCATCAAGCCGCGGTCGAGCAAGTACTGGCGCGAGTAGACGAGCACCACGGAGACGGCGAGGAAGGCGGCGATCTTCAGCAGGTTGGCCATCACGTCCGAGACGAACAGGCCGTTGAACAGGAAGAAGCGCGTGGTGCCGGCAACCGACTGGATGAACAGCGTGGCGAGCAGGCACAGCATGAGCACCGCCTGCGCCGCCGCGAAGCTGCCGGACCGGCGCTCGCTGCGGACGAACAGGTCGCCGAGCATCACCGCGCAGGCGCCGACGAGCAGCAGCGCCTCGGGCAGCGCCGGGATGTGGTCGATGAAGGTGAGCGCGTTCATGTCAGAGCTTGGGCAGCGCGACGTGCTGCAGCAGTTCCCTGACCGAGGCGTGCATCACATCGGTGAAGGGCAGCGGGTAGACGCCCATCCAGAGCACGGCCGCCGCGAGCAGGCCGAGCACGAGCAGCTCGCGCGCATTGAGGTCCTTGAGCTCGGCGACGTGGTGGTTGGCGACCGCGCCGAAGATCACGCGCTTGTACATCCAGAGCGTGTAGGCGGCGCCGAACACCAGCGTCGTGGCCGCCGCGAAGGCGAGCCAGAAGCCGGCCTTCATCGCGCCCATGATCACCATGAACTCGCCGACGAAGCCGCTCGTCGCGGGCAGGCCGCAGTTGGCCATCGCGAACAGCATCATGAGGGAGGCGAACTTCGGCATCGTGTTAACCACGCCGCCGTAGTCGGCGATGTTGCGCGTGTGCATGCGGTCGTACATCACCCCGACGCAGAAGAACATCGCCGCGGAGACGAAGCCGTGCGAGATCATTTGAATCAAGGCGCCTTCAATTCCATAACTGTTGAAAATAAAGAAACCGAGCGTCACGAACCCCATGTGCGAAATCGACGAGTAGGCGATGAGCTTCTTCATGTCGGTCTGCACGAGCGCCACCAGGCCGATGTAGACCACGGCGATCAGCGACAGCGCGATCATCAGCCAGGCGAGGTCGCGCGAGGCGTCGGGCAGGATCGGCAGCGTGAATCGCACGAAGCCGTACGCGCCCAGCTTCAGCATGATCGCCGCGAGCACTACCGAGCCGCCCGTGGGCGCCTCAACGTGCGCGTCCGGCAGCCAGGTGTGCACGGGCCACATCGGCACCTTGACCGCGAACGCGAACAGCAGCCCGAAGAACAGCCAGCGCTGCGCCTCGAGCGGGATCGGCAGCTTCCACCAGTCCATGATGGCGAAGCTGCCGCCCGACTTGTTGTACAGGTACAGCAGCGACACCAGCATCAGCACCGAGCCGAAGAACGTATAGAGGAAGAACTTGAGCGCCGCGTAGACCCGGTTGGCGCCGCCCCAGACGCCGATGATGATGAACATCGGGATCAGCGTCGCCTCGAAGAACACGTAGAACAGGACCCCGTCGAGCGCGCAGAACACGCCGTTCAGCAGGCCCGACATGATCAGGAAGGCGCCCATGTACTGGGCAAGGCGCTTCTCGATCACGGTCCAGCCGGCGACCACCACCAGCGGCGTGATGAACGAATTGAGCAGGATGAACAGCATCGAGATCCCGTCCACGCCGAGGTGGTAGAAGACGTTGAAGCGCGGGATCCAGGACACGCGCTCGACGAACTGCATGCCCGCACTGGAGGCCGAGAAGCCGATCCAGAGCGGCAGCGTGACGAAGAAGCCGCCGAGCGCGCCCACCAGGGCGAGCGTGCGCGCGAGCGGCGCCTTCGGGCCGTCGCCCGCGTTGGCGCCCGTCGCGAGCACCAGCAGGCCGGCGGCAACCGGAACCCAGACGGCGAGGCTGAGCAGCATGCGCTAGCCCGCGAACACCCGGTACTTGACGACCGCGTAGATCGCGCAGACGCCGAAGATCATCATGAACGCGTACCAGTAGATCAGGCCGCTCTGCACCAGGCGCGCCACGCCCGAGAACCAGCCCACGAGGCGCGCCGAGCCGTTCACCATCAGGCCGTCGATCGCGCGCTGGTCGCCGCCCTTCCACAGCCCCGCGCCGAGCGCGCGCGCGCCGCCCGCGAACAGCCACGAGTACAGCTCGTCGAAGCCGTACTTGCGCTCGACCAGCGCGTACAGCGGGCCGAAGGCGATCGCGATCCTCTTCGGCAGGTCCGGCCGCAGCAGGTAGAGATAGGCTGCGAGCAGGCTGCCGGCGATGCCGAGCCACAGCGGCGGCGAAGCGAAGCCGTGCGCGATGAAGCCGAGCACGCCGTGGAAGTCGCGCTGCATCTCCTCCATGACCGGGTGCGCGGGCAGCACGCGGATCGAATCGCCGAAGTAGTCGAACAGCACCGGGCCGATGAGCCAGCCTGCGGCGATCGACGGGATCGCGAGCAGCACCAGCGGCAGCGTGACCACCCAGGGCGTCTCGTGCAGGTGGGACCGCGTCTCGGCATCCATGCGCTCCTCGCCGTGGAACGTCATGAAGACGAGCCGGAAGGAATACAGGCCGCCGATGAACACCGCGCCGACGAGCAGCCAGTACGCGAGGTGCGCGCCCGGCGTCGCCGACAGGTGCACCGCCTCCAGGATCGCGTCCTTCGAGAAGAAGCCCGCGAACGGCGGCAGGCCGGCGTTCGCGAACGCGCCGATCAGCACCGTCCAGTAGGTGATCGGCATGTACCTGCGCAGCCCGCCCATGCGGCGCATGTCCTGCTCGTGGTGCATGGCGATGATCACCGAGCCGGCGCCGAGGAACAGCACCGCCTTGAAGAACGCGTGCGTCATCAAGTGGAAGATGCCGGCCGGATAGGCCGACGCGCCGAGAGCCGCCGTCATGTAGCCGAGCTGCGACAGCGTCGAGTAGGCGACGACGCGCTTGATGTCGAACTGCGTGATCGCCACCAGCGCCATGAAGAACGCCGTCAGCGAGCCGATCACGAGCACGACCGACAGCGCCGTCTGCGACAGCTCGAACAGCGGCGACATGCGCGCGACCATGAAGATTCCGGCCGTCACCATCGTCGCGGCGTGGATCAGCGCGGAGATCGGCGTCGGACCCTCCATCGAGTCGGGCAGCCAGACGTGCAGCGGGAACTGCGCGCTCTTGCCCATCGCGCCGACGAACAGCAGGATGCAGATCAGGGTGATGTGCTCCGTGCCCGCAGCGGCCTTCGAGAACACCGCCGCATAGTCCAGCGTCCCGGAGCCGGCGAGGATCAGGGCGATGCCCATCAGGAAGCCGAAGTCGCCGACGCGATTGACGAGGAAGGCCTTCAGGTTCGCGTAGATCGCGGTCGGCCGCGTGAACCAGAAGCCGATCAGCAGGTAGGACACCAGGCCCACCGCCTCCCAGCCGAAGAACAGCTGCAGGAAATTGTTCGCCATCACGAGCATCAGCATCGAGAAGGTGAACAGCGAGATGTAGCTGAAGAAGCGCTGGTAGCCGGGGTCGTCGGCCATGTAGCCGATGGTGTAGATGTGCACCATCAGCGACACGAAGGTCACCACCACCATCATCAGCGCGGTGAGCCGGTCGATCTGGAAGCCGATCTGCAGCGGCGTGTCGCCGATCACCGCCCAGGCGTAGACCGCGCCGTTCCAGCTGTCGCCGTGCCACACGCGGTCGAAGATCACGCAGGACACGACGAAGGAAAGCAGCACCCCGAAGATCGTCACGCGGTGCGACCAGACGCGGCCGATCGAGCGGCCGCCCAGGCCGGCGATGATCGCGCCCGCGAGAGGCGCGAGCACGGCGATCAGACCATAGGTCTTCAGCATTCCCCTTTGCCTTTCCTTCCCCTAGCCCTTGAGTGAATCCAGGTCTTCCACGTTGATCGTGCTGAGGTTCCTGAACAGCACCACCAGGATCGCCAGCCCGATGGCGGATTCGGCGGCCGCCACCGTCAGGATGAAGAACACGAACACCTGCCCCGCCATGTCGCCCAGGTAGTAGGAGAACGCGACGAAGTTCAGGTTCACCGCGAGCAGCATCAGCTCGATCGCCATCAGCAGCACGATCACGTTCTTGCGGTTCAGGAAGATGCCGATCACGGCGATCGCGAACAAGATCGCGCCGAGCACGAGGTAGTGCGACAGCGTCAGGTACGGCGCGGCGGGCAGCGACGCGGCCATCAGGCGTCCTTCCTCTCCGCCGGCATCGGCACGACGCGCACGCGCTCGGCGCGGCGCACGCGCACCTGCGCGGCCGGATCCATGTTGCGCGTGTCCTTGCGCTGGCGCAGCGTGAGCGCGATCGCGGCGACGATCGCGACGAGCAGCACCACGGCGGCGAGCTCGAAGGCGAGCACGTAATCGGTATAGAGCAGCCGCCCCAGCTCCTTGGTGTTGCTGTAGCCCTGCGGCAGCGCCTTCGGCGGCAGCGCGAGGCCCGACCAGCGACCGTACAGCACCGCGGCCATCTCGGCCGCCATCAGCACGCCGACGAGCGCGCCGAGCGGCAGGTACTGCCAGAAGCCCTCGCGCAGGCGCTCCAGGTTGATGTCCAGCATCATCACCACGAACAGGAACAGCACCATCACCGCGCCGACGTAGACCAGCACCAGCGTGATGGCGAGGAACTCGGCGCGCAGCAGCAGCCAGATCGCCGAGGCGGTGAAGAACGACAGCACGAGGAACAGCGCCGCGTGCACCGGGTTGCGCGAGGTGATCACGGCGAGCGCCGAGGCGAGCAGGATCGCGCCGAACGCGTAGAACACGGCGGCCTCGAACATGGTCAGCGGTAGGCCGCGTCGGCCGCGCGGTCCCTGGCGATCTGCTCTTCGTAGCGGTCGCCCACCGCGAGCAGCATCGGCTTGGTGTAGTACAGGTCGCCGCGCTTCTCGCCGTGGTACTCGAACACGCGCGTCTCGACGATGGCGTCGACCGGGCAGGCCTCCTCGCAGAAGCCGCAGAAGATGCACTTGGTGAGGTCGATGTCGTAGCGCGTGGTGCGGCGCGTGCCGTCGGCGCGCGACTCGGACTCGATGTGGATCGCCAGCGCCGGGCAGACTGCCTCGCAGAGCTTGCAGGCGATGCAGCGCTCTTCGCCGTTCGGGTAGCGGCGCAGCGCGTGCAGGCCGCGGAAGCGCGGGCTGAGCGGCGTCTTCTCCTCCGGGAACTGCACCGTGATCTTGCGCGCGAACAGGTACCTGCCCGTGAGCGCGAGGCCGCGGAACAGCTCGAGCAGCAGGAACGAGCGGAAGAACTCGAGCACGCGCGTCATGGCTGCCTCATTTCCACGGATTCCAGGGCGTCTGCATCCAGACGCCGATCACGGCGATCCACACCAGCGTGAGCGGGATGAACACCTTCCAGCCCAGGCGCATGATCTGGTCGTAGCGGTAGCGCGGCAGCGTGGCGCGGATCCAGAGGAACAGCGATACGACGACAAATACCTTGAAAAGAAAGTAGAAGATCCCCGGAACGGCATTCGTGACCGAGCTGTCCCAGAACGGCAGCCAGCCGCCGAAGAACATCGTCACCGTGAGCGCCGAGACCATCAGCATGTTCATGTACTCGGCGAGGAAGAACAGCGCGAAGGTCATGCCCGAGTACTCGACCATGTGGCCGGCGACGATCTCGGATTCGCCCTCGACGACGTCGAACGGCGCGCGGTTGGTCTCGGCGATGCCCGAGATGAAGTAGACGAGCAGCATCGGCAGCAGCGGCAGCCAGTTCCAGGAGAGGAAGTTCAGCCCCATGCCGGCGAACGTGCCGCGGCCCTGCGCCGAGACGATGTCCGACAGGTTGAGGCTGCCCGAGACCATGAGCACCACCACGAGCGCGAAGCCCATCGCGAGCTCGTAGGACACCATCTGCGCGGCCGAGCGCATCGCGCCGAGGAAGGCGTACTTGGAGTTCGATGCCCAGCCCGCCACGATCACGCCGTAGACGCCCATCGAGGTGAGCGCCATCACGTAGAGCAGCCCCGCGTTGATGTCGGCGAGCACCGCCTCGGCGGAGAACGGGATCACCGCCCAGGCGGCGACCGCGGGGATGATCATCGCGATCGGCGCGAGCACGTACAGCACCTTGCTCGCGTTGGCGGGCAGGATCACTTCCTTGAGCAGCAGCTTCAGGCCGTCGGCGATCGGCTGCGCGAGCCCGCCCAGCCAGGGGATGCCGAAGAAGGTCACGCGGTTCGGGCCGATCCGGATCTGCATCCAGCCGATCAGCTTGCGCTCCCAGAGCGTCAGGTAGGCGACGCTGAGCATCAGCGGCACCACGATCGCCACGATGAACGCGAGCGAGGTGACGAGCTCGTACGCCGCCGGACCCCAGGTGGGCCCGAGCTTCAGTTCGGCGTAGCTGAGCAGCGCGGCGAGCATCTCAGGCGACCTGCCTCGACGTGATCTTCTCGAGCGTGATCGGGGCGAACGGCGCGCCCAGCGCGGCGGTGGCCGGGTGGCCGGCGGCGATGCGCACGCAGTCGTCGGGCAGCTTGTCGTCGAGCGCCGCCGCGAGGCCCGCCTCGGCGCCGTTCTGCCTGACGAGCACGAGGCCGCCCGCCTGAACGCCGAGCTTCTGCAGCAGCTTCGCGTTCATCCAGGCGCGCGGCGCCTGCGCGTCGCGCGTCCTCTGCAGCGGCGGCGAGCGCCGCGCGAGCGGGTCGGCGAAATAGATCGGCACATCCGCGACGCGTTGGATCCCGGAAGCGGGCCGTGAATCTGCCTTGATTCCCGAGATTTCATTCGAAAGGAGATTAGAGACATCCCTGCCCGCCAGGCACGCCTGCCGCACCTGCTCCACCGTTTCGTATTCGAAGCCGGGCAGCCCGAGCATCGTCCCCAGGACGCGCAGCACCTTCCAGGCGGGGCGCGCGTCGCCGAGCGGCCGCACCGCGGCGTGGAAGCTCTGCACGCGGCCTTCGGTGCTCACGAAGGTCCCCGCGGTCTCGGTGAACGGCGCGATCGGCAGCAGCACGTCGCCCACGTCCGACATGAACGAGGTCAGATTGACGACGAACTTCCTGCCGCTGACCACGCTCGGGTCTGCCAGGTCCAGGTTCGCGTCCAGTCCCAGCAAGACCAGCGACTTCCTGCGGGACGCCTCGGGAAGGCCGCCGGCGGCGGGCAATCCGGCCACGTAGCCGCCCACCGAGTTGGCCGCCTCGCCGAGGAAGCCGACCTTGACGCCGACCGCCTGCGCCGCGGCGTGGATCGCCGCCGCCTGCGGATGCTGCTGCGCGAAGTTGCCGAGGAGGATTGCCGAATTCTTGCCCGCTCTCAAAGTCTCTTTGAACGAATCCAGACCAGTCAACAGTTCGCTTGGCGCAACGATCTTCCTGCTCTTGACGGGCATCAGCCAGTCGTCGTCCGCCGAGTGCAGCACGTGCACCTGCAGGCCGCGCTTGGCGGCCTGGCGCAGGCGCTGCGCGATGAGCGGGTGGTCCTTCCTCAGGAACGAGCCCACGACGAGCACGCGGTCGAGCTTCGCAAGGTCCTCGATCGGCATGCCGAGCCACGGGATGCCCGCGCGCCTGCCGTCGCCCGAGAAGTCGCTGTGCCGCAGGCGGAAATCGGCCGGCGCGCCGAGCCTGCCCGCGAGGAACAGCTCTTCCAGCGTGGCATGCGGCGACGCGAGCACTCCGAAGGGCTCCTCCTTCAATGAAGAAACGGCGAAATCGAGGGCCTCCTGCCAGTCCGCGGCCTGCCACCGGCCGTCCTTCCTGATCATCGGGGCCGGGAGGCGCTCCTCGCAATTGAGCGCCTCGTAGGAGAAGCGGTCCTTGTCCGAGAGCCAGCACTCGTTGATCGCCTCGTTCTCCAGCGGCAGCACGCGCATCACCCTGTTCTGCTTCACCTGCACGACGAGGTTGGAGCCCAGGCCGTCGTGCGGCGATACGCTCTTGCGGCGCGCGAGCTCCCAGGTGCGCGCGCTGTAGCGGAACGGCTTCGAGGTGAGCGCGCCCACCGGGCAGAGATCGATCATGTTCCCCGAGAGCTCGGAATCCACGCTCTTGCCGACGAAGGCCACGATCTCGGAGTGCTCGCCGCGGCCGATCATGCCGAGTTCCATCACGCCGGCGACCTCCTGGCCGAAGCGCACGCAGCGCGTGCACTGGATGCAGCGGCTCATCTCCTCGGCGGCGACCAGCGGGCCGATGTCCTTGTGCAGCACCACGCGCTTTTCCTCGGTGAAGCGCGAGGCCGAGCCGCCGTAGCCGACTGCGAGGTCCTGCAGCTGGCACTCGCCGCCCTGGTCGCAGATCGGGCAGTCGAGCGGGTGGTTGATGAGCAGGAACTCCATCACCGCGTTCTGCGCCTTCTTGGCGTTGGCCGAGGCGGTCTTCACCTTCATGCCGTCGGTCACCGGCGTCGCGCAGGCGGGCAGGGGCTTGGGCGCCTTCTCCACCTCGACCAGGCACATGCGGCAGTTGGCCGCGATCGACAGCTTCTTGTGGTAGCAGAAGTGCGGCACGTAGATGCCGAGCTTGTGCGCCGCGTCCATCACGGTGGCGCCGTGCTGGACTTCGACTTCCCGGCCGTCGATCTCGAGCTTGATCATCTAGGCGGCCTTCGCGATCGACGGGCTGTGGGCGCCCGCCCGTCCCCATTTGGGTTCTATGTCTCTTGAAACGAGACAATTCTGATGTTCGATGTGATGCACGAATTCGTCCCGGAAGTGCTTCAGGAAGCTCTTCACGGGCAGCGCCGCGGCGTCGCCGAGCGCGCAGATCGTGCGCCCGGCGATGTTGTCGGCCACGTTGTCCAGCAGGTCGAGGTCCTCCATCCGGCCCTGCCCGTTCTCGATGCGGTGCACGACGCGGTACAGCCAGCCCGTGCCCTCGCGGCAGGGGGTGCACTGGCCGCAGGACTCCTCGTAGTAGAAGTAGGAAAGGCGCTCCAGCGCGCGCACCATGCAGGTGGTCTCGTCCATGACGATCACCGCGCCCGAGCCGAGCATCGAGCCCGCCTTGGCGATGGAGTCGTAGTCCATGTCGGTCTTCATCATGATCTCGGCCGGCAGCACCGGCATCGACGAGCCGCCGGGAATCACCGCCTTCAGCGTCTTGCCGCCGCGCATGCCGCCCGCCATCTCCAGGAGCTTCGCGAACGGCGTGCCGAGCTTCACTTCGTAGTTGCCCGGCCGCGCGACGTGCCCGGTCACCGACAGCAGCTTCGTGCCGCCGTTGTTCGGCCGCCCGAGCGCGAGGAAGGCGTCGCCGCCGTGGCGCATGATCCAGGGCACCGCCGCGAAGGTCTCGGTGTTGTTGACCGTGGTCGGCTTGCCGTACAGGCCGAAGCTCGCCGGGAACGGCGGCTTGAAGCGCGGCTGCCCCTTCTTGCCCTCGAGCGAATCGAGCAGCGCGGTCTCCTCGCCGCAGATGTAGGCGCCGTAGCCCGGATGCGCGAACAGCTCGAACGAGAACCCGGAGCCGAGGATGTTCCGGCCGAGGTAGCCTGCCGCGCGCGCCTCCTCGAGCGCCTGCTCGAACTGCTCGTAGATCTCCCAGACCTCGCCGTGGATGTAGTTGTAGCCGACGCCCGCGCCCATCGCATAGCCGCCGAGGATCATGCCCTCGATCACGCTGTGCGGGTTGTAGCGCAGCAGGTCGCGATCCTTGCAGGTGCCCGGCTCGCCCTCGTCGGAATTGCAGACCACGTACTTCGCGCCGGGGAACTGGCGCGGCATGAACGACCACTTCAGTCCGGTCGGGAAGCCCGCGCCGCCTCGTCCCCGAAGTGCGGATTTCTTGACTTCCGCAATGACGTTTTCAGCGGAAATCTTCTCGGACAGGATCTTTCGAAGCGCCTGATACCCGTCTCGCTGCTCATAGTCCTTCAGGCGCCAGTTGGCGCCGTCCAGGCCCTTCATGAGGATCGCATCCGGACCGTAGTCGAGCAGCGCCATGGCTATTTCAACTCCTTGAGGAGCGCGTCGAGCTTCTCGTTCGACATGTAGTCGTGCATCTTCTTGTTGTTGACGAGCAGCACCGGCGCCATGGCGCAGGCGCCCATGCACTCGCCTTCCTTCAGCGTGAAGCGTCCGTCGGCGGTGGTCTCGCCGAAGTCGATGCCGAGCTTCGCCTTCAGGTGATCGGCGGCCTCGAGCGAGCCCTGCAGGCCGCACGGCAGGCAGGTGCAGACCGTGAGCTTGTACTTGCCGGTCGGCTGCAGGTTGTACATGTTGTAGAAGGTCGCCACCTCGTAGACCGCGACCGGCGCCATTCCCAGGTAGGCCGCGACCGCGTCCATGGTCTCGGTCGAGAGCCAGCCCTTTTCGTCCTGGGCGATGATGAGCGCGCTCATCACCGCCGACTGCTTCTGGTCAGCCGGGTACTTGGCGATCTCTTTATCAATCTTTTGTCTCGAAGAAGCAGACAAAGTCATCGATCGATTTCCCCGAAAACAATGTCCAGCGTGCTCACGATGGCGACCGCGTCCGCGAGCATGTGGCCGCGCGCGAGCTCGCCGAGCGCCGAGAGGTGCGTGAAGGCCGGCGAGCGCAGCTTCATGCGGTAGGGCTTGTTTGCGCCGTCGGAGATGAAGTACACGCCGAACTCCCCTTTCGGCCCCTCCACGCCCGCGTACGCCTCGCCCTCCGGCACGTGCATGCCCTCGGTGAAGAGCTTGAAGTGGTGAATCAGCTCCTCCATGTTGGCCTTCATCTGCCCGCGCGTGGGCGGCGCGACCTTGTGGTTGTCGGTGATCACGGGCCCCGGGTTCCTGCGCAGCCAGTCCACGCACTGCCGGATGATGCGGTTGGACTGGCGCATCTCGTCGACGCGCACCAGGTAGCGGTCGTAGGTGTCGCCGTTGACGCCGACCACCACGTCGAAGTCGAGCTTGTCGTAGACCTCGTAGGGCTGCTTCTTGCGCAGGTCCCAGGCGATGCCCGAGCCGCGCAGCATGGGGCCCGTAAAGCCGAGCGCGAGCGCGCGTTCGGGCGGCACCACGCCGATGCCCACCGTGCGCTGCTTCCAGATGCGGTTCTCGGTGAGCAGCGTCTCGTAGTCGTCCACGCACTTCGGGAAGCGCTCGGTGAAGGCCTCGATGAAATCGAGCAGCGAGCCCTGCCGGTCGGCGTTCATCTCGCCCATCGCCTTCTCGTTGCGCGAGTACTGGGCGCGGTACTGCGGCATGCGGTCGGGCAGATCGCGGTAGACGCCGCCCGGCCGGAAATAGGCCGCGTGCATGCGCGCGCCCGAGACCGCCTCGTAGCAGTCGAGCAGGTCCTCGCGCTCGCGGAAGCCGTACAGGAACACCGTCATCGCGCCCAGGTCCAGTCCCAGCGTCGCCACGCCGAAAATGTGGTTCAGGATGCGGGTGATCTCGTCGAACATCACGCGGATGTACTGCGCGCGCACCGGCACCTCGATGCCGAGCAGCTTCTCCACGGCCATGCAGTAGGCGTGCTCGCTGCACATCATCGAGATGTAGTCGAGCCGGTCCATGTACGGCAGCGACTGCAGGAAGGTGCGGCTCTCCGCGAGCTTCTCGGTCGCCCGGTGCAGCAGCCCGATGTGCGGGTCGGCGCGCTGCACGACCTCGCCGTCGAGCTCGAGCACCAGGCGAAGCACGCCGTGCGCGGCCGGGTGCTGCGGCCCGAAATTCAGCGTGTAGTTGCGAATTTCAGCCATGACAGTCGGCCAAGCCCTACTCCCCCTCGGCGTAGTGCGCCTCGCGCACCACACGCGGGGTGACTTCGCGCGGCTCGATCGTCACGGGCTGGTAGATCAGGCGCTTCTGGTCCGGGTCGTAGCGCATCTCGACGTGGCCCGAGATCGGGAAGTCCTTGCGGAACGGATGGCCGATGAAGCCGTAGTCGGTGAGGATGCGGCGCAGGTCCGGGTGGCCGTCGAAGACGATGCCGAACAGGTCGAAGGCCTCGCGCTCGAACCAGTTCACGCTCGGCCAGATTTCGATCGCCGAGGCGAGCATCGGCATGTCGTCGTCCGCGCAGAAGACCCGCAGCCTCAGCCGCCAGTTGTGCGTCACCGACAGCAGGTGCAGCACCGCGGCAAAGCGGCCGCGCTCCCAGGGGCGGTCGCCGTAGGTCGAATAATCGACCCCGCAGAGGTCGAGCGCCTGCTCGAAGCGCAGGTCGGGATGGTCGCGCAGCGCGCGCGCCGCCTCGCGGTAATTCGCCGCGCCGACCACCAGCGTCAGCTCGCCGAGCCGCTCCTCGAGCGTTTCGACCCAGGGTCCGAGCGCGCCTTTCAGGGCGTCATGCAGGCGCTGGAGCTTCGGCGTCATCTATCTTGCGATCGTGCTCGTGCGCTTGATCTTGTTCTGCAGCTGCAGGATGCCGTAGAGCAGCGCCTCCGCGGTCGGCGGGCAGCCCGGCACGTAGATGTCCACCGGCACGACGCGGTCGGCGCCGCGCACCACCGAGTACGCGTAGTGGTAGTAGCCGCCGCCGTTGGCGCAGGAGCCCATCGAGATCACCCAGCGCGGCTCGGCCATCTGGTCGTAGACCTTGCGCAGGGCCGGCGCCATCTTGTTGGTGAGCGTGCCTGCGATGATCATCACGTCGGCCTGGCGCGGGCTCGGCCGGAACACGATGCCGAAGCGGTCCAGGTCGTAGCGCGAGGCGCCCGCGTGCATCATCTCGATCGCGCAGCAGGCGAGGCCGAAGGTCATCGGCCAGAGCGACCCGGTGCGCGTCCAGTTGATCAGGCGGTCGGCGGTGGTGGTGACGAAGCCCTGCTCGAGGATGCCTTCTATTCCCATTCGAGCGCTCCTTTCGACCACTCGTAGACGAAGCCGACGACCAGGATGCCGAGGAACAGCATCATCGACAGGAAGCCCGCGAAGCCGATCTCGTTGACGACCACCGCCCACGGAAACAGGAAGGCGATCTCCAGGTCGAACAGGATGAACAGGATCGCGACGAGGTAGTAGCGCACGTCGAACTTCATGCGCGCGTCCTCGAAGGCCTCGAAGCCGCACTCGTAGGGCGAGAGCTTCTCCGGATCCGGGCGCCGCGGGCCGATCACCGAGCCCAGCATCACCGGCACGACCCCGATGGCGAGGCCCACCGCGATGAACAGCAGGATCGGAAAGTACTCGGCTAGCATGTGCTTCGGTTTCCTTGGACCCGTGCCTAGATGTTGGTGCCCACGAGCAGACTCGAACTGCTACGGCGTTTTAGGCCACCAGCCCCTCAAGCTGGCGTGTCTACCAATTTCACCACGTGGGCGCATGCACATTCCCTGCCTGAACCCTCGGATTATCCCCTAAAAATCATTGCGGAACGTCTTTCGGCTTCGAACCCGCGGGCGGCGCTTCCGCGGGCGCTGCCGCCGGCGCCTTGGGCGCCTCCGTTGCCGGCTTCTCCGCCGCCTTTTCCGGCGCCGGCGCGCTCTGGTGCGCCTTCACCGCGTCCAGCACGCCGCCGCCCGCGCGCGGCTTGTTCGTCGCCAGATACGCGAGGCCGAGGCTCGTCACGAAGAACAGCGTCGCGAGCAGCGCCGTCGCGCGCGACAGGAAGTTCGCCGAGCCGGTGGCGCCGAACAGGCTGCCCGAAGCGCCGCCGCCGAAGCCCGAGCCCATGTCCGCGCCCTTGCCGTGCTGCAGGAGCACCAGGCCGATGATGCCGAGCGCGATCAGCACGTGCAGCACGATCACCAGATTCATCCAATCCATCGCTTCAGTTCCTCCGATAGGCCGCGGCCGCGATGGCGAGGAAATCCTCCGCCACCAGCGACGCGCCGCCGATCAATCCGCCGTCGATGTCCTTCATCGCGAACAGGGCCGCAGCGTTGTCCTTCTTCACGCTGCCGCCGTAGAGCAGCCGCGTCTGCGCGGGCAGCCGCGCGCGCAGGAAGGCATGCACCGCCTGCGCCTGCTCGGGCGTCGCGGTGCGGCCGGTGCCGATCGCCCATACCGGTTCGTAGGCAACGACGGCTTCCTTGAAGGAATCCTTTCCATTCAAGGAAATCACCGCCTCCAATTGCCGCGCGACGACCGCTTGCGTCCTGTCCGCTTCGCGCTCGGCCAGCGTCTCGCCCAGGCACAGGATCGGCGTGAGCCCTTGCGCGCGCGCGGCCTTGAACTTGGCCGCCGCGACCGCGTCGCTCTCGCCGTAGAGCTGGCGCCGTTCCGAGTGCCCCACGATCACGTAGCGGCAGCCCAGGTCGGCGAGCATCGCAGCCGAGACTTCGCCCGTGTAGGCGCCCTGCGCGTGCTCGCTCAGGTTCTGCGCGCCCAGCGCGAGCGCGCTGCCCTGCAACCGGGCCGCCGCGTCGGCAAGGTAAGGGAACGGCACGCAAACCGCGCACTCGACTTCGCGCAGCTCCCGCATGCCTGCTAGGACAACGTCCAGCAGCGCGCGGTTCGCGGTCCGGCTGCCGTGCATCTTCCAATTGCCCGCCACGAGCCGCCGGTGCATTCAAGGGATCTTGTTGTTGGTCCAAAAACACCTGAAATTTTACCGCATTAGGCTCTTTTGTGCGACGCAAAACGCTGCCGGTGCAGGGCATGTACCGCCTCGTGCGCGAGGGCCTCGGCTTCCGATGCCATGATCTCGCGCAGCGCGCTCGCGGCGCGCCCGCGCAAGGCCGCGAGCGCACCGCTCGTGCGCACGCCGGCAGCGAGCGCGGACGTTTCCTCGCAATAGAGCTCCAGCAGCTCGCGCAGGCGCCGCTCCAGGGCCTGCGGCGGCATGACAGAGCGCAGTCCGCGCCCTTCGCGCCAGCCCTCGAGGATCCGCATCGCGAGATCGAGCGCGCGCGCGATGCGCCTGCGCCGCAACGGCTCGATGCGCGCGTAGGCGATGTCGAGCTGCACGGGCAGGCCGTGCGCGCCTGCGAGGAACTCGCGGTCGATCGCCCGTGCGCGCGCGAGCAGCGAGCCGACCTCGGCCTCTCCGGGCCTGCGCGCGGCCCCGAGCGATCGCGCCGCGCTGGCGATCACGAGCGCGTCCTTGCGGATCTCCTTGGCGACGTTCGCCTCGAGCAGCGGCTCGAGCGCCGCGAGCGCGAGGCGCAGCGGCAGCGACTGCCGCAGCCGGCGCAGCGTGCGCCGGTCGAACTCGCCGAGCAGCCGCGCATTGAAGCGCGCGAGGACGCGCTCCCGGTTCAGCGCGGCTGCGGCTTGACCGCGCGGTGGAACCCGAGCATGCCGCTGAAGACCGTCGACGCGGTCACGTCGCGGAAACCGACGTCCTCGAGCAGGTCCGTGAACTCGCGCGGCGAGTAGAACATCTGCAGCGCCTGGATGAAGTACTTCTTGCAGTTGAGCGCTGCAGGCCCGCTGCGGAACAGGAAGCCGGTGAACCACAGGCAGAAGCGCAGGTAGGCGTAGTACATCTTCTCCACCACCGGATTGCCCGGCCGCAGCATGTCGCTGTGGTAGAAGCGGCCGCCGGGCTTGAGCACGCGCCGCACTTCCTCGGCGACGCGCCGGATGCGCAGGTGGCGCGAGGCGAACTGCAGCGTTACGACGTCGAAGGAGTTGTCCGGGTACGGCAGCGTGTGCACATCGTCGATCACGCTGCGGATGCGAAAACCCTGCGCCTCGGCGATGCGCCGCCCGACCTCCTGCATCGCCTCGCTGCGGTCGATGGCGTGCACTTCCAGCGTCGGCTCGCGCTTGAGCAGCGCGATGCCGATCGCGTTGGTGCCGGCGCAGACGTCGAGCACGCGCTCGCCGGGCTTGATGTCCACGGTCTCCATGAACTTGCGCAGGAACCAGCCCCAGAGGCCGAGGCTGGCGACGTAGTTGGCGCGGTCGTAGTACGGCGCGACGTCGGCAAAGACGTCGTTCAGCTCGCGGGTCCAGACGTTGTTGAAGCGCTCCTCGCGCGCGATCTCGCGGGTGGCGACAGGCGGCGGATTCATGGGCTCTCCCTCCCCTTCAAATCCGTGCCAAGTAAAGCACCGCACCCCCCGTTCCGGCAAGCGCCACGGCGTAGACCACGATCGCGACCAGGGTGTCGGCGCGCAGGCCGAGGTCGTAGCAGGTGATGCGCAGGCGGTGCGCGGCGCTCCAGAGCGACAGGAACACCACCCCGGCGAATGCCAGCTTGGCGAGCCAGTGGCCGGCGAACGCGTGCAGCCGCTCGTAGGCGAGCAGGTCCGGCGCGTGCCCGAGCGCCGCGAGCAGCGTGAGCAGGACCAGCGCCGGGGTAAGGAACGCGGTCAGCGTGCCGCCCGCCGCGAAGGGTCCCCAGACGATCGGCTTGTTCGAGCGCGCCATGGTCAGAAGGCTCCGGCAAGGTAGAGGACGGCCGCCGACAGCACGGCCCAGGCGCCGAAGTGCGCGCCGGCAATCACGCCGTCAGGCAGGAAGTCGTCGCCCAGCTGCAGCGGCAGCGCCTTCGGCGTGAGCTGGAACCAGGTGTAGCTGTGGTAGAGCGCGAACGCCAGGGTCACGAGATGGAAGGCGACGATGACGGGGCTCTTCAGGCCCTCGAGGAACGCCGCCCAGGCCTGCGGTCCTTCCGACAGGCGCCCGAGCGCGCACACCAGCATCAGCGTCCAGGCGCCGATGAACAGGCAGGAGAACTCGCGCACCAGGTAGCGCAGGTAGCGCGGGTGACGGAAGATCCACTCGGAGGTGATCGGCCGGACGTGCGGCCTGCGACCTATTTGTTCCGCCATGGCATCAGGTGCTCCGTGTACCAGTCTATCGTGCTCTTGATCTTGACCTGCTGGATCGCGGCCGCAGGGTCGACGTGCTCGGGGCAGACTTCCGAGCAGGCGCCTACGAAGGAGCACTCCCAGACGCCCTCCGTAGCGGCGAGCTCCTCCTGGCGCTGCTCGCGCCCGCCATCGCGCGAGTCCTCGTTCCAGCGGTGCGCGAGCGAAAGCGCCGCCGGACCGATGTACTGCGGGATCAGCCCGTACTCGGGGCAGGCGGCGTAGCAGAGCATGCAGTTGATGCAGAGCGTGAACTGCTTGTAGCGCTTGAGCTGCGCGGGCGTCTGCCGATACTCGCCCGCGGCCACGTCCTTGGGCTCCTTGGGAATCAGGTACGGCTTGACGCGCGCGAGCTTGGCGACGAAGTCGTCGATCACGGTGACGAGGTCGCGCTCGACCGGGAAGTGCCGCAGCGGCTCGACGCGGATCAGCCCCGGGTAGTCGCGCAGGAAGCTCTTGCAGGCGAGCTTCGGCTCGCCGTTGACCATCATGCCGCAGCTGCCGCACACCGCCATGTGGCAGGACCAGCGGTAGCTGAGCGTCGGGTCGATCGTTTCCTTGATGTGGTTGAGCGCGTCGAGCACCACCCACTCCTCGCGGCACGTCACCGAGTAGCGCTGGAAATACGGCTCCTTGTCCTTCTCGGGGTTGTAGCGCAGCACCTCGATCTCGACCTGGCGCTCGCTCATTCGTGCCCCCCGGAATAGTCGCGCACGCCCGGCTGCGATTTCGTGATGACGACGTCCAGATAGTCGATTCTCGGGCTCGAAACGGAATCGAAATGCGCCAAGGAATGCCTGAGAAAGTTCCGGTCGTCCCTTTCCACGAAGTCGAGGCGCTGGTGCGCGCCGCGCGACTCCTTGCGCGCGAGCGCGCTCTGCGCCACCGCTTCTGCGCAGTCGAGCATGGAGCCCAGCTCGAGCGCCTGCAGGAGGTCGGTGTTGAAGACGTTGGTGCGGTCGTGCAGCTCGATCGAGCGGTAGCGGCGGCGCAGGTCGGCCAGCTTGGCACAGGCCTCCACGAGCCCTTCGTGGGTCCGGTAGATGCCGGCGTTCTGCTCCATGGTGTGCATCATTTCCTTGCGCAGGCCAGCCACGGTCTCGGTGCCCCCGCTTCGCTGCAGGAGCTCGCGGATGCGCGCCTGTGCCGCGTTCGCCCCGGCTGCGAGCGCGCTTTCCGACGCTGCACGCGCGCCCGATTGCAGGTACTCGGCCGCCGACAGCGCCGCGCGCCTCCCGAACACGAGCAGCTCGGTGAGCGAATTCGAGCCCAGCCGGTTGGCGCCGTTGATGCTCACGCAGGCGCATTCGCCGGCCGCAAACAGGCCCGGCAGCGTCGTCGCCGCGCGCTTGTCGGTGTGGATCCCGCCCATCATGTAGTGCACCACGGGGCGCACGGGCACCGGATCCGTCACCGGGTCCACGCCCATGTAGCTGATCGACATGTCGCGCACGAGCGGCAGCCGCTCGTTGATCTTGGCCTCGCCCAGGTGCCGCATGTCGAGCAGCATCGCGTCGCCCCAGCGCGTGGCGATCATGTTGCCCTTCTTCTGCTCCTGCCAGAAGGCCTGGCTCACGCGGTCGCGCGGGCCCAGCTCCATGGTCTTCAGCACCGGCTTGCCGAGCGGCGTCTCGGGGCCCATGCCGTAGTCCTGCAGGAAGCGCCGGCCGTTCTTGTTGACGAGCACGCCGCCCTCGCCGCGGCAGGCCTCCGTCAGCAGCGTGCCCGTGCTCGGCAGCCCGGTCGGGTGGTACTGCACGAACTCCATGTCCTTCAGCGGCACGCCGGCGCGGTAGGCGAGCGCCATGCCGTCGCCGGTCTTGATCGCGCCGTTGGTCGTGAACGGGAACATGCGCCCCGCCCCGCCGCCGCAGATGACGACCGCGCGCGCGTCGAAGCGGCGCATCTGGCCGCTGCGGATCTCGATCGCCGCCAGCCCCGCGCAGCGGCCCTCGTCCAGCAGCAGCTCGGTCGCGTAGAACTCGTCGAAGCGCTGGATGGAAGGGAACTGCAGCGAGGTCTGGAACAGCGTGTGCAGGATATGGAAGCCCGACTTGTCGGCCGCGAACCAGGTGCGCTGCTTCTTCATGCCGCCGAAGGGCCGCACCGCGACCGAGCCGTTCGGCTCGCGGCTCCAGGGGCAGCCCCAGTGCTCGAGCTGGATCAGCTCCCTGGGCGCCTCCTGCACCAGGTAGTCGACCGCGTCCTGGTCGCACAGCCAGTCGCCGCCGCCCACCGTATCGTTGAAGTGGTGCTCGAGGCTGTCGTCCGGCTTGATCACGCCCGCCGCGCCGCCCTCGGCGGCGCAAGTGTGGCTGCGCATCGGGTAGACCTTGGAGACGAGCGCGATGCGCAGCTTCGGATCGGCCTGGGCCAGCGCGATGGCGGCGCGCAGGCCCGCGCCGCCTGCGCCGATGATGGCTACGTCCGCCCTGATCGTCTCCATGCGCTGAGATACGAAGCTTAACCCGTGATGCGGCATCTTCGGGGATTTCCGGCCGCCGCGATTGACGAGGATCAAAAGGCGTGGTGCAGCGCGGGGGAGCTTGCGCTAGGCTTTCGAATGGCCCGGATCCTGATCGCCTACTCGACCACGGACGGCCATACCGCGCGGATCTGCCAGCGACTGGGTGAGCTGCTGGCGGCGCGGGCGCATGCGACGAGCGTGGCGCCGCTGGCCACGGTCGAGGAGCGCGACCTGGCTGCCTGCGACAAGATCGTGATCGGCGCAAGCATCCGCTACGGCCGGCACAGCCAGTCGGTGCTCGACTTCATCGCGCGCAACGAGCGCGTGCTCAATCGCAAGCCGAGTGCGTTCTTCTCGGTCAACGTCGTCGCGCGCAAGCCCGGGAAGGACCTGCCGCACACCAATCCCTACGTGCGCAAATTCCTCGCCCGCATCGCCTGGCGTCCGCGCGAAGTGGGCGTGTTCGCGGGCAAGATCGACTATCCGCGCTATGGGCCGGTCGACCGCGCGATCATCCGCTTCATCATGCTGCTCACCGGCGGCCCGATCGACCCGAAGTCGGTGGTGGAGTACACCGACTGGGGCGCGGTGGAGGCCTTCGCCGGGCGCGTGGCCGCGCTCTAGCGCGACCGGATCAGGGACGCGAACTTCCGCACGGACATGCCGGGTGCCGCGTCCAGCCGCGCGGCGGCCGCGTTCACGTGCGAAAGCACGCCCGTCTCCCACATCGAACGCCCGTCACCGATGCGCGCGCTCATGCAGTCCACTGCAGCGGCGGGCATGCCGCGCGCCGACAGCACCGGCAGCCGGCTGACGCCGATGCGATCGGCACCGAGCCCTGCGTCGTTGAAAACCGCAGCCGCCGCCGCGACCCCGAGCGCCGTTTCCGGCCGGCCGCCCTGGAGCGCGCCGTGCGAGCCGATCACCAGGATGCGCCCGGCATCCTCGGCGACGAGCTTGCCGACCGAGTCGAGCGCCCAGATTTCCGGCGGCCCTTCCGCCACGCGCCAGCGGCCTTCTGCGTAGGGCGGCGGCGCCGAGCGCGGCGGCGCCGCGTTGCGCAAGCGCTCGGCGGCCTCGCGGCAGGACTGCCCGGGCGCCACGCCGCAGAGCGAGGCGTAGATGTTTGCGTGGCTGACGATGCCGCGCGCGAGCATGTCCTCGCCGTCGCCGATGCGCGCGCTCGTGCAATCCACCGCGGCGGCCGCCATGCCGATCGCCTCGAGGTAGGCGAGGCCGGCGATGCCCGCGCGGT
>DATIYN010000015.1:0-22609 GCA_035517595.1 Burkholderiales bacterium
AAGCACATCGCGGTGAGCGCGCCGGCGAGCGCCAGTGTCGCCGCGAACAGCGGCAGCAGGCTGCGGACCACGCTGTCGTGCAGCACCGGCGCCTGCAGCGCGGTCTGGAACGTGAGCCACTCGGAAACGAAGCCGTTCAGCGGCGGCAGTGCCGAAATGGCGAGCGCGCCGATGAGGAAATAGAACGCGGTCTTCGGCATGGTACGGATCAGTCCGCCCATGTGGTTCAGGTCGCGCAGCCTGGCCGAATGCAGGATCGAGCCGGCGCCGAGGAACAGGAGGCCCTTGAACACCGCATGGTTGAGCGTGTGATAGAGCGCGGCGATGAGTCCGAGGGTGCCGGCCATCGGGTGGCCGAATCCGATGAATACCATCGACATGCCCAGGCCGAGCAGAATGATGCCGATGTTCTCGACTGAGTGGTACGCGAGCAGGCGCTTCAGGTCGTGCTGCATGAGAGCGTAGAGCACGCCGAACAGCGTGGTCGCCGCGCCGATCACCAGCACCAGCAGGCCCCACTCCCAGCGCACGCCGCCGATCAGATCGTAGATCACCCGCACCATGCCGTAGATCGCGGTCTTGATCATGACCCCGCTCATCAGCGCCGACACCGGCGAGGGCGCTGCCGGATGCGCTTCGGGCAGCCAGACGTGCAGCGGCAGGATTCCCGCCTTGGCGCCGAAACCGAAAAACGCCAGCAGGAAGGCCAGCGTCGCCCACCTCGGCGCCAGATGCGCCCCGCGCAATGCGTCGAAAGTGTAGTCGCCGTGACCGCCTTGCAGGAGGCCGAAGCAAAGCAGGATCGCGAGCGCGCCGAGATGCGCGATCAGCAGGTAGAGGAATCCGGCGCGGCGGATGGCGGCCTGCTGGTGATCCGTTGTGACCAGGAAGTACGACGACAGCGCCATGGATTCCCAGGCCACCATGAACAGGTAGGCGTCATCGGCGAGGATGACGAATGCCATGCTGGCGAGGAACACGTGGTAGTGGAGGGCGACGAGGGCGAGGCGTCCGGGCGCCTCGTCGCGGAAGAATCCGCCCGCGTAGACCGAGATCCCGGCCGCGACGGCGCCGAGCAGCATGAGGAAAAAGCCCGCCAGCGAGTCTAGGCGCAGGTGAAACGGCAGATCCGGCATGCCCAGCGGCAGCGTCATCTGCGCCGCGGGCAGCCATGCGGCCTCCAGCCCGAATCCCGCAAGTGCGAGCCCGGCCAGCGCGCCCAGCGGAAACGCGAAGCGTCGCGCAAAGAAGTCATCGCCTGCGGACACCAGCGAGAGCGCCGCGATCGCGAGCCAGGCAAGCGCCGCGAAGAGCGCGCCGATCAGCGGCGCGTCAAGCATGCCCGGCATCGGCGCCGTGCTTATCCACGAACGGACGTCTTTGCCGCGGCCTTCAGCAGCCAGTCGGGCAGCTCGCGGTCGCCCGCGTGGGCAATCACGTATTCGCGGATCAGCTGGCGCACGACCTGCGAGGGCGTGCGGTCCTGCGCGGCGCAGATCTCCTCGAACATGCGCTTCTTGCGCGGATCGAGCAGGACGGTGAAGCGGGCGGTCTTGTTCTCCATGCGGCGCTCCCGGGGACGCGCCGCCATGGTATTACAACGACATTATAATAGCAATATCATTTGACTCTCATGCCGGGCTGGGCACCGGCATGCGGGGAGATCAGGAACACGCCGGGGCCTTCGCCCGAGGCGGCGAGCACCATGCCCTCGGAGACGCCGAACTTCATCTTGCGCGGCGCGAGGTTGGCGACCAGCACCGCGAGCTGGCCCTCGAGCTGCTCCGGCGCATAGGCCGATTTGATGCCCGCAAACACCGTGCGCGTGCCGAGCGCGCCGACCTCCAGCGTGAGCTTGAGGAGCTTGTCCGCGCCTTCCACGTGCTCCGCCCTGGCGATCCGCGCCACGCGAAGGTCGAGCTTGTTGAAATCTTCGATCGATATGGTCCCGTCGCTCACGGTGGGCTCCTTGGCGTGCTCTTTCACTGCGTGCTGCTGCTTCTCCGCGTGCCGCTGCGGGGCTGCGGGCTGCGGCACGGATTCGATGCTGAACAGCGCGTCGAGCTGCTTCTCCTCGACGCGCGTCATGAGGTGCTGGTAGGCGTTGATCGCACGCTCCGGCGGCAGCGTGCGCCCGACGTCCGCCCAGGACTGCGGGGGCAGGTTGAGGAAGCGCTCGGCGCGCTCGGCCAGGTGCGGCAGCACGGGCTTGAGGTACAGCGTCAGCAGCCGGAACGCCTCCAGGCTCACCGTGCAGACCTCGTGCAGCTCCGCCGACTTGCCCTCGGCCTTGGCGAGATCCCAGGGCTTGCTCGCGTCGACGTAGGCGTTCACCTGGTCGGCCAGCTCCATCACGCGGCGCAGGGCCTTGCCGAACTCGCGCTCTTCGTAGCCGCGCGCGATCTCGGGGGCGGCCACGCGGATCGCCTCGAGCACGGGGCTCGCCATGCTCGCGGCCGGCTTGCCGCCGAAGCGCCTCGAGAGGAAGCCCGCCGCCCGGCTCGCGATGTTGATGTACTTGCCGATGAGATCGCTGTTGACGCGCGCGACGAAGTCCTCCGGATTGAAGTCGACGTCCTCGACGGCGGCGTTGAGCTTGGCGGCGATGTAGTAGCGCAGCCACTCGGGGTTCATGCCGAGCTCGAGGTACCTGAGCGGATCGATGCCGGTGCCGCGCGACTTGGACATTTTCTCGCCCGAGACGCCGATGAAGCCGTGCGCGAAGACGTGGTCGGGGACCCGGTAGGGCTTGCCCGCGAATTCGAGCATCGCCGGCCAGAACAGCGTGTGGAAGTAGATGATGTCCTTGCCGATGAAGTGGATCTGCTCGCGCTCGGCGAGCGTCCTCTCGAAGTCGAGGCCTTTCTTCGCGCAGAAGTTCTGCAGGCTGGCGAGGTAGCCGATCGGCGCGTCGAGCCACACGTAGAGGTACTTCTCCTCGGCGATGTCGGGCACGCGGATGCCGAAGTAGGGCGCGTCGCGCGAGATGTCCCAGTCTGCGAGCGCCTTGTCGCCCTCGGCATCGAGCCATTCCCAGGCCTTGTTGAGCACCTGCGGCTGCAGGCGGCCGGGCACCTGCAGCCACTCGCGCAGGAACTCGACGCACTTCGGGTCGGAGAGCTTGAAGAAGTAGTGCTCCGAGCTGCGCAGCTCGGGCTTGGCGCCCGAGAGCGTCGAATAGGGGTTCTTGAGCGCAGTCGCGGAGTAGACCGAGCTGCAGTTCTCGCAGGCATCCCCATATTGGTCCTTCGCGCCGCAGCTCGGGCACTCGCCCTTGAGGTAGCGGTCGGCGAGGTACATGCCCTTCACCGGGTCGAAGAACTGCTCGACCGGCTTGGTGTAGATGAGGCCCTGCTTCTTCAGCCTGCGGAAAATGTCCTGCGAGAGCGCGGTGTTCTCGGCCGAGTGCGTCGAGTGCCAGTTGTCGTACTCGATGCGGAAGCCGTCGAGGTACTGCTGGCGGCCGCGCGCGATCTCGGCGACGAAATCCTCGGGCTTCTTGCCGGCCTTCTCGGCCGCCAGCATGATCGGCGCGCCGTGCGCGTCGTCGGCGCCCACGAACAGCACGTCGCGGCCCTGCATGCGCTGGAACCGCACCCAGATGTCGGCCTGGATGTACTCCATGATGTGGCCGATGTGGAACGCGCCGTTGGCGTAGGGCAGGGCGGTCGTGACGAAAAGCTTGCGGCCGGACATCTGCGGCAGGAAATCCGCGCGGGGAAAGCGGCAATTTTAGCTTACACTTTGCGCATGCCCCCGAATGAAGCGGACGTCCGCGCGGTCCTCGCGAGGCTCGTCGACCCGAACACCGGCAAGGACTTCGTCGCCACGCGCTCGGTACGCGGCGTGCAGGCCGACGGCGCCAAGGTCTCGGTGGAGCTCGAGCTCGGCTACCCGGGCAAGAGCCAGTTCGAGCCGATCCGGCGCCAGGTGATCGACGCGCTGAAGGACGCGGGCGCGCCCGGCGCCGCGGTCGTGGTGCGCTCCAGGGTCGTCGCGCATGCCGTGCAGCGCGGCGTGAAGCTGATTCCGGGCATCAAGAACATCATCGCGGTCGCCTCGGGCAAGGGCGGCGTCGGCAAGTCCACCACCGCGGTCAACCTCGCGCTCGCGCTCTCGGCCGAGGGCGCCTCGGTCGGCATCCTGGACGCCGACATCTACGGCCCTTCCCAGCCGATGATGCTCGGCATCGCCGGCCGGCCCGAATCGAAGGACGGCAAGCACCTCGAGCCCATGGAAGGCCACGGCTTGCAGGCGATCTCGATCGGCTTCCTCATCGACATCGACACGCCGATGGTCTGGCGCGGGCCGATGGTGACGCAGGCGCTCGAGCAGCTGCTGAAGGACACGCGCTGGCGCGAGCTCGACTACCTCGTCGTCGACCTGCCGCCGGGCACGGGCGACATTCAGCTCACGCTCGCGCAGAAGGTGCCGGTGACGGGCGCGGTGATCGTCACCACGCCGCAGGACATCGCGCTCATCGACGCGCGCAAGGGCCTCAAGATGTTCGAGAAGGTCGGTATCCCGATCCTCGGCATCGTCGAGAACATGTCCACCCACATCTGCCCGAACTGCGGCCACGAAAGCCACATCTTCGGCGAGGGCGGCGCGGCGAGGATGGCGAAGGACTACGGTACGGAGCTGCTCGGCCAGCTGCCGCTCGACATCAACATCCGCGAGCAGGCCGATTCGGGCAAGCCGACGCTGGTCTCGGATCCGGACGGCAAGGTCTCGACGATCTACAAGCAGATCGCGCGCCGCTGCGCCGTGCGCATCGCCGAGTCGCAAAAGGACATGACTTCGAAGTTCCCCAACATCGTCGTCCAGAACACGTGACGATCAAGTCGGACAAGTGGATCCGCCGCATGGCGGCGCAGGGCATGATCGAGCCCTTCGAGCCGGGCCAGGTGAAGGAGGCGGGCGGCAAGCGCATCGTGTCGTACGGGACCTCGAGCTACGGCTACGACATCCGCTGCTCGGACGAATTCAAGATCTTCACGAACATCAACTCGACGATTGTCGACCCCAAGGAGTTCGACGCCAAGTCCTTCGTCGATTTCAAGGGACCGGTTTGCATCATCCCGCCCAATTCCTTCGCGCTCGCGCGCACGGTGGAGTTCTTCCGCATCCCGCGCAACGTGCTGACGATCTGCCTCGGCAAGTCGACCTACGCGCGCTGCGGCATCATCGTGAACGTCACGCCGCTCGAGCCCGAGTGGGAGGGGCACGTGACGCTGGAATTCTCCAACACCACGCCGTTGCCGGCGCGCATCTACGCCAACGAGGGCGTCGCGCAGGTGATCTTCATCGAGTCGGACGAGGTCTGCGAGACCTCCTACCGCGACCGCGGCGGCAAGTACCAGGGCCAGAAGGGCGTCACGCTGCCGCGCATTTGAGACTATTCGTAGTGGCGCAGGCGCTTAGGACCACTACCTATAGTAGTTTCTGAGGCGCCGGCTTGACGCTCGCCGGGCGCTCCCTATAATCCGCGGAATTTTCCCGCGCGAAGGACCAGATGGGCGCACGCCCCGGCGGCATCAACGGCAAGATCGGCGCACTGGCGCAGGAACAGGTCTTCGACACCCACCCCGAAGTCAGCCTCGATTTCGAGACCGCGCGCCAGGCCGCGCGCCACAGGTACGAACGACCCTTCCTGATCCTCGACGCCGCGATCGTGCGCGCCAAGCTGCGGCGCTTCCGCGCGGCCCTGCCTCGGGTGCGCGTGCACTACGCGGTCAAGGCCAATCCGGACCGGCGCGTGCTCGAAGCCCTGCTCTCGGAAGAGTGCAACTTCGAGATCGCATCGACCGCCGAGCTCGACGAGCTGCTCGCGCTGGGCGCCGACCCCGCGCAAGTCCTCTTCTCGAACCCGGTGAAGTCGCGCGAGGCGATCGCGTACGCGGCCGCGCGCGGCGTCGAATGGTATGCGGTGGACAGCAGCGACGAGCTGCGCCGCGTGCACGCGGCGCGCGGCGATGCGAAGGCCTATCTGAGGCTGGCGACACCCAACATCGGCAGCGACTGGCCGCTGTCGGGCAAGTTCGGCGCGGGCGCGAGCGAGGCGCGCGAGATCATCCAGACGGCGGCCAAGATCGGCGCCGACCTCGCCGGCGTCACCTTTCACGCGGGCTCGCAGTGCCGCAATCCGGAGAACTGGCGCGTCGGCATCGAGAAGGCGCGCGGCGCATTCGACGCCATGGCCAAGGCGGGACTCAGGCCGCGCATGCTCGACATCGGCGGCGGCTTCCCGGTGCGGCACGTGAAGCCGATCCCCTCCATCGAGGTGATCGGCGAAGTCGTCAACGAGGCGCTGAGGGCGTTCGGCCCGGAGGTGCAGGTGGTCGCCGAGCCGGGCCGGTTCCTCGTCTCGGACGCCGGCTACTTCGTCTGCCGCGTGATGGGGGTTGCGACGCGCGCGGGCAAGCGATGGATGCACTGGGACGCGGGGCTGTTCGGCGGCGTGATCGAGACCACCGAAGGCCTCAAGTACAAGATCCGCACCGACCGCGCGGGCCCGGACGTCCCCTGGCACGTGGCGGGCCCCACCTGCGACTCGGTCGACGTGGTTCTGCGCGACGAGCCGCTGCCCTCGGATCTCCAGGAGGGCGATTTCATCTATATCCGCAACGCCGGCGCCTACACGACCGCGTATGCGAGCGGGTTCAATGGCTTTCCTTTGCCCGAGACTCGCGTGTTCGAGACTAGGACCTGAGCCTCTCGTAGAGCACGAAGTCGAAGCGCACGCCTTCCTTCGAAGCGTGCGTTTCCCTCTGCGTCGCCTTCCAGGCGCTGCGGTCCCATGCCGGGAAGCGCGTGTCGCCCGCATAGTCGCGGTCGATCTCCGTGAGCACGAGACCGTCGGCGAGCGCCAGCGCCGCGGCGTAGATTTCCGCTCCGCCGATCACGAATGCCACCGGCTCTTCGGCGCAGAGCGCGATGGCCGCCTGCAGCGAGGAAGCCACGTTCGCGCCGGCGGTCGCGTAGCCCGCGCGACGCGTCACGACGATGTTTTCGCGGCCGGGCAGCGGCCGCCCGAGCGATTCCCACGTGCGCCGGCCCATGATCACCGGTCGGCCGAGCGTGAGCCTCTTGAAGTGCTGCAGGTCCTCGGGCAGACGCCACGGCAATTTTCCCTGCGCGCCGATGACCCCGTTGCGGGCAAGGGCGGCGACGAGGAAGACGCGCGGCGCTGAATTCGTGACAGGCGACACATTCGCCCTCAACCTGTCGCTGAATTGTGACATTTCGCCTGACCCGGACATTCTTTCACGTGCCATTATAGATTTATGAACGCAGAGGAAATTTCTGCGGTTCCGCGCTTTCCGCGCTCCTTCCTCGGTTTGCTGATCGCCGGCTTCCTATTGGTCGCGCTGCCGCTGCTCGGCACGCTGCTGTATTCGGCCTGGCACACCCAGCGGCTCACCGAGCAGGGCCGCAGCGCGGTGTCCGGCGCCGCGCGCGCGGCGATGGCAAGCCGCGCGCTCGTGAACCGCGCGGGCTCGATCGAGCGCCTCGCGATGCAGGTCGCGGTGCTGCCCGACGCGCAGCTGCGCGCCGACCTCGCGCGCGCGCACGCGAGCTTCCAGCAGCTGGCCGCGGAGCTGCAGCGCCAGCCGCTCGATCCCGGGCAGGCGGGCGCGCTCGGGCGCACGCTCGAGGACGAGCGCGCGCTCGTCGAGCGCGTCACGGCCGAGCCGCGCGCCGGCCTCGACCTCGGGTCGGTGCGCTCGCTCGCGGGCCGCATGGTGGACGACGCGTACCAGGTGCTCGCCGCGAGCTACTACATCGCCGACCGCGAGGTCGAGCGACTGGGCGCGGGGGCGGACGAAGTGCATCGGCGCCTGATCGTGATGGTGCTGCTCGCGACCGCGCTCGCGCTCGCTGCCGCGCTTGCGCTCACGCGCCTCATCACCCGTCCGATCGCCGAGCTCGACTCCGCGATCCGCCAGCTCGGCGACGCCGATTTCGCGCGGCCGATCAGCGTGAGCGGGCCCGCGGACCTGCGCAGCCTCGGCGAGCGCCTCGACTGGCTGCGCCAGCGCCTCACCGAGCTCGAGGCGCAGAAGAACCGCTTCCTGCGCCACCTGTCGCACGACCTGAAGACGCCGCTCGCCGCGCTGCGCGAGGGCACCGAACTGCTCAACGACCAGGTCGCCGGACCGCTCGCGCCGCCGCAGCGCCAGGTCGTGGCGATCCTTCGCGACAACAGCGTCAAGCTGCAGCGGCTCATCGAAGACCTGCTCGACTACCAGCGCGCGCTGCACGCAGCCTCCGGCCTGCAGGTCGATTCGGTGGCGGTGGACGCGCTGCTGCGCCAGGCGCTGCGCTCGCACCAGCTCGCCGCGCAAGGCAAGGCGCTGCGCATCGGGCTCGACGCTCCGTCCCTGACGGTCTGGGGTGACGCCGCGAAGCTGCGCTCGGTCGTCGACAACCTGCTCGGCAACGCGGTCAAGTTCACGCCGGCCGGCGGCGAAATTCGCGTGCTGGCGCGCGAGCACGGCGGCGTCGCGACCATCGACGTGCTCGACAGCGGCTCCGGCGTGCCGCTGGAGGAGCGCGAGGCGATCTTCGAGGCCTTCTTCCGCGGACGCGCGGGCGCGTACGGGCGCGCCGAAGGCACGGGGCTGGGATTGGCGATCGCGCGCGAGTTCACCGAGGCGCACGGGGGCCGTATCGAGGTCGTTCCGGGCGCGCGGGGCGGGCACTTCCGGGTCACGCTGCCGCTGCGTCCTGCCACGCCGCTGGCGGAGGCCGCATGAGAGCCGTGACCATCGCCGCGATCTTGAACCTGCTCGCCGGCTGCGCGTCCAACGGAATGCAGCCGGGAGCGCCCGCGCAGGCCGGCGGCGATCTCGCGCAATGCCGAGCCGACGCGGCTCGGCTGCAGGACCAGCTTGCGGCCGAGATCGCCGAGCACCAGAAGCTCGCGCGTTCGGCGCGCGCGCGCGAGGATGCCTTGCGCCGCCAGCTCGAGGCGATGAAGTCCATCGAACGCGGCATCCTCGAGCGCGAAGACCAGATGCGTTCCGACATGAGGTGACCATGGAAAAGAACCAGAAGCGAATCCTGCTGATCGACGACGACAAGGACCTGCTGCACCTGATCTCGATGCGCCTGCGCGCGGCCGGCTACGCGGTGTCCACCGCCGAATCGGGGCAGGCGGGCCTCGCTTCCATGATGGCGACGCCGCCCGAGCTGGTCATTACGGACCTGCGCATGGAAGGCATGGACGGCCTGGCGCTGTTCGACGCGATCCACCGCGACGCGCCCTCGCTGCCGGTGGTGATCCTCACTGCGCACGGCACGATCCCCGAGGCGGTTTCGGCGACGCGCCGCGGCGTGTTCGGCTTCCTCACCAAGCCGTTCGATCCGAAGCTGCTGCTCGACACCGTGGCCGAGGCGCTGCGCCTCTCGGGCGCGCCCAGCAGCGCCGATCAAGGATGGCGCACCGAGCTCGTCACGCGCTCGCCCGCGATGGAGTCGCTGCTCAACCAGGCGCGCCGCGTCGCGCTCTCGGATGCGGCCGTGTGCATCCTCGGGGCGAGCGGCACCGGCAAGGAGCTGCTCGCGCGCGCCATCCACCGCGCGAGCCGGCGCTCGGACGCGCCGTTCGTCGCCGTGAATTGCGGCGCGATCCCCGAGGGCCTGCTGGAGTCGGAGCTGTTCGGCCACAAGAAGGGCGCCTTCACCGGTGCGGTGCAGGACCGGCGGGGGCTCTTCCAGACCGCGCACGGCGGCACCCTGTTCCTGGACGAGATCGGCGACATGCCGCTGTCGCTGCAGGTGAAGCTGCTGCGCGCGCTCGAGGAACGCGTGGTGCGCCCGGTCGGCGCCAACGAGGACATCGAGGTGGACGTGCGCCTGGTCTCCGCCACGCACCGCAAGCTCGAGGAGCGCATCGCCGCGGGCGAGTTCCGCGAGGACTTGTACTATCGGCTGAGCGTCGTCAAGCTCGCGCTGCCCGCGCTCGCCGAGCGACGCGAGGACATTCCGCTGCTCGCGGGCCACTTCCTCGCGGACTTCGCGCGCCGCTACGAGCGGCCGCGCCTCGCGCTGTCGCCCGAGGCGATGGAGCTGCTGGTGGCTGCGCCCTGGCCCGGGAACGTGCGCCAGCTGCTCAACGTCATCGAGCAGGCGGTGGCGCTGTCGGCCACCGAGGTGATCCCGGCCTCGCTCGTGCGCCAGGCGCTCGACGCCGGCGATTCCGCGCTCACGCCGCTGGATGAGGCGCGGCGCGCGTTCGAGCGCGACTACCTCGCACGCATCCTGAAGATCACGGCGGGCAACGTCACCCAGGCGGCGCGGCTCGCGGGGCGCAACCGGACCGAGTTCTACCGGCTGCTCGATCGCCATGCGCTCGAGCCCGGAATGTTCAAGCCGTCGCCGCGCGGAGACAATGAAAATCGCGCTGCATCAAGCGCTTCGCGCGCGCGCGGCTGAAAGCCGTCGCCGCCCGGCGACGATCTCGGGTGCGCCTCGACACTGCAAATCCGTCACGAATCGCCGCTAAGCGGCTGTTCGCAGACGGCATTGCGCCGCTGGCACGGCGATTGCAAAAGAATGTGCGTATGAGCCAGCCCGCAAGACTGGAGCATGCAGGCGAGGCAGCCGGTTTCCTCGAGGCATTCGTCGGCTTCGTGATCGCGCTGCTGGTGATGCTCGGCTTCGGCGGCACCGTCTACAAGCTGATCGTGCCGGGCGGCTGGATCGCCCAGGTGTTCGGACGCAGCCTCGCCGGCGGCATGGCGGTGCTGCTCGCGCTGCTGATGATCGGCGCAAGCGCCTGGCTGCTGCGCGCCTGGATCTCGATCACGCAGCGCAATCGCTACTCGGAGCTCTTCGTCTACGTCTTCGCCGGCGTGGGACTGATCTATTCGTCGCAGATCCTGATGAAAGGCGGCTTCTAGCAGCCAGACCAAGACCGCTTCCTCCTCCAACGCTTTCCCCCCGGCCCGACCTTCCCCCCTAGAGGCGGGCCATTTTTTTTCTAGACCGCGATCGGCGCCTTGATGGCGGGGTGCGGCTCGTAGCCCTCGAGGGTGAAATCCTCGTAGACGAAGGCGAAGAGGTCCGTCACCGCCGGATTGAGGCGTAGGCGAGGGAAGGGGCGCGGAGCGCGGCCGATCTGCTCGCGCGCCTGCTCGAGGTGGTTGAGATAAAGGTGCGCATCGCCCAGAGTGAGCACAAACTCTGCGGGCTTCAGGCCGGTCACCTGCGCGACCATGAGCGTGAGCAGCGCATAGGAAGCGATGTTGAAGGGCACGCCGAGGAACAGGTCCGCGCTGCGCTGATACATCTGGCAGGAAAGGCGCCCGCCCGCGACGTAGAACTGGAACAGCGCGTGGCAGGGCGGCAGCGCCATGCGCTCGACGTCCGCCGGATTCCAGGCCGTCACGATGTGGCGGCGGGAATCGGGCTTGGCGCGCAGCGATGCGACCACCTGCCGGATCTGGTCGATCTCGCCGCCGCCCGGCACGCGCCAGTGCCGCCACTGGTAGCCGTAGACCGGGCCTAGCTCGCCCTGCGCGTCCGCCCACTCGTCCCAGATCGTCACGCCGCGCTCCTGCAGCCAGCGCACGTTGGTGTCGCCGCGCAGGAACCAGAGCAGCTCGAGGATGATCGACTTCAGGTGCAGCTTCTTGCTGGTGAGCAGCGGGAAGCTGCCGTCCAGCTCGAAGCGCAGCTGGCGGCCGAACACCGACAGCGTGCCGGTGCCGGTGCGGTCGGATTTGCGCGCGCCGGCCTCCAGCACCTCGCCGAGCAGGTCGAGGTACTGGCGTTCTCCGGGCGCTGGCTTCATACCGCGATGGTAGCGAAAAGCTCGCGCGCGCTGCGAAAGCGGTCCTCGGGCTTTTTCGCGAGCAGCCGGTCGATGATGGTCTGGTAGCCCTCCAGGCGGGGCGGCAGCTGCGGGATGGGGCCGTGCACGTGCTGGTATACGAGGTCGGCGGGGCCGGCGTCGCCGTAGAGCCGCTGCCCGGTCAGCATCTCGTAGAAGATCACGCCGAGGCTGTACAGGTCGGAGCGCGCGTCCGCCTCGCGGCCCAGGCACTGCTCCGGGCTCATGTAGCGCGGCGTCGCCATGACCTCGCCCTGGCGCGTGAGCTCGATGGACGTGCCGAGGTCCTTGGCGAGGCCGAAGTCCACGATCACCGGCCGGCCGTTGTCGCGGAACATGATGTTCTGGGGCTTGAGGTCCCGGTGCACGATGTCGTGCGTGTGGATCGCGTCGAGCGCCTTGGCGATCTGCGAGGTGAGGCGCAGCGCCGCGAGCGAGGTCATGCCCTCGCGCATGCGCGTGGCGAGCGTGCCGCCCGACAGGTACTCCATCGCGATGTAGGGCCGCTCGCCCGACAGGCCGGCGTCGTAGATGCGCACCACGTACTCGTTCTCGAGAGATACGATGAGGCGGTACTCGCGCTCGAAGCGCTTGAGGAAGGTCTGGTTGCGCCGCAGGGCCGGGTCGAGCACCTTGAGCACGAGCTGCAGGCCGTCGCGCACGCGCTCGGCGAGGTACACCTGCGCCATGCCGCCTTCGCCGATCATGCGCAGCGCGCGGTAGCCCGGGATCGATTCCGCGTCGCGCGCGACCGGCTTGCCGATGCGAAGCGGCTCGATCGGCACCGTGCGCGCGAACGGCGTGTGCGTGCCGGTGCTCTCCTGGCGGCGCAGTTCGTGCTCGCGCATCGCATCCTCGATCGCGCGCGCGAGCTTGATCGGGCTCAGATCCGTGCGGCGCAGGAAATCCGCCGCGCCCGCCTTCATGGCCTGGATTGCGTCGTGCGTGTCGCCCTGGTCGGCGACCAGCAGCACCGGCGGCGCGCCCGCGTTGCGGCGGATCTCGCGCAGCCAGGCGATGCCGTCCTGCCCCGCAGGGCTGGAGTCGAGCAGCACCGCGCTGTAGCGCTCGTGCGCGAGCTGCGCGGCAGGGCTGCCGCGCGCCACGGGGTCCCATTGCGCCACTTGCGCGTCCGGCCAGCGCGCGTACAGCATGTCAGAAACTGTGCGGCGGAATTCGGGCGAAGCTTCGACGATGAGAAAGCGCATCAGGAGGGGTGCGGGCTCGGGTCTATTGTGCCGGGGCCGGACGCGTTGATAAAGGCCGCAGGACATAGGATCATGCAGGCCTCGCGAAACCACCGATCCCGATGAATCTGTTCGGCTCCAGGCCCGACCATCCGCTCGCCGACCCGAAGGAGGCCAAGCGCCTCCTCGAGGCGCTGCCGACCGACGACCCGGTCAAGGCGCTCGACGAGCTCATGCACTGGATGGAATCGCTGGCGGCGGTCGAGGGCTTCAGGCCGGAGGCGCTCGTCCAGCTGCTGCTGCAGCTCGACGACGCCGCCCAGCAGCGCGTGCGCAAGCTCGCGCAGGACTACTTCGCCGACGCGCGCCCCTCGCGCTTCCAGGAGAACCGTCTGTGGACCGCGCTGCACGGCTACTGGAAGCAGGCGGGCTACTCCTTCGCGCGCGCGGTCGACCTTTTCGTGAAGAGCGCCAAGGGCGCCGAGGCCGCCAAGGCCCAGCTGCCGCTGCTGCTTGTGCGCGCGCTGCGCTGCTTCGCGCAGCAGATCAAGTGGATGCACATGCGCTACGGGCCGATCGACCTGGCGAGCTGGGGCGTGTTCAACAGCTTGTACGCGTTCGCCGAGATGCGCGGGCTCGCGCAGGCGAAGGCGCCGGTCGCCGCCGGCCGCCCCGGCGAGTCGACGCCGCAGCTGGAATTCCTCAGGGGCGCGATGTTCAGCGCGAGCGCTCCCGATGGCCTCCTGCCGCTGGAAATCGAGCTCGCCGAGCGGCTCATCGCGGCCTACGCGCCGCGCTTCGTGATCGGCGCGGCGCCCGCGCCCGCGCTCGTGTTCTGGACCGACCTCGGCCAGGCCATGACGCCCGCGCGCGCCTCGCGCGCGCCGCAGCCGGGGCCCGCGCTGCGCTGCTTCGGCGCCGGCGCGGCGCTCGACGAGGTCCACGCGCTCGCCGAGACGCTGATGGTCGGGGGCAAGCTGCCGGCGGACCTCAACCTCGGCGGCAGCTACGAGCCGCATACGGTCCAGGAAGTGGCGCGCCACCTGCACGCGTACTGGTCGCCGCAGCCGCCCGAGCGCAAGAGCCAGCGCCACGTGGTGAAGTCGCGCCTGTCGGTGACCTACGGCTACGCGGGCGTCGTCGGCGTGCTGGGCGGCAGCGATTCGCTCGACTTCGACAACAAGGGCGCCGAGAGCTGGATCGTCGAGAACGTGAGCGCGGGCGGCTTCGGGGCGGTGGTGCCGCAGCTGAAGGGCGACTGGCTGCGCGTGGGCGCGCTGCTCGCGCTGCAGCCCGAGGGCGGCTCGAACTGGGTGCTCGGCGTCGTGCGCCGGGTCAACAAGATCGCGAGCCAGCAGGCGCGCGTCGGCATCGAGACGCTGTCCAAGGCGCCCGTGCTCTCGAAGTTCGCGGTGAGCGGCGTGAAGACGGTTTCGGAGCAGGGAGTGCTGCTCAAGAACGGCGATGCGAGCGAGGCGCGCATCGTGCTCAAGCCCGGCGTATTCGCGCCGGCGCAGAACCTGGAGGCCGCGCGCGGCGACCGGCAGCACGTCTACATCCCGCAGGCGGTCGCCGAGCGCGGCGAGGATTACGAAATCGCCAGGTTTCGAGAATTGATTCGAGAAGCCTAGGCTCGAGCAGGGAGCGGATCAGGGGATCCTGATCAGAGCACCTTGAGCAGGTAGTCGGCGATGTCGCCGATCTCCTCGGGGCAGACCGAGTGCGGCATCGGGTACTCGCGCCAGTCCACCGCATAGCCCAGGGCCCGCAGCGCGTCGCGCGACTGCGCGGCGCGGAACATCGGGATCATGTTGTCGTAGCTGCCGTGCGCCATGAAGATCGGCAGGTCGCTGTTGATCGCCTGGTGCTCGCCCGCGACCTTGCCCTGCAAGGGCAGGTAAGTCGAGAGCGCGAGCAGGCCCGCGAGGCGCTCGGGATGCCGCAACGCGGTCTGCAGCGCGATCGCGCCGCCCTGCGAGAAGCCGGCCAGCACGATCTTCCTCGCCGGGATGCCCCGCTGTTTCTGCAGCGCGACCAGCTTCTCGAGCGCGGCCTGCGACTCGCGGATGCCGGCCTCGTCCTCCGCGCCGCCGCCCAGCTGCAGGATGTCGTACCAGGCGGGCATGCGCATGCCCATGTTGATCGTCACCGGCCGGTGCGGAGCGTTGGGAAACACGAAGCGCACGGGCTTCGACGCCGGCATCCCGAGCTCGGGAACGATCGGCTCGAAGTCGTGACCGTCGGCGCCCAGGCCGTGCAGCCAGATCACCGCCGCGCCCGGTTTCGGGCCGGTCTCGATCTCTATGGTTTCCAGGCTCATGCGTCCGATTTGCGCCGATCGATGCTGCGCACGATGTAGGTAGGCCTTTGCTTGGATTCGATGTAGATGCGGCCGATGTACTCGCCGAGGATGCCGATGCTCAGGAGCTGCACGCTCCCGACGAACAGCGTCGCCGCGAGCAGCGAAGCATAGCCCGGGACGTCGACGCCGAACACGAGGGTCCGCAGCAGGATGTATGCGCCATAGGAGAAACTCACGAGCGCGCCGATCAGCCCGATGTACGACCAGATGCGCAGCGGCAGCGTGCTGAAGCTGGTGATGCCGTCGAGCGCGAAATTCCACAGCCGCAGGCCGGTGAAGCGGGATTGCCCGGCGGCGCGCGCGGGCCGGCGGTATTCGACGCTGCAGGTCTTGAAGCCCACCCAGGCAAACAGGCCCTTCATGAAGCGCTGGCGCTCCGGCAGGCGCCGCAACGCGTCGACGACGGTCCGGTCCATGAGGCGGAAATCGCCGACGTTTTCCGGCAGCTTGATGTCCGAGAGCCGGTTGTGGATCCGATAGAAGAGCGCGGCGACCGTGCGCTTGAGATAGCGGTCGGTAGAGCGGTCCACGCGCTTCGCGACAACGACCTCAGCGCCGGCGCGCCACTCCGCGATCAAGCGCGCGAGCAGCTCGGGCGGGTCCTGCAGGTCGGCGTCCATCGGCACCACCGCAGCCCCGCTGGCGTGGTCGATGCCCGCGGTGAGCGCCGCTTCCTTGCCGAAGTTCCGCGACAGCGCGACGACGACGTAGCGCGGATCGCGCGCCGCCACCGCCTGCAGCCGCTCGAGCGTGGCGTCGCGGCTGCCGTCGTCGACACATACGACCTCGAAGTCGCAATCGGGCAGCGCCGCAAGCGCAGCGCCCAACTCCGCCTCGAATCCTGCAATGGCCGCCTCCTCGTCGTAGAAGGGGACCACGATCGAGATGCGCGCGCGTGGCGCGGTGCCGGGCGTCGAGCTCATCTGGCCCGCAAGGGTACGCGCACCGGGGCGGATCCGTCGACCGAGAGCCCGACCGGCGACAGGGCGGACGCGTCGGCGATTCCGAGCGGGGCGCCGTAGAGGTCGGCGGACTGCCCGAGCGGGCTCGAAGCGTCCCGAATGCGCACCAGGCGCGGCCGGCGAGCCGTGTCGGCGAGCGCCTCCGGCGCGCGGAACGCCACCGTAGCGGCGGCTTGGGGGTGGGTGCCCGCCGGCGCGCGCACGAACAGCCAAGCATCGCGATAGGTGGCGTTCGGGCCGGCCTCGACGATCGCGCCCGCCGCCTCGAGCGCCGTCCCCGGCAGGCGAATCCACGCGAGCGGCCCGCCCGCGGCCGTTGCTTCGGCATAGGCGCGTGCCGGATCCGGTGCCTCGACCGTCACGCTGCGCTCGCCGTAAAGGCGCGCGATGTGGGCGGCAGGCCAGGCCGTGGCGCTCGGCGGCACAGGATCGCCTACGCACGCGGGGTAAGGACAGGCGAGAAGCGGCGCGAACGCGACGTCGGCACGCTGAACCGAGGCCAGCACTTCAAGCCTGCGCTCCATCTCCTGCGCGTGCATCTTCAGGCTGCCGGTGCCGATGGATTGCAGCACGAGGCGAGTATTGGGCGAGGCGGCCAGCACCGCGAAAAGCAGCAGCGCGGGAAGCGTGCCGGAAAGCGCCCCGGCAAGCGCGGCGGCACGCGTCCGCAGCGGGCCCGCGCACGCGAGCGCGAAGTACGCAAGGACGATCCCGAGCAGCAGCTGCGCGCTCGCAGGCAGCTTGCGAGTGTCGGTCACCCGGACGTCGCTCAGGGCGTGCACCAGCACGATGCCCGCAGAGATCGCGATGAAGGCGATGGCCGCCGCCGCGGCAAGGCGCCCGCGCGGAATCGGTGCGAGGCTGGCGCGCGGCCTCGGCGCGACGGCAAGGCCGAGAAAGGCGGCGAACAGCGCGAAGTGGGACGCCAGCGCGCCCGCCGCGATCCCGAGCCAGTCCTCGCCCGCGCCGAGCAGCTGCGCGGCGATGCGCTCATGCGTGACTCCGCGGATGCGCTGCCGGCCGTAGTTTCCGGGTGCAGCGAAGGAAAGCAGGCAGAAGGCGGCGGCGGCCGCGGCGACGATCAGGAAGGCGCGGCGGTGCGGGTGCCCGGCGCGATGCGCCATCCAGAGCGCGAGCGCCGAGGCGACGACCGCCGCGATCGCCGAGTGCTCGTAGCAGCCGATCGCGAGGAACGCGCTCCCGATCGCGAAGGCGAGGTCTCGCCGCCGCGGCTCCGGCCGGTGCCAGAGCCGGCAAAGCGCCCAGACGTGGACGAGGACGAGCGCGTTGCCGACGCCGAGCGCCAGCGCGTCGGTGGCCACGTAGTACGTGAGGTCGAGCGCGCGGTGGCCGGCGCAAAGCGCGGCGAGAGCCGCGAGCGCGAGCCCAAGCCGGTCGCCCGGTCGCGCGCCGGCGGCGATTTCCGAGGCGATGCCGTAGACCGCGGCGCCGTAGAGCGCGAGCACGGCGAGGCACAGGGCGCCGTAGCCGGCGCGCGTGAGCACCGCGTCGCCGAGGAACACCGCGAGGAAGTGGTGCGTGTAGCGCCCGCTCCAGTTGCGCCAATTCCAGGCCATGTCGTGCAGGCCGCCGATCCAGTCGAACAGCCCGTGCGCAAGCACGGCGCGCGCGAAGTCGTCGCCGATGGGGAAGGTGAAGAAGGTCGCGTAGGCGAAGGGCAGCAGCAGCGCGCCCAGGAGCAGGCTGGGTCCGTAGCCGATGCGCGTAGGCATCGACGCAAAGGCGCCGTTGTCCGGGGGCGCGGAATCCCGCACGACGGGCTCAGGAACCGCGCGGCCGCTGTGCGCTCTTCGGCCGGAAGGCCTTGACGAGCGCTTCGTCGGTCTCGATGTAGGGACCGCCGATGAGGTCGATGCAGTAGGGCACTGCGGCGAAGACGCCGTCCAGCGTCTCCTTGATGGCCTTGGGCTGGCCGGGCAGGTTGATGATGAGCGCCTGCTTTCGAATGACGGCCACCTGGCGCGACAGGATCGCCGTCGGCACGTACTTCAGGCTCACCGCGCGCATCTGCTCGCCGAATCCGGGCATCTCCTTGTCGGCGACCGCGAACGTCGCCTCGGGCGTGACGTCGCGCGGCGCGGGGCCGGTGCCGCCCGTGGTGAGCACGAGGTGGCAGCCCCGCTGGTCGACCAGCTCCTTCAGCGTGGATTCGATCACCGGCTGCTCGTCGGGGATCAGCCGTTCCTCGTATTGGACCGCCGGCGCAGTGACGACCGCGCCCAGCCATTCCTTGAGGGCCGGGATGCCTGCGTCCTCGTAGACGCCACCCGAAGCGCGGTCGCTGATCGATACGATGCCGACCCTGAGCATCACCTCACCTCGAAGAACTCGAGCTCCACGCAGTCGGCGCGCCGCGCGCCCGTGCCCACGCAGACCGCGCGGTTCAGCCAGGCGTAAGCGGGCGCGGAAGTCTCGAACCAGGGCGTGGTGCGCATGTAGTAGAGCGAAGGATCCACGTCCTCGCCGCGCGCGAGGCGCTCGACGACCTGCTTCGGCCCGTGCCGGTAGCCGCGATTGTTCACGTAGATGAGCGCGCCGTCGCCGGTCTGCAGCGTGTAGCGCGCATCCAGGCATGCGGTGCCGTCGCCGCGAATCAGCTGCCAGTCGGCGCCGCCCGCGAGCACGCGGCCCGAGAGGCGCTCGCCGGAGAACGAGCCGCCGGTGATGCCGATGATGCGGCGGCGCCCGAGCGGCGTGTCGCCGAGGTCGCGGATGGGCTCGAGGCTCACCTTCACCTGCATGAGGGGCGCCAGCTCAAGCATCGGATGCGTCCCGCAGCGCGCGGAAGAGCTCGCGCTGCGCCCGCGGCGGCCGGTTCGCCGCGATCTCCTTGCGCGCGTTCCGGATCAGCGCGCGCAGCGCCTGCAGGTCGGCGCCGGGATGCCCGGACGCGAATTCGGTGAGCGCGCCGTCGTCGTCGATGAGGCGCGCGCGCCAGTCCTCGAGGCGACGGTGGCGCGCGCGCGCCGCCGCGGACTGCCCCGCGACCGCGGCGAGCGCCGTGCGCACGGGCTCGGGATCCACCGAGCGCATGAGCTTGCCGATGTACTGCAGCTGGCGCCGGCGCGCCTCGTGGCTGCGGATGCGCTGCGCCTCGCGCACGGCGGCATCGAGCTCGCCGGGCAGCGCGATCGCGTCGAGCTGCGCGGGCGCGAGCTCGACGAGCGCCGCGCCGAGCCTCTGCAGCGCCTCGACCTCGCGCTTTCTCTGCGAGCGGCTGGCGATTCCGGCTTCCATCGCTTGTATGATAGCGCGCCATGCCGAAGGCTCCCCGCTTCACCTACCGGCGCGAGCAGCTCGAGCAGATCGCGCAGGACGTGCTCGCTTCGGCGAGGCGCGCGGGCGCGTCCGCGTGCGAGTGCGAGGTGACCGAGGGCTACGGCCTGTCGGTGACGGTGCGACGGGACGAGCCCGAGACGGTCGAGCACAACCGCGACAAAGGCATCGGCGTCACCGTCTACGCCGGCGACCGGCCGCGCGCGCGGCGCGGACACGCGAGCACGTCCGATTTCTCGGCGGCGGCGATCGCCAGCACCGTGGAAGCGGCCGCGGCGATCGCGCGCAAGACCGCGGTGGACGACTGCGCCGGCCCGCCCGAGGCGGGCGAGCTCGCGCGCGCGCCGCGGTCGCTCGACCTCTTCCATCCCTGGGACCTCGGAACGGAGGAAGCCTTGCGCATCGCGCGGCGCGCAGAGCGGGCCGCCTTCGCGCTGTCGCCGAAGATCCGCAATTCCGAGGGGGCGAGCGTCTCGGCGCAGCACGCCCAATTCGTATTCGCCAACAGCCTGGGCTTCATGGATGGCTACCCGACCTCGCGCCACACGCTGTGGCTGTCGGTGATCGCCGAGGAGCGCGGCCTCATGCAGCGCGACGATTGGTATAGCTCGGCGCGCATGCCGGGCGAGGTGGCCGCGCCCGAGGCGCTCGGCGCCTATGCGGGCAAGCGGGCGCTTGCGCGCCTGGGCGCGCGCAAGATCGCCACCTGCCAGATTCCGGTCCTGTTCGAGGCGCCGGCGGCGATCGGCCTGATCGGCAGCTTCGTCTCGGCCGCGAGCGGCGGCAATCTGTACCGCAAGTCCTCGTTCCTCGTCGACGCGATCGGCAAACCCGTGTTCGCCAAGAGCGTCGGCATCGAGGAGCGCCCGCACGAGCCGCGCGGGCTCGCGAGCGCGCCCTTCGACGAGGAAGGCATCGCCACGCGCACGCGCGCGGTAGTGCGCGAGGGCGTGCTGGAGGGCTACTTCCTCGGCAGCTACTCGGCGCGCAAGCTGGGCATGAAGAGCACCGGCAGCGCCGGCGGCGCGCACAACCTCGTGGTCGCCTCCGACGGGCCGCAGCTGCCGGGCATGCTGCGCAAGCTCGGACGGGGGCTCCTGGTCACCGAGCTGCTCGGCCACGGCACAAACCTGCTCACGGGCGACTACTCGCGCGGCGCGGCCGGCTACTGGGTCGAGAACGGCGCCATCGCCTATCCGGTCGAGGAGATCACCATCGCCGGCAACCTGAAGGACATGTTCCGCGGCATCGTCTCGGTGGGCGCCGACCGCGTGGTCCGAGGCGCGTACACTTGCGGCTCGATCCTCGTCGACCGCATGACCGTGGCCGGGAACTGAGCTCATGAGCAAGCCGCTGCTGATCGAGATCGCGTCCGACGTGGTCTGTCCCTGGTGCTACATCGGCAAGCGGCGCCTGGAGAAGGCGCTCGCCTCGCTCGAGGGCGAGGTCGAGGCGAGCGTCGAGTGGCTGCCGTTCCAGCTCAACCCGGGAATGCCCGAGGGCGGCATGGCGCGCGCCGAGTACCGACGCCAGAAATTCGGCTCCCTGGAGAAGGGCCGCGCGCTCGACGCGCGCGTGGCGCAGGAGGGCGCGGGCGAAGGCATCGCCTTCGCGTTCGATCGCATGCAGCGCACTCCCAATACCGTCGCGGCGCACAGACTCATCGACTTCGCGCAGAAGCAGGGCAGGCACAACGAGGTGGTCGATGCGCTCTTCAGGGCGTACTTCGAGGAAGCAAGAGACATTGGCGACGCCGTCGTGCTGAGATCGATCGCCGAGCTTGCGGGGATCGTTGGCCACCCCGGTGAAGAAATTCAGGAAGAAGTCAAGGCGAAGGAAGCTCGCGTGCGCGATCTCGGCATCAGCGGCGTGCCGACTTTCATCTTCGACCGCAGGAGCGGCCTCTCCGGAGCCTATCCGCCGGACCTGCTCGCGCGGGCGATCCGCGAGGCCGCCTCGGCGGCCGATCCCGCCGGGCGGGAGCCTAGGTAAAGTCCAGCCGGCCTTCCACGAGCACGCCGTAGATGCGGATCGGCGTGCGCCGCGGCAGCTCCAGTTGCGGCAGCGGCTCGGCGTCGAGGTCGAGATTCTCGACCGACAGCGCGCCCATGACCGAATCCGACATCACGAACTCGCCCGCGCGCGCGCGGTGAACCATGCATAGCGCGAGCGCCACGCTGTCGCCGAGCGCGGTGCGCCGCTCGAGGCCCCTCGGGCCCGCGACGCCGAGCACCGCCTCCCCGAGATGCAGTCCCTGCGCGACCGCGGCGCGCAGCCCGTACGCGACGCGCCACTTCTCGGCGATCGCGGGAAAGCCGGACTGCACGCGCTGCGCCGCCCGCACCGCCTGCTGCGAGGTCTGCGAGGGATTGCCGCGCGTGAATAACGACAACAGCAGCTCGTGCTGCGCGTCAACGGCCTCGCCGCCGTGCGCGGCGACCGCGTCGGCCGCGAAGTTGAAGAACTCGTTCGCGAGCACGATGACCAGGCCCGGATCGAGCGCTTCCGACAGCCGCGCGAGCCCGCGCAGCTCGATGCAGAGCAGGGTCGCCTGGCGGCGCTCGGTGCCCGGCGCGAAGCCCAGCGCGGTCTTCTGCTGCGCGGGCACGGCTGTCTTCTGGTTCAAGCGAACCGTCGTCTTCTGGTCCGCGGGAACCGTCGTCTTCTGGTTCATGCGAACCGTCGTCTTGTCGTGCATCGGCACAGCCGCCATTGCGCCTCTCCGTGGGCTAGGGTGGACCGAGCCTAAGGGTTGCAAGGAAATGTCAGGAGGAACTATTACCTGCTTATCTGCCCGTCCGACGAGCGCACGCAAGCTATTGACGGCCGGCCGGTTTCCTGTCGCCGGCCGGCGACGTGAACAAATGCTCAGATCAGCGTGAGCAGCGCGACGACGAAGACCACGAGCGCGCCCGCGGCAAAGAACGAAAGCGATGCGTCGGAGATCACCGGCAGGTCGGGG
>DATIYN010000016.1:0-7694 GCA_035517595.1 Burkholderiales bacterium
GGCGGTACCGCTGCCCTCCGCGCCCGTGATCTCGGCCTCGCGCGCGCAGGAACTCGCGCAGGCGCTCGAGAAGCTGCCGGTTTCGGTCGAGGAGACGACGGCCGGGATGGCGCTGCGCATCGCCGACGACCGGCAATTCGCCCCCGGCAGCATCCACCCGGATCCGCAGCTGCGCGCCCTGCTCCCCAGAATCGCGGCGGCGCTCGACCGGCAGGCTGGCGCGATCGTCGTCGTCGGCCACGCCGACGCGACGCCGGCCGGCGCGCGCTACGCCAGCAACGCCGAGCTGTCGGCCGCGCGCGCGCGCGCGGCGGCGCGGCTCATGGCGTCGAAGCTGCAGGACCCGAAGCGGCTGTCCGTGGAGGGCCGCGGCGACGCCGAGCCGGTCGCGCCCAACGACGACGAGGCGGGCCGCGCCAAGAACCGCCGCGTGGCGATTCTGCTGAAGGCCGCGCCGTGACGACGATCCTCGACCGCCTCGCGCAAGCCGCGGCCGGCGCCGATGCGGCCACCGACGAGCGCGTCGCGGCGGAGCTCGAATCCATCCGGGCGCGCTTCAAGCAGGCGGCCGAGGACCTCGACGGCGCGCGCTTCGCCTCGCCCGACGGCAAGGGGCGCGAGGTCGAGGAACTGCCCTGGTACGTGATGATCGGCGCGCCGGGCTCGGGCAAAACCACGGCCCTGATCAACTCCGGGCTGCGCTTCCCGCTCTACGCCAAGGACAGCTCGCCCTCGGTGCCCGGCGTGGGCGGCACGCGCAACTGCGACTGGTGGTTCTCGGACGAGGCCGTGCTGCTCGACACGGCGGGGCGCTACACCACGCAGGACAGCGACCGCAAGGCCGACGCGGCCGCCTGGCTCGGCTTCCTGCGCCTGCTCAAGGAGGCGCGCCCGCAGCGCCCGCTCAACGGCGCGCTCGTGACCGTGAGCGTGATGGACCTGCTGCTCTGGACCAAGGCCGAGCGCGCGAAGTTCTCCGGCCACGTGCGCATGCGCCTCTCGGAGATGTACGCGGCGCTCGGGGCGCGCTTCCCGGTCTACGCGCTGGTCACCAAGACCGACCTGCTCGCGGGCTTCGTCGAGTTTTTCGGCGACATGGACGTGATGGCGCGCTCGCAGGTCTGGGGCACCACCTTCCCGATGGGCATCGACCCGGCGCTCTACGCCGGCTCCTACGCCAACGACTTCACCGCGCTCGAGAAGCACCTCGGCGCGGAGATGCTCGCGCGCCTGCAGGAAGAGCGCGACCTGCAGCGGCGCGCGGCGATCTACCGCTTCCCGCAGCAGTTCCACGCCATGGGGCCGCTGGTGGGTGATTTCCTCGCGCAGGCCTTCGGCACACAGGTGAACCACCAGCCGCTGCAGCTGCGCGGCGCCTACTACACGAGCGGCACGCAGGAAGGCAACCCGATCGACCGCGTGCTGGTGGCGCTCGCGCGCACCTTCCGCCTGGATCGCGCCGCCGCGGGCGGCCTGGGTGGCACCGGCAAGAGCTTTTTCCTCACGCGCCTGCTGCGCGAGGTGGTGTTCTCCGAGTCCGACCTCGCCGTCGTCGACGAGCCCTCCCCGGCCTCGGCCTAGGCGGCCTCCTCGATCCAGGCCATCTGCACGGCCTCGAGGATGCGCTCGCCGCAGCGACTCGGGTCGTCCTTGAAATCCGGAAGCGCGAGGATCCACTCACGCAGGTCGACGAAATTCACGGCCTTCGGGTCCTGGTCGGGAAACTTGTCGATCAGCGCGAGGGCAATGTCGCGCGAGTCCGTCCACTTCATGTCCGCGCCTCCTACTTTTTTCCGCCGCCCTCGCGCTCGTAGTTGATCGTGTACTTGGGGAGCTCGATCACGAGGTCCCCGCCATCCACGCGCGCCTGGCAGGACAGGCGCGAGGTCGCCTCCAGCCCCCAGGCCTTGTCGAGCAGGTCCTCTTCCTTTTCCTCGGCGGGCGCGAGCGAGTCGAAGCCCTCTCGCACGACGACGTGGCAAGTGGTGCAGGCGCAGGACTTCTCGCAGGCGTGCTCGATCTCGATGCCGTGCGCGAGCAGCTGGTCGCAGATCGACTCGCCCGGCCGCGCCTCGAACTCGGCGCCCTGCGGGCACAGCGTCGCGTGCGGCAGCACCCGCAGCCTAGGCATCCAGGCTCTCGACCGACCGGCCCGCGAGCGCGCGTCGCACGCTCGCGTTCATGCGCCGCGCGGCGAACTCCTCGGTCGCGCGGTTGAGCGCGTCGCTCGCCGCCTTGATCGCGCGCGGATCCGCGGCATCGATGACCAGCTCCAGATTTCTTGCGGTTTCTTCTATGGAGGAAAGCTCCTGGGAAGACAGCAAACCTCCGTCCTGGGCAAGCGCGGCCCGCGTCGCGTCGAGCAGGCGCTGCGCGTCGACGCGGTGCTCGTTGAGCGCCCGCGAGTGCATGTCCTCCTTCGCGTGCTCGTAGGAGTCGCGCAGCATGCGCTCGATCTCGGCGTCCGAGAGGCCGTAGGACGGCTTCACCGTCACCGAGGCCTCGACGCCGGTGGTGCGCTCCTGCGCCTGCACCGACAGCAGGCCGTCGGCGTCCACCTGGAAGGTGACGCGCACGCGCCCCGCGCCCGCCGCCATCGGCGGGATGCCCTTGAGTTCGAAGCGCGCGAGCGACCGGCAGTCGGCGACCAGCTCGCGCTCGCCCTGCACCACGTGGAAGCTCATGCCGGTCTGGCCGTCCTTGAACGTGGTGAATTCCTGGGCGCGCGCGCAGGGAATCGTGGAATTGCGCGGCACGATGCGCTCGGTGAGGCCGCCCATCGTCTCGATGCCGAGCGACAGCGGAATCACGTCGAGCAGCAGCCAGTCGTCGCCCTCGGCGCGGTTGCCCGCGAGCACGTTGGCCTGCATCGCGGCCCCCAGCGCGACCACCTTGTCGGGGTCGAGGTTGTTCAGCGGATCGCGCCGGAAGCATTCCGCCGCCGCGCGCTGGATCTGCGGCATGCGCGTCGCGCCGCCGACCATCACCACGCCCTTCACCTCCTCGACGCCGAGGCCCGCGTCGCGCAGCGCCTTGCGCACCGGCGCGAGCGTCTTCTGCACGAGGTGCTGCGTGATGCGGCAGAACGTCTCGGTGTCCAGGGTGAGGTCGACGAGCTCGCCCGAGGAAAGCTTCGCCGTGATGCGCGCTTCGGCGTGCCCCGTCAGGTGCTCCTTGGCCTCGCGCGCCTTCACCTGCAGCAGGCGCATGTCGCGCGGCGCGAGCGGCGCGAGCTTGGCCGCCTCGATGATCCAGCAGAACACGCGATGGTCCCAGTCGTCGCCGCCGAGCGCCGCATCGCCGCTGGTGGCGACGACTTCGAACACGCCCTTCGAGAGCCTGAGGATCGAGATGTCGAACGTGCCGCCACCCAAGTCGAACACCGCGTAGGTACCCTCAGCGGCGTTGTCCAGCCCGTAGGCGATGGCGGCGGCGGTCGGCTCGTTGAGCAGGCGCAGAACGTTGAGGCCCCCGAGGCGCGCTGCGTCCTTGGTCGCCTGGCGCTGCGCATCGTCGAAATACGCGGGTACCGTGACGACCGCGCCGACAAGCGCGCCGCCCAGCGACGCCTCGGCGCGCGCGCGCAGGACCTTGAGGATCTCGGCGGAAATCTCCACCGGGCTCTTCGCGCCGGCGGCGGTGCGCAGCTGGACCATGCCGGGCGCGTCGATGAAGTCGTAGGGCGCTGCGTAAGCGACATCGCCGAGCGCGAGCGCAAGGTCCTTCCAGCCGCGTCCCATATAGCGCTTCACCGAGGCGATGGTGTTGCGCGGGTCCTCGGCCTGGTGCGCCTGCGCGCCGTAGCCGACCTCCGTCCGGCCGTCGGCCCGGTAGCGCACGATCGACGGCAGCAAGGCGCGGCCCTGCGCGTCGGGCAGGACCGACGCGACGCCGCTGCGCACCGTGGCCACGAGCGAGTTCGTGGTGCCCAGGTCGATGCCGACCGCGAGCCGCTGCCGGTGGGGCTCGGGCGACTGTCCCGGCTCGGCGATCTGGAACAGCGTCATCGGCCCTCCAGGGCCTCGTAGGCGTCGTGCAGCTCGCCCGTAACGCGCTCGAAGAACATCAGCTTGCGCACGAGCGTTTTCGCGCCGTCGAAGTTCTTTTCCACATCGATCTGCTCCGCGATCTGCCGTTCCAGATCCCGCTTCCGGGCAAGGAGATTCCGGTTGAACAGGTCGAGCGCGGCAGGGTCCTTCGCTTCCTCGAGCCGTTCGCGCAGCTCCATCTGCTGCAGGAGGAAATCCTCCGGCATCGCGGTGTCGGTCTCGAAGGCGACGTCCACGCCGTGCAGCGCGAGCAGGTATTTGGCGCGCTGCACCGGATCCTTCAGCGTGCGGTAGGCCTCGTTGACCCGCGTCGTCATCTGCATGGATGCGCGCCGCTCGGCGTCGCCCGCCTGCGCATAGCGGTCCGGGTGCACCTGCGCCTGGATATCGCGGTACGCGGCGTCCAGGCGCGCATCGTCCAGCGCGTACGCCGGGACGAGTCCGAACAGCTCGAAGTGGCTAGACGCTAAAGCTTTCGCCGCAGCCGCACTCGTCTTTGACATTGGGGTTGTTGAACTTGAAGCCTTCGTTCAAGCCCTCTCGCGCAAAGTCGAGCTGGGTGCCGTCCAGGTAAGGCAGGCTCTTCGGGTCGACCACGACCTTCACGCCGTGGCTCTCGAACTGCAGGTCCTCGGGCTGGACCGCGTCGGCGAACTCGATCTTGTAGGCCATGCCCGAGCAGCCCGTGGTGCGCACGCCGAGGCGCAATCCCACGCCCTTGCCGCGCCTGGCGAGGTAATCCTGGACGTGCGATGCGGCCTTCTCCGTGAGGGTAACAGCCATGATCTACTTGTGTTTTTTCCTGTAATCCTCGACCGCGGCCTTGATCGCGTCCTCGGCGAGGATCGAGCAGTGGATCTTCACCGGCGGCAGCGACAGCTCCGCGGCGATCTGGGTGTTCTTGATGCCGGCCGCCTCCTCGAGCTTCTTGCCCTTCACCCACTCGGTCACGAGCGAGCTCGAGGCGATCGCCGAGCCGCAGCCGTAGGTCTTGAAGCGCGCGTCCTCGATCACGCCGTCCTTGTTCACCTTGATCTGCAGCTTCATCACGTCGCCGCAGGCCGGCGCGCCGACCATGCCGGTGCCGACCGATTCGTCGCCCTTGTCGAAGGAGCCGACGTTCCTCGGGTTCTCGTAGTGGTCGATGACTTTGTCGCTGTATGCCATAGCAGTCTCCTCAGTGGGCGGCCCACTGCACGGTGTTCAGGTCGATGCCTTCCTTGTGCATCTCCCACAGCGGCGAAAGCTCGCGCAGCCTTGCAACCTTCGCCTGGATATGATTGACCGCGTAGTCGACCTCTTCCGCGGTCGTGAAGCGCCCGAGCGTGAAGCGGATCGAGCTGTGCGCAAGCTCGTCGGAACGGCCCAGCGCGCGCAACACGTAGGACGGCTCGAGCGATGCGGAGGTGCACGCGGATCCCGACGACACTGCGATGTCCTTGACCGCCATGATCAGCGACTCGCCCTCGACGTAATTGAAGCTCATGTTGAGGTTGTGCGGCACGCGCCGCTCCAGGTCGCCGTTCACGAACACTTCTTCCATCCGGTTCAGGCCCGCGAGCAGGCGGTCGCGCAGCACGCGGATGCGCTCGCGCTCGGCGGCCATTTCCAGTTTCGCCAGGCGGTAGGCCTCGCCCATGCCGACGATCTGGTGAGTGGCCAGCGTTCCCGAGCGGAAGCCGCGCTCGTGGCCGCCGCCGTGCATCTGCGCCTCCAGCCGCACGCGCGGCTTGCGACGGATGTATAGCGCGCCGATGCCCTTCGGCCCGTAGGTCTTGTGCGCCGAGAAGGACATGAGGTCCACCTTCAGCGCCTGCAGGTCGACGTCGCACTTGCCGGTCGCCTGCGCCGAGTCCACGTGGAAGAGGATCCCGCGCCTGCGGCACAGCTCGCCGATCGCCGGGATGTCCTGGACCACGCCGATCTCGTTGTTGACGAACATCACCGAGACGAGGATCGTGTCCTTGCGCAGCGCGCCCTCGAGCTGGTTCAGGTCGATCAGGCCGTCGGGACGCACGTCGAGGTAGGTCACCTCGAAGCCGCGGCGCTCGAGCTCGCGCATCGAGTCCAGCGTCGCCTTGTGCTCGGTCTTCACCGTGACCAGGTGCTTGCCCTTGGTCTTGTAGAACTCCGCCGCCCCTTTGAGCGCGAGGTTGATCGACTCGGTCGCGCCCGAAGTCCAGACCAGGTCCTTGGCCTCGCAGCGCACCAGCGCCGCCACCTCCTCGCGCGCCTGCTCGACCGCCTCCTCGGCCCGCCAGCCGAACACGTGCGAGCGGCTCGCGGGGTTGCCGTAGTGCTCGGTGAGGTAGGGGATCATCTTCTGCGCCACGCGCGCATCGACCGGCGTGGTCGCGGAGTAATCCAGGTAGATCGGCAGCTTCATTACGCCGCCACCTTCTCGGCCGCCTTGCCGGCGGGCGCCTCGGCCGGGCCTTCCGTGCCGCGGAAATGCTTGATCACCTGGACCTGCTTGCCCTGCTGGTGCGACACCACGTCGGCGAGGGAAACCGAGCTCAGGTAGTCGTTCATCTTCTCGTTGAGCGTCGCCCACAGGTCGTGCGTGACGCAGCGCCGGTCGTCGATGCAGTTTTCCTTGCCGCCGCACTGCGTCGCGTCCATCGGCTCGTCCACCGCGCTGATGATGTCGGCGACGGTGATCTCCCCGGTCGGCCTGGCGAGGTTGTAGCCGCCGCCCGGACCGCGCACGCTGGAAACGAGGCTGGCGCGGCGCAGCTTGCCGAACAGCTGCTCCAGGTAGGACAGCGAGATGTGCTGCCGCTCGCTGATGGCGGCGAGCGTCACGGGCCCGCGCGTTTGCCGCATCGAAAGGTCCACCATCGCCGTGACTGCGAACCGGCCTTTGGTCGTGAGTCTCATGTGTGTGCCGTTCTATACCCGATGAAGATAGTCAAGTATACCAAAACCCGACCAATTTCGTCAGGTATAACAACTTCATTAATTCAATTACTTGACTACTCTCAACGGGTCTGTCTTGGCACGCTCGGCCGCCTGCTCCAGCCGGCGGACCTTCTCCGTCAGGGCGGAGACCGTCTGCTCGAGCTCCTGCGCGTGATCGACGAGCGACTGCAGGGTCTTGGCGTAGGGGTCTTCCTGGTTCGGCACCACGCCGTAGGCGGCGAAGTGCGCCTTTTCCTTCTCCCGGTCCTTCTCGCTTTGCTCGACGATGCGGCCCGGCACGCCCACGACCGTGGCGCCGGCCGGCACTTCCTTCAGCACCACCGCGTTGGAGCCGATCTTCGCGCCGTCGCCGACGGTGAACCCGCCGAGCACCTTGGCGCCCGCGCTCACCACCACGCCCTTGCCCAGCGTCGGGTGGCGCTTGGTGCCGCGGTAGAGGGACGTACCACCGAGCGTCACGCCCTGGTAGATCGTGCAGTCGTCGCCGATCTCCGCGGTCTCGCCGATCACCACGCCCATGCCGTGGTCGATGAACACGCGCCGCCCGATCACGACGGCCGGGTGAATCTCGATGCCGGTCAGCCAGCGGCCGAAGTTCGACACGAAGCGACCGGGCCATCTCAATCCGCGCGTCCAGAACCAATGCGCGACGCGATGCACCCAGACCGCGTGCAGCCCGGGATAGCAGGTCAACACCTCCCAGGACGACCGCGCCGCCGGATC
>DATIYN010000017.1:0-9373 GCA_035517595.1 Burkholderiales bacterium
GCGAGGCGTTCGCCGCGCGGACGAAGTCGAGCGCGCCGCCGACGGCGCCCAGGTAGCTGCCGCCGGCGACCTCCGCGTTGACCTGGCCCGTGAGGTCCACCTCGACCGCGGAATTGATCGCGACGAAGCGCTCGAGCGCGCCGAGCACGTGCGGATCGTGCGTGTGCTCCACCGAGCGCAGGCGGATCGCCGGATTCGCGCGCGCGTGGTCGAACAGGCGGCGCGTGCCGATGAGCTGGCCGCAGACGACCGACTCGAGGGCGCCGCCCTGCATGAGCTCGACGACGCCGTCGCCGACCGTGCCCGAGTGGACTTTCAGGCCCTTGCGGCCGGCGAGCGCGGCGCACACCGCATCGGGCAGGACGCCGAGGCCGAATTCGAGCGTCGCGCCGTCGGCGATGAACTGCGCCGCGTGGCGCGCGATCGCGGCCTCGGCCTCGCCCGCGCGCCCCGCCGGCGGCAGCGCGGGCTCGCGCGAGGACTCGACGACGAGAGCGAAGTCCTCGCGGCGAAACAGCCGCTCCGTGTGCGTCCAGGGCACGCGGTCGTTCACCTCGGCGATCACCGCGCGCGCCGCGGCGATGGCCGGCGGCAGATAGTCCACCGCCAGCCCCATGCTGTACTCGCCGCGCGCGTTCGGCGGGCTGACCTGGACCAGCACGACGTCGCAGGGAATCCTGCGCCCGCGAAGCAGCGACGCGAGGCGCGAGTAGGGATGCGGGTGGATCTCGAGCACTCCGGCGTCGGCGAGCGCGCGGTTGCGCCCGGCGCCGCAATAGGACGAAAGCCGGAGATGGTCGGCATGCTCGGGCCGCACGATGCCGGCGTAGTTCACGCCGAGGAACAGCTGCGCGCCGGAGCACGCGGCGCGCTGGGCGACCAGCGCTTCCATGAGCGCCTGCGGCTCCCCGCAGGCCTGGCCGGCGACGACGCCGTCGCCGGGCCGGATGAAGCGGGAGAGCTCGGGCGACGGTCCGGTCGTCACGCCGGCGATGCTAACATCTGCGCTCGGATTTTCTCCCGGAGAACGAGATGCTCGACGCGACATCCCTCGATACGATCTTTCGCCAGGCCCGCACGCACAACGCGTTCTCGGGGCCGCTGGGCGACGACCAGCTGCGCGGGCTCTACGAGCTGCTGAAGTGGGGGCCTACGACGATGAACACGCAGCCCGCGCGCTTCGTCTTCGTGCGCACGAAGGAGGGCAAGGAGAGGCTGCGTCCCGCGCTGAGTCCCGGCAACCTCGACAAGACCATGGCCGCGCCGGCGACGGTGATCGTCGCCTACGACCTGCACTTCTACGAGAACCTGCCGAAGGCGTTCCCGCACCGGCCCGAGGCGATCAAGGGCTTCCAGGGCGAGGACAAGAAGGCGGGCAACGAGAAGGTCGCCTTCCGCAACGGCTCGCTGCAGGGCGCCTACCTCATCATCGCCGCGCGCGCGCTCGGCATCGACACGGGCCCGATGTCCGGCTTCGACAACGCCAAGGTGGACGCGGCGTTCTTTCCGGACGGCCGCTGGAAGTCGAACTTCCTGTGCAACCTCGGCAAGGGCGACCCGTCGAAGATCTTCCAGCGCAATCCCCGGCTGAGCTTCGAGGAGGCCTGCCGCCTCGCATGAGCGTCGCGCGCGGCCTGCGCTTCAAGCAGGTCGACGTCTTCACCCGGGTGCCGTTCCGGGGCAATCCGGTGGCCGTCGTGCTCGAGGCCGAGGGCCTCGACGCCGCCGCGATGCAGCGCATCGCGGGCTGGACGAACCTCTCGGAGACGACCTTCGTGCTGCCGCCCTCGACGGGCGCGGCCGACTACCGGCTGCGCATCTTCACGCCACGCGCCGAGCTGCCGTTCGCGGGCCATCCGACGATCGGCAGCGCGCACGCGGTGCTGGAGGGCGGCATCGCGAAAGCGAACAACGGCATCCTCAGGCAGGAATGCGGCGCCGGCATCCTTTCGCTGGAGGTGGACGGCGACACGCTCTGGCTCGATTCGCCGGAGGCAACGGATACGCAGGTTGCGGAGTCCGACATTGCTCTCCTGGAGAGAGTCCTGGGGCGAAAGGCAGAACCCGTTCCCCTCATTTTGAATGTAGGACCCCGCTGGCTCATCGTGGAGCTCGCCAATGCGAGCGCAGTGGCATCCCTCGCCCCGGACATGGCCGCGATCACCGAGCTGAGCAACCGGCTGCAGATCGGCGGGATCACGGTTTACGGAGCGGCCGGCGAGGCCGACGCGGCGATTCACGTGCGCTCGTTCGCGCCCGCGCACGGGATCCCGGAGGATCCGGTTTGCGGCAGCGGCAACATCAGCGTGGCGGCGTACCTGCGCAGGTCAGGCCGGTTCGGCGCCGGCTACGTCGCTCGCCAGGGCCTGCAGCTCGGCCGCGACGGCCGGGTCTCGATCCGCTTCGACGGCGACCGGATCCTGCTCGGCGGCAGCGCGGTGACCTGCATCGAGGGCACGCTGAGGGCCTGATGGACACGCTGCCGCTCGAGCTCATCGGCTGGGTCTACAGTGTGGGCTGCAGCATCGCGCTTCTGGCAGGCGCCTGGCTCACCATCGGCGTGCACAAGCTCGGCGTGGAGGGGCGGCGCGAGCTCGCCGCGCGCCTGCTGGAAGACCTTCTGCTGTTCAGCATCTGGCTGCTCGGCCTGGCGGGCGGCGTGGGGGTGCTCGCCGGCAAGGCCTGGAGCCGGCCCGCGCTGGAGCTTTTCTGCTGGACCCTGATGGTCCTGCTGCTGATCTCGGCCGCGCGTCGGCTGCGCGCGGTGCCGCCGCCGCGTCTGATGTTGGGCCTGAGCCTGGCGCTGTTCGTGGCGCCGGTGATCGCGATCTGCGTCGCCACCATCCTGACGTTGCGCAGCGAGGCGGCCGTGAAGCAGCTGTCCGGCATCGGGCGCATACTTCCCGCATGAGCGCGTTTCCGGTCCTCGAGCTCTCCGGCGTTGCGTTCGAGCGCGGCCGGCAGCACGGCGAGCGCGCGCGCGAGCGGGTCGAGCGCTCGCTGGCGAACTACGCGCGCCTGTTCCCGTTCGTGGGCATGGCCTGGGCCGAGGCGCAGCGGCGCGCCGCGGCCTTCCGCGACGTGATCGGGAGCTTCGACGCGACGCTGCTCGAGGAAATGGAGGGGATCGCGCGCGGGGCGGGGCGGCCGTTCGGCGAGCTGCTCGCGCTCAACGTGCGCACGGAGATCCTGCCCGCGTCCTTTCTCACCGGCGCCGACCTCGGCGAATGCACGGCGCTCGCCGTAGCGCCCTCGGCCAGCGCGACCGGCGGCACGCTGCTCGCGCAGAACTGGGACTGGGTCGGCGCGCAGCGCGATTCGATGGTGATCCTGCGCGTGCGCGAAGGCGCGGAGCCGGCCTGCCTGACGCTCACCGAGGCGGGCATGCTCGCCAAGATCGGCTTCAACGACCGCGGCTTCGGCGTCTGCCTGAACATCCTGCGCTCGGTATTCGACGGCGGCACGCCGGGCATTCCGGTGCACGTGCTGCTGCGCGCGCTTCTCAAGCGCTCGGATGTTTCCGACGCGGTCGCCTTCTGCTCGCGGCTTGCCTTCGGCGGTTCCTCGAACGTGCTTTGCGCCGATCGCAGCGGCGAGCTCGCGAGCCTGGAATTCTCCCCGCGCGGCCTGAAGGTGCTGCGCGGCGAGGGCGCAACGCTGTGCCATACCAACCACTTCCTGCATGCGGACGCGCTCGGCTGGCAGGCCGAGCAGGCGCCGAACCTGTCCTCGCAGCCGCGCCTTCGGCGCGCGCGCGAGCTCGCCTGCGCGCGCCCGAGGCACGCCGTGGAGGACGTCCAACGTGCGCTGCGCGACGAGAGCGACGGGCTGCTGTCCATCTGCCGCAGGCCCGATCGCTCGCTGCCGCCGGAGGCCCAGCTTGAGACCGTCGCGTCGGTCGTCATGGAGCTCGCGCGCGGCGTGATGCACGTCGCGCCCGACGTGCCCTCGCGCGCCGACTATGTGCCGGTGGGCCTTGCCTCAGAGGGCGAGGTAGCGCTCGCGTAGCGCCGCGTCGGCCTCGAGCGCCGCGAGGCTGCCTTCGTAGCGCCGGCGCCCCTGCTCGATGATCAGCGCGCGGTCCGCGATGCGGCGCGCGAAGCGCAGGTTCTGCTCGCAAAGCAGCACGCTCAGGCCCTCGCGCCTCAGCTCGCGGATCGCCTGCGCGACGGCCTCCACGATGAGCGGGCCGAGGCCTTCGAAGGGCTCGTCGAGCAACACCACTTTGGGGTTTCCCATCAGCGTGCGCGCGATCGCGAGCATCTGCTGCTCGCCGCCCGACAGGCTGCCGCCGCGGCGCGCCTGCATGCGGCCGAGAGCGGGGAACAGCTCTAACGCGCGCGCGGGCGTCCACGCGGGCGCGCCTGCGCGCGCGGGCTGGCGTCCCGCCTCGAGATTCTCCAGGACCGTGAGCCCCGTGAAGATCCGCCGCTCCTCCGGAACGTAGCCGACGCCGAGGCGCGAGATCTGGTAGGTCTGCAAGCGCTGTATTTCCTTCCCTTGCCAGAGGATCTTTCCGGACCATCCGTGAAGCAGCCCCATGATCGTCTTCAGCACGCTCGACTTTCCGGCCCCATTGCGGCCGAGCAGGGCGAGCGCTTCGCCGGCGCCCAGCGCGAGTTCGAAGTCGAACAGCACCTGTGCGCGCCCGTAGCCCGAGCTCACCCGCCTGAGCTCAAGCATCGGCGGCCTCCTCGCCGAGATAGACGCGGCGCACGCGCGCGTCGGAGCGCACCGCGGCGGGGGCGCCCTGCGCGATGAGCTCGCCCTCGGCGAGCACCAGCACCCGGTCGGCGAAGCCGAAGACGACGTCCATGTCGTGCTCGGTGAACAGCACCGCAATGTCCTGCGCGCGCGCCGCGTCGCGCACGATGTCCATGAGCGCGCGGCGCTCGGCCGAGGCCATGCCCGCGGTGGGCTCGTCCATGAGCAGCAGCCGCGGGCGGGAGGCGAGCGCGATCGCGAGCTCGACGCGCTTCAGGTCGCCGTAGGCGAGCTCGGCGCATTGCCGGCCGGCGAGCGCGCCGACCCCGGCCGCGCGCAGGACCGACTCGGCGCGCGCCGGGTCGCGCTCGACCACCTGCACGTTCTCGCGCACGCTCATCGAGGCGAAGGTCGAGGCGACCTGGAAAGTACGGCCGATGCCGAGGCGGCAGAGCCTGCGCGGCGGCAGGCCGTCGATGCGCCTGCCTTCGAAGCGCACCTGGCCCCGGTCGGGGCGCAGCTGGCCGTTCACGACGTTGAAGCAGGTCGTCTTGCCCGCGCCGTTCGGCCCGATCAGCGCCAGCAGCTCGCCGCGCGCAACCGAGAAGCTCACTCCGCGCAGCGCCGCCACGCCGCCGAACGATTTTGCAAGCCCCGTTGCGACGAGAAGGCTCATGCTTCGGGTCGAAGGAGGCGTCCGATGCCGTTCGGCAAGCCCAGGACCAACGCGAGCACGACGATGCCCGTGGCCGCGCGCCAGTACTCGAAGCTGCGCGCGGCGGCGTCCTGCAGCCAGGTGAACAACGCCGCGCCCCAGACCGGTCCCGTGAGCGTGTGCAGTCCGCCCAGCATGACCATCACCAGCCCGTCGACCGAGCGCTGCAGGCCCAGCGTCTCCGGCGAGATCGAGCCCTTGGAAAAGGCGTAAATCGCCCCGGCCAGCCCCGCGCCGAGACCGGCAATCGCGAACGCCGCCCATTGCGTGGCGCGCACGTCGATGCCGCTCGCTTCGGCGCGCCGCGGCGAGTCGCGGCCCGCGCGCAGCGCGTAGCCGAAAGGCGTGTGCACGAGCCACGCGAGCAGGCCGATGCCCGCCGCGCACAGCAGCAGCGCGAGCAGGTAGTACGCGGGCTTGGACGACAGCCACGGCGCCGGCCAGAGACCGATCAGGCCGTTCGACCCTCCCGTGAGCGCGCTCCACTGGTAGGCCGCGGACCAGACGATCTGCGCGAACGCGAGCGTCAGCATCGCGGCGTAGACGCCGGACAGGCGCACGCAGAACCAGCCGAACGCCACGGCCGCGGCGCCGGCCGCGAGCGGGGCGAGGGCGAGCGCGATTTCCATCGACGCCAGCCGGTGCAGGACGAGGAGCGCGGCCGCGTAGGCGCCGGCGCCGAAGTACGCCGCGTGGCCGAAGGAGGGCACGCCGCCCGGTCCCAGGAGGAAATGCAGGCTCGCGGCGAACAGCGCGACCACGAAGATGTCGGTGAGCAGGATCACGGCGTAGCCCGGGAACGCGAGCGGCACGAGCGCCAGCGCGAGCAGCAGCGCGATCGATGCGGCGATCAGGCGCCTGCCGGGCCGCGGCAGGCGCGCCGGCGCGGGCGCCGCCTGTGCCGTCGACGCCTGCGGCCGTCCGAGCAAGCCCCACGGCCGCAGCACCAGCACCGCGGCCATCACGACGAACTCGATCGCCAGCGTTGCCTCGGACCAGCCCAGCCCGGTGCAGAACGCCTTCACCTGGGCGATCAGCAGCGCGGCGAGGAAGGCGCCGGTGATCGAGCCGAGGCCGCCGACCACGACCACCACGAACGCATCCGAGACCACCTGCAGGTCGACGCTCAGCGTCGCCGGCTCGCGCGGGATGTCGAGCGCGCCGCCCAGGCCCGCGAGGCAGGCGCCGAGAGCGAACACGCCGGTGAACAGCATGCGCTGGTTGACGCCCAGCGCCCCGGCCATCTCGCGGTCCTCGCTCGCGGCACGGACCAGGACGCCCCACCGGGTCCTGGAAAGAACGAAATGGAGGAGAATCAGGACCAGCGGGCCGATCGCGATCAGCAGCAGGTCGTACTGCGGGAAAGCCTTCCCCGCGACGGACACGGCGCCCGAGAAGCCTGGCGCGCGCGGGCCGAGCAGGTCCTCCGGCCCCCAGAGCCAGAGCGCGGCGTCCTCGATCACGAGCAGCAGCGCGAAGGTCGCCAGCAACTGCAGCAGCTCCGGCTCGCGGTAGACGCGGCGCAGGACCAGGATTTCCAGGAGGCTTCCCAGCGCGGCGACGGCGATCGCGGCGAGGGGCACGGCCGCCCAGAAGCCGACGCGGTCCGAAAGCCAGACCGCGGCATACATGCCCAGCATGTAGAGCGAGCCGTGGGCGAAGTTGACGATGCGGCTGACCCCGAAGATCAGCGACAGTCCGGCCCCGACCAGGAACAGCGAGGAGGCGCCCGCCAGCCCATTCAGGAACTGGATGAGAAACGACGCCCAACTCACTGAAGAACCTAATCTTTACGCAGCGCTTTTACTTCCTCGATCGGCGGCTGGAAGCGCGCGCCGTCGGCAAAGCGCCAGTGGACCATGACCCCCTTGCCGTCCTTGCGCGCCAGCTGGCCCACGAACGCCCCCATCGTCGACTGGTGATCGATCGGGCGCCAGACGATCGGGCCGAACGGGGTCGACATCTCCAGGCCCTTCATGGCCTCGACCAGCTTCTCGGTGTCCGCCGAGCCGGCACGGCGCACCGCGTTCGCGACCGTGTAGACGGCGCTGTAGCCCACGACCGAGCCCTGGCGCGGATAGTCGTTCCAGCGCTTGCGGTAGGCCTCGCGGAACTTGCGGTGCTCCGGGGTCTGGATCTCCGCCCAGGGATAGCCGGTGACCCACCAGCCCTCCGGCGTTTCGTCCTTGAGCGTGTCCAGGTACTCGGGCTCGCCGGCGAGCAGGTTGAGGACCGCCGTGCCCTTGAACAGGCCGCGCGTATTTCCCTCGCGCACGAACTTCTGCAGGTCGGCGGCGAAGAGCGACGAGAAGATCGCGTCCGGCTTCGCGTCCGCGAGCGCCTGCACGACGGCGCCCGCGTCGATCTTGCCGAGGGGCGGTGCCTGCTCGGCGACGAACTCGACGTCGGGCTGCGCCGCCTTGAGCAGCTTCTTGAACGACGCGGTGGCCGACTGGCCGTACTCGTAGTTCGGGTAGACGATCGCCCAGCGCTTCTTCTTCAGCTTGACGGCCTCCGGGATCAGCATCGCCGTCTGCATGTAGGTCGAGGGGCGCAGCCGGAAGGTGTAGCGGTTGCCGTTCTCCCAGACCATCTTGTCGGTGAGCGGCTCGGAGGCGACGAAGAGCACCTTGCGCTGCGCGGCGAGGTTGGACACCGCGAGACCGACGTTCGAGGCGAACGTGCCCATCAGCACCGTGACCTGGTCGCGCGTGATCAGCTCCTCGGCGACGCGCACTGCGTCGCCCGGGTTGCCGCCGTCGTCGCGCGTGACGAGCTCGAGCTTCCGGCCGAGCACGCCGCCCGCGGCGTTGATCTCCTCCAGCGCGAGCTCCATGCCCTTCTTGTAGGGCTCGAGGAAGGCCGGGAAGACCTTGTAGCTGTTGAGCTCGCCGATCTTGACGGTCTGCGCAAAGACACTGGACGAAACAATAAGGCCAGCAAGCAGATGCAGGAATCTCATTTGCTTCCCTCCACCTTGGCGCCCCGGTCGGGGCGGATCTTGTCGGTGCCGCCCGGGAAAGCGCGCCAGAACTCCTTGCGCACCAGGCTCACCAGCGTGGCGCTCTTGTTCAAGCCGTGATAACGCGCGACGACCTCGAGCATCTCCAGGTCGCGCGGCGCCGCCGAAAAAGTACTGATCTTGCTCTTGCCTTTCGTCATATACAGATCTTATATAAGATCTGTATACACCGTCAAGGCCCGGGCTAGACGAAGCCGCGCTGCTTGCGAAGCTCCGGCTTGCAGCGCTGCAGCCAGCCGGCGGTGAGCTTCTCGGCGAGGGAATTCTGCTTCAGGCGCTCGTTGAGGCCCTTGAAGTCGACGCGGTCGAGCGCCTGGTCCTGGTTGAAGCAGGAGAACACGTAGCTCGTCGCGCCGGTCTCGGGATCCTGCTGCGGCTGCAGGCACTGCGCGCAGATTTCCTTGAGCATGCACTGCATCGGCGAGTTGATCGAGCCGATGGCGAGGTGCTTCGGCTTCAGGTGCGGGCGCAGCACGTCGTGGCGCGCGCGCGCAACCGCGGCCATCATCCGGTCCGAGCCGATCGCGATCAGGCGGTCGGCGTCTTCCAGCCGGATCGACGGCGCGCCGAGGCGCCCCTCGGCGTAGGCGTCCATCGCCTGGACGATGTTGCCGACGAAGCTGCGGTCCTGCGGGCGGCCGGGCCGGAAGCCGGGCTGCTCGTCGCAGCACCAGATGATCGTATCGGCCGCCTGCTCGATTTCCGGGACCTTGTAGCGGTCGATCGCCCTCTTGTAGCCCGCGAAGTAGAGCACCCTGGAGCCGGCGGCGCGAAAGGCGGCGCCGATGGAGAACAGCACCGCGTTGCCGAGGCCGCCGCCGCAGAGCACGACGGTTTCGCCGCCCGCGATCTCGGTGGGCGTTCCGGTCGGCCCCATGAGGATCACCGGCTCGCCCGGCTGCAGCATCGCGCACAGGTCGCTCGAGCCGCCC
>DATIYN010000018.1:0-6408 GCA_035517595.1 Burkholderiales bacterium
GCCCGGTACTGGGCCTTCAGGTCGATGAATTCCATCGGCGAATCTTAAACGAGCGCACGGGGCGCGCTAGAAGGAGCGCACGGGGCGCGCTAGTCGACCGCGCGCAGCACCGCGGCGAGGCCCTCGCGCCAGTCGGGCAGCACGACGCCGAAGTCCGCGGCAAGCTTCGCGCTGCTCAGGCGCGAATTCCTCGGCCGCCGCGCCGCCGTCGAATATTCCGAGCTCGGGATCGCCACGAGCGGCGTGCGGATGCCCTTCGCATCGAGGATCGCGCGCGCGAAGCCGTGCCACGTGGTCTCGCCCCCCGCGGTCATGTGGTAGAAGCCGCCCTTTTGCGCCAGGTCCGGCGCCGCGAGGATGCGCGCGACGGCCGCGGCGATGTCCAGGCTCGAGGTCGGAGCGCCGTGCTGGTCGTCCACGACGCGCAGTTCCGGCTGCGTGCGCGCGGCCGCGAGGATCGAGCGCAGGAAGTTGCGGCCCGAAGGCGCATAGACCCAGCTGGTGCGAAAGACGAGGTGACGGCAGCCGCTCGCGGCGATCGCCCGCTCGCCCTCGAGCTTGCTGCGGCCGTAGACGTTGAGCGGGTTCGGCGCGTCGCTCTCGACGTAGGGCGACGCCTTTTCGCCATCGAAGACGTAGTCCGTCGAAAAGTGCACCAGCAACGCGCCGATCGAGCGGGCCGCGAGCGCAAGCCCCCCCACCGCCGCGGAATTCACCTTGAAGGCGAGGTCAGCCTCGCTCTCCGCACGGTCGACCGCGGTATAGGCCGCCGCATTGACGATCGCAGCGGGGTTGAGTTCACCAATGGCCTTTCTGAATTCAACCGGCCGGAGAAGATCGAAGCCCTGCCGGTCGAAGGCGCAGACCTCGCCGAGCGGCGCGAGCGCGCGCTCGAGCGCGGAGCCGACCTGGCCGGCGCGGCCCGTGAGCAGGATGCGCACCGGGCGGTCAGAGGCGCTGGGTCATAATGCGCTAGTTTCGCATGCCCGCCGACACGTCCCTGCGCCGCACGCTGTCCCAGCTGAAGCCGATGATCGCGGGCCGGGGCCTCGCGCGCTTCGTCGGCTCGTTCTTCGTCGTCGCGCTGCTCGAGGTCGCCGCCGTGGGACTGCTGCCCGCTTTCATCGCGACGCTGATCGACCCGCGCGCGCTGCTCGCGCGCGCCGGGCCGTGGCTCGGCGCGATGCTCGGCGACGCGGGCGAGGCCGAAATCGTCGTCGCGTTCGGCGCGGCGCTCGCCGGCTTCTTCGTCCTGAAGAACCTGCTGATCGCGGCGCTGACCTATGCGCAGGCGGCGTTCGTCGCCGAGCGGCAGACGCAGCTGGCGGCGCGCCTGCTGCAGTCCTACCTGCACCGGCCCTATGCCTTCCACCTGATTCGCAACAGCTCGGAGCTTGCCGCGAACACCACCGCGGTCGCCTTCAACGTCTTCGCCTGCGTGGTCCTGCCCGGCAGCATCGTCATCACCGAGGCGCTGGTGGCGGTGCTCGTGACCGGGCTGCTGCTGGCCGTGAGCCCGCTCGTGACGCTGCTCGCGGTGGGCGTGACGGGCGGGGCGGCGCTCGTGTTCTACGGCGTGTTCCGCGCGCGCCTGCAGCGCGTGGGCGAGCGCCAGCTCGCCGAGCGCGCCGCGCTGGCCAAGTGGGTCATGCAGACGCTCGGCGGCATCAAGGAGGCGATCATCCTCGGCCGCGAGCAGTTCTTCGTCGACCGCTATGCGCGCCTCGCCGCGGCGTATTCCGGCTCGAGCGTCGTGCTGCAGACCGTAGGCACCCTGCAGCGCCTGTTCGTAGAGACCGCGGTGGTCTGCGGCATCGTGCTCGGCGTGGTCGCGCTGGCGCGCTCGGGAGCGCGCCTCGAGACGGTGTTTCCGACGCTCGCGCTGTTCGGCGTCGCCGCGCTGCGCCTCATGCCCTCGGCGACGCGCGTCGTCGGCGCGCTGACGATGATGCGCTTCTACCAATCGTCGGTCGAAACCGTCGCGCGCGACCTCGCCGAAGGGGAAGCCGACCGGCGCCGCGTCGTTCCGCCGGGCGGGCCGCGCACCGGCCTCGCGCACGCGATCGAGGCGCGCGCGGTCGGCTACACCTACGAGGGCGCGGCGCGGCCCGCGCTGCGCGAGGTCTCGCTGCGCATCGAGCGCGGCACGCTGGCCGCCTTCGTGGGCCGCTCGGGCGCCGGCAAATCCACGCTCGTGGACATCCTCATCGGGCTGCATGCGCCGACGAGCGGTGCGGTGCTCGTGGACGGGCGCGACATCGCCGGCGACGCGGCCGCCTGGCAGCGCAACATCGGCTACGTGCCGCAGGCCGTCTACCTCGGCGACGACACGCTGCGCCGGAACGTCGCCTTCGGGATCGCCGACGGCGAGATCGACGACGCCGGGGTGCTGCGCGCGCTCGAGGCGGCGCAGCTCGGCGACTTCGTGCGCGGCCTGCCGCGGGGCCTCGATACCGCGATCGGCGAGCGCGGCGCGCGCATCTCGGGCGGCCAGCGCCAGCGCATCGGCATCGCGCGCGCGCTCTACCGCGATCCGGAAGTGCTCGTGCTGGACGAGCCCACCACCGCGCTCGACCGCCCGACGGCCGAGGAGGTCGGGGCGGTGCTCTCGTCTCTCGCGGGACGCAAGACGGTGCTGCTCATCGCGCACCAGATGTCCTCGGTGCGCCTCGCCCGGCGCATCTTCCTGCTGCGCGAGGGCGCGCTCGCGGCCGAAGGCTCCTTCGCGGCGCTCGCCGCCTCGCACCCGGAATTCCAGTCGCTCGTCGAGTAGTCCGGTCGCGGCCTCAATCGTAGGTCGGTGCCTGCGCGAGCGGCGTGGCGCGCCGGTCGCGTTCGCTGAGGATCGGCGCCGCGCCCGCGAGCGGCCAGTCGATGCCGAGCGCCGGGTCGTTCCAGAGCAGCGCGCGCTCGTGCTCCGGGGCGTAGTAGTCGGTCGTCTTGTACAGCACGTCCGCGCTCTCGGAGAGCACGAGGAAGCCGTGCGCGAAGCCGGGCGGGATCCACATCAGGCGCGGCGCCGCGGCCTCAAGCCTCACGCCCGCCCAGCGCCCGAAGCTCGGCGAGCTGCGGCGCAAGTCCACCGCCACGTCCCAGATCTCGCCCGCGGCGACGCGCACGAGCTTGCCCTGCGGCTGGCGCAGCTGGTAGTGCAGGCCGCGCAGCACGTGCCGCGACGAGCGCGAATGGTTGTCCTGGACGAACGGCGCGCCGATGCCGAGCGCGGCGAATTCGCGCGCGTTCCAGGTCTCCATGAAGAAACCGCGCGCGTCGCCGTAGCGCTTCGGCTCCAGCACCAGCACGTCGGGGATCGACGTACGCTCGACCTTCACGGCCGCGGCTTGTCCTCGAGCAGCCGCAGCAGGTACTGGCCGTAGCCGCTCTTCGCGAGCGGCACGGCGAGCCGCCGGAACTGGCGCCGGCTGATGTAGCCCTCGTCGAGCGCGACCTCCTCGGGGCAGGCGATCTTCCATCCCTGGCGCCGCTCGATCGTCTCCACGAAGTGCGAAGCCTCGAGCAGGGACTCGTGCGTGCCGGCGTCGAGCCAGGCGTGCCCGCGGCCAAGCGGCTCCACCGTCAGCTCGCCCCGCTCGAGATAGCGCTGGTTGACGTCGGTGATCTCGAGCTCGCCGCGCTTCGAGGGCTTCAGCGCCCCGGCGATGCCGACCACCCGGTTGTCGTAGAAGTAGAGGCCGGCCACCGCGTAGCGCGACCGGGGGCGCTTCGGCTTCTCCTCCAGGCTCACCGCGCGGCCGCGCGCGTCGAACGCCACGACGCCGTAGCGCTCCGGATCGTTGACCGCGTAGGCGAAGATCGTCGCGCCGGACTTGCGCCGCGCCGCCTTCTTGGTCAGCTCCGAGAACCGGTGCCCGTAGAAGATGTTGTCGCCGAGCACGAGGGCGACCGCGTCCTTGCCGATGAACTTCCGGCCGATCAGGAAGGCCTGCGCGATGCCCCCGGGCGAAGGCTGCACCGCATAGGACAGCCGGATGCCCCAGCGCCGCCCGTCGCCGAGCAGCTGCCGGAAGCGCGGCGTGTCCTGCGGCGTGGAAATCACCAGGATGTCGCGGATCCCCGCCTGCATGAGCGTCGACAGCGGGTAGTAGATCATCGGCTTGTCGTAGACCGGCAGCAGCTGCTTGGAGGTCGCGAGCGTCGCCGGATACAGGCGCGTGCCCGAGCCGCCGGCGAGGATGATGCCCTTCATGCGCCTGCGCCCTTGCGCGCGCGCGCGAGGTCCGCGTCGACCATCATCGCCACGAGTTGCTCGAGCGAGGTCTTCGGCGACCAGCCGAGCTTGAGCTGCGCCTTCGAGGGATTGCCGAGCACCGCCTCGATCTCGACGCGGCGATAGAGGGCCTGGTCGACTTCGACGTGCTTCGCGTAGTCCAGGCCGGCGTGCGCGAACGCGAGGCGGCAGAATTCGTGCACCGACGCGTTGCGCCCGGTGGCGATCACGTAGTCGTCCGCGGCGTCCTGCTGCAGCATGCGCCACATGGCGTCGACGTAGTCGCCCGCGAAGCCCCAGTCGCGCTTCGCGTCGAGGTTGCCGAGGCGCAGCTTGTCCTGCAGGCCGAGCTTGATGCGCGCCACGCCGATCGCGATCTTGCGCGTGACGAAGTCCGGCCCGCGCAGCGGCGACTCGTGGTTGAACAGGATGCCGCTCGAGCAATGCATGCCGTGGCTCTCGCGGTAGTTGACGGTCAGCCAGTGCGCAAAGGCCTTGGCCACCCCGTAGGGGCTCAGCGGGTGGAAGGGCGTCGTCTCGTCCTGCCGCTGGGCCGTCACGCGGCCGAACACCTCGCTCGAGGTCGCCTGGTAGAAGCGGATCTTGGGGTCGCAGCAGCGGATCGCCTCGAGCACGTTGGTCACCGCCATTCCCGAGACCTGCACGGTGACCGTGGGCAGGTCCCAGGACTTGTCGACGAAGCTCTGCGCGGCGAGGTTGTAGAGCTCGGCGGGCTCGGCCTGCTGGATCGCGCGCATCAGCGAGGAGATGTCGGTGATGTCGCCGACGAGCAGCTTCACGTCGCCTTCGGCGCCCAGCTCGCGCAGGCGCCAGAGCGCGTCGCTGCCGCGCCGCGCGACGAGGCCGAAGACCTGGTAGCCCTTGTCGAGCAGCAGGCGCGCGAGGTAGGCGCCGTCCTGGCCCGTGACGCCGGTGATCAGTGCCCGCCTGCCGGTCGTCTGCGCCGTCATGCGCTCATCGCCTTTCCAGGTACCAGTCTACGGTCTTGCGCAGGCCGGACTCCAGGCTTTCGGCCGGCCGCCAGCCGAGCTCGCGCCCGATCTTCGCCGAGTCGATCGCGTAGCGCCGGTCGTGGCCGGGCCGGTCCTCGACCATCGCGATGAGCTCCGCGTAGCTGCCGCGCGCGCGCGGCCGCGCCGCGTCCAGCAGCGCGCAAAGCTCGCGCACCAGCTCGATGTTCTTCTTTTCGCAGCCGCCGCCGATATTGTAGGTCTCGCCGGGCCGGCCCTTTTCGAGCGCGACGCGGACCGCCTCGCAATGGTCGAGCACGTACAGCCAATCCCTCGCCTGCTGGCCGTCGCCGTACACCGGCAGCGGCCGGCCCGCGAGCGCGTTGGTGATCATGAGCGGAATCAGCTTCTCCGGATATTGCCGCGGCCCGTAGTTGTTCGAGCAGTTGGTCGTCACCACCGGCAGCCCGTAAGTGCGGTGGTAGGCGCGCGCGAGGTGGTCGGCGGCCGCCTTCGAGGCCGCGTAGGGGCTGCTCGGCGCGTACGCGTGGGTTTCGGTGAACGGCGGCTCCTGCGCCGGCAGGGAGCCGTAGACCTCGTCGGTCGACACGTGCAGGAAGCGGAAGCGCGCCTTCGCCTCGCCTGCGAGCCCGCCCCACCAGGCGCGCGCCTCCTCCAGCAGGCTGAAGGTGCCGACCACGTTGGTCTGGATGAATTCCGACGGCCCGGCGATCGAGCGGTCGACGTGGCTCTCGGCCGCGAAGTGCACGATCGCGCGCGGCCGGCGCTCGGCGAGCAGGCGGCGCACGAGGGCGCGGTCGCAGATGTCGCCCTGCACGAACTCGTGGCGCCGGTCGCCCTCGATCTCCTGCAGGTTCCTGCGGCTGCCCGCGTAGGTCAGCTTGTCGAGGTTGACGAGCGGCTCGCCGGTCGCGGCGAGCGTCGAGAGCACGAAGTTCGAGCCGATGAAGCCGGCGCCGCCCGTCACGAGGAGCATGCGCCGATTATCTCATCGGCCCGCGCGGTACTCCGGGATCCAGGCCTTCAGGCGCGCGCGCACCGCCTCGGGCGCCGCACCGCGCGCTTCGGCGAGCCACGCCGCCACTTCCTCGGCGAGACCCGGATTCTCCGGGGCCCGCGCGCGCGCGACGTGGAGCTTCGGGTGCGGCGTGGCGAGCGTAGCCTCGTCGTCGACGAGGACCTCCTCGT
>DATIYN010000019.1:0-8698 GCA_035517595.1 Burkholderiales bacterium
CGCCCGCCTCGTGGCCGTGCGTGTCGTTGAAGGCCTTGAAGTGGTCCAGGTCCATCATGAGCACGCCCACCGTGCGGCTGCTGCGCGCCGCGCGCAGCAGCTCGCGCTCGAGCGCCTGCTCCATGTGGCGGCGGTTGTAGAGGCCGGTGAGCGCGTCGCGCACCGCCTGCACGCGCAGCGTCTCGCTCAGGCGCAGGTTGGCGAGCGCGAGCGCGATGTGCTCGGCCACGGTGAGCGTCCAGACCTCCTGCGCCGCGAGCTGGCGCTGGCGCACCGCCTGCGGCAGGTGCGCCTCCTCGGGGCCGAGCTGGATGTGCAGCAGGCCCAGCAGGTCGCCGTGCGCCATGATCGGCGCGCACAGGCTGGGGCCGGAGGCCGGCGCGATGAGGTGGTGGCAGGCGAGCTGCGAGTGCGGGTCCTCGACGACGTGCAGCTGGCCGCGGCGCAGCGCCCAGCAGTCGTCGCGCGCGATGACCGGGTCGCCGGAGAGGCGCGAGGCGCCCCAGCTCGACACCGTCTCGAGCAGGTCGTTGCCGAAATTGCGCAGGTAGAGGTGGCCCGAGGCGCCGGGGAACAGCTCCTCGCCGTACTGCACGAGCACGCGGCGCGATTCCTCGGCCGACTTGCACATCTGCAGCATGTCGCCCAGCTTGGCGAGCACCACGTGCTCGCGGTGCCGGCGCTCGAGCTCGTGCACCGTGGCGAGCAGCTCGCGGTTGCGGTCTTCCAGCGCCTGCTCGAACTGCTTGCGCTCGGTGATGTCGCGCGCGACCACCACCACGTACTGCACCTTGCCCGCGGCGTCCTTGATGACGTCGCCCTGCGACTCGATGTAGCGCACGCCGCCGTCGGCCAGCAGGAAGCGGTAGTGCGTGCGCTGGCCGACCCCGCGCTCGACCGTCTCGCGGAACACGCGCTTCACGCGCTCGCGGTCGGCGGGGTGGATCTCGGCGAAGGAATCCGTGCCCGTCAGGTCGCGGTCGCCGAACACGCTCGCGTAGGACGGGCTGTTGTAGAGGCGCTTGCCGGCCGTGTCGAGCATCGCCACCAGGTCCGACATGTGGTCGAGCACCAGCCCGAGCGTGGTCGCGCAGTCGGTGATCGGCTCGCCTTCGGGACCCGGCGCCTTCCCTGTGGTCATCGGCACCTCGCGGGGAACGGAAAATCATACGCCTGCGGAGCCGGAGAAGTACGACTCGACTGCCGGATGGCATGCGCCGCGCCGGCTCGTGCCGCAATTGCTCCGGGCGTCCGGCGCCGCCCCGGCGGCGACGGTAAGATCGGCGCATGCCCGCCGCGCTCGAGGACATCGGCCACCTCATCCAGCTGGCGATCGCGCCGGTGTTCCTGCTCACCGCGATCGGCACGGTGCTCAACGTGCTCGCGGGACGCCTGGGCCGGGCCGTGGATCGGCGCCGCGTGCTCGCGGGCCGGCTGTCCGGCCTGGACGAAGGCGCGGCCGGGCTCGCGCGCGCCGAGCTCGACTACCAGATCCGGCGCATCGGGCTCATCTACGTCGCGATCCAGATGGCGGTGCTGAGCGCGCTGCTGACCTGCATGCTCATCGCGCTCGCGTTCATCGACGCATTCACTGCCGTCGACCTCGCCAAGCTCATCGCCACGCTCTTCATCCTGGCGATGGTCGCGCTGATCGCGAGCCTGACAATTTTCTTACGCGAAATATTCCTGGCGGTGAGCGGCCCGCGCGCGCCCGTGCTCTGAGTCGCCGCGGCGCGACACTTCGGTTACATCTTTGCGGGAACTATCCGCGACATCGGCGCGTCACACTACGCGTTCAGGATGCCGCCATGCAGATCATCGAACTCATCCGCACCGCAAGCACGAATTCCGAGGTCCTGACGGCGCTGTCGGTCTATGCCGGCAACCTTCGCGACATCGTCTCGCTGCCCGACTGGTTCCAGCAGCCGCTGCAGGGCGAGGCCGACGTGCGCGAGCGCATGCTGGCGCTCATGGCCGTCGTCAATTTCACCTCGCAGCACCTGCGCTACGCCGAATGCAACGCCGCCAAGCGCGCGCTGCGCGTGTTCGCCGAGGCGCTCTCGCGGCTGAACCCGCGCGCCAGGCCCGGCGCCTAGCGTCCCGCGCGCGCAGGCGCGCGTTTGTTGGGCCCGCCGCCTTCCACTAGAATGCGCGCGAGGCGGAGGGCGCCCCGCGCCCTGCGCCTGCGACCCACCAACCGGGAGGAGTAGCCATGAAGAAACTGCTGTCCGTCATCGTCGCCGCGGCGTTCGCGGCCGCCAGCGCGGGCGCCATCGCGCAGTCCAAGGACGTCACCACCAAGAAAGGCGGCGAAGCCATCCCCTCCAAGGGCGGCCCGAACGTCACCACCAAGGACATGAAGGACAAGCCCAAGCCCGCGCCGAGGAAGGCGCGCGCGGCGCCCAAGCCCAAGGAGAAGGTCAAGGGCGGCCCCGTGACGACCAAGTCGGGCGGCGACGTCTCCTCGAAGGACAAGAAGGGCGTCACCACCAAGGACAAGTAGTCCTGCGCGGGTGCGAGGACGCGGACCCGCGTCCTCGCGCTCCCGGCGGCGGCGAGGCGAGCTCCAGGCGCCTCGCCGTTTTCTTTGGCGCGCCCGGCCGCCCGTGGCAGACTCGCCCCACCCGCACCCTAGGAGAACCCCGCCATGGACCTCGGACTCAACGGCAAGCGCGCGCTCGTCACCGGCTCCACCGCCGGCATCGGCTACGCGATCGCGCGCGGGCTCGCCGCCGAGGGCGCGCGCGTCGTCGTCACGGGGCGCACGCAGGCTTCGGTGGACGGCGCGCTCGCGCGGCTGAGCAAGGACCTGCCGCAGGCGCAGGCCGAAGGCGTCGCCGCCGACTGCGCGAGCGCGGCCGGCGCGCAAGCCGTGTTCGCGCGCGTCGCGGACGTGGACATCCTCGTCAACAACCTCGGCGTCTACGGGCGCATGGCGTTCTTCGACATCCCGGACGCCGAGTGGCTGCGCTACTTCGAGGTGAACGTGCTCTCGGGCGTTCGCTTCGCGCGCCGCTACGCGCCCGCGATGGCGAAGCGCGGCTGGGGCCGCATCCTCTTCGTCTCGAGCGAGTCGGCCCTCAACATCCCGAAGGAGATGATCCACTACGGCATGTCGAAGACCGCGCAGCTCGCGATCTCGCACGGCCTGGCGATGGAGCTCGCCTGCACCGGCGTCACGGTGAACGCGCTGCTGCCCGGCCCCACGCGCACCGAGAACACCGACCGGCTGCGCGCCGAGCGCGCGAAGGCGGCGGGGGTCGGCGTGAAGGAGATCGAGGAAGGCTTCTTCCGCGACTTCCGCCCGACCTCGCTCATCCGGCGCTTCGCCTCGGCCGAGGAAGTCGCCAACCTCGCGGTCTACCTTTGCGGCGAGGGCGCCTCGGCCACCTCCGGCGCGGCGCTGCGCGTGGACGGCGGCGTCGTGAACCAGATCATGTAGCCGCGCCGCCGAGGGAGACTTACCTCCCCTGGCCGGTGTATAAAGTCGCTTGCCCCTGGGGGCACCGCCCATGGAAATCCCCTTCCCCGGGCCCAAATTGGAGAGGAGCGGCAAATGCATTCGATGAATCGGACCAGGCGCCTGTTCGGCGCGGCTCTCGGCGCGGCCGCCATTGCGCTCGCGGGCTGCGCGAGCACGCCGCCGGCAAGCAGGAGCGTCAGCGTCTCGCTGACCGGCGCCGAGCAGGTGCCGCCCGTGGCCACCAAGGCGCGCGGCAGCGGCTTCTTCACGGTGAGCGAGGACCATGCGGTGAGCGGCAGCGTCACCATCACCGGCCTCGAGCCCGTCGCCGCGCACATCCACGTCGGCGCCGCGGGCAAGAACGGCCCGGTGGCGATCGGCCTGACCAAGTACTCCGACACCGTCTGGGTCGTGCCCGACGGCGCGAAGTTCAGCGACGACCAGTACAAGGCCTTCCTCGCCGGCGAGACCTACGTCAACTTCCACACCCCGGCGCACAAGGGCGGCGAGATCCGCGCCCAGCTGCTGCCCTAACCCGATCCTGCCGTCCCCGCGCGCGCGGGGACGGCGGCGCAGGCTTCAGGACTCCACGAACGGCCCGATCCTCGCGCGCCCGAACGCGGGCCGCGCCTGGATCGCCCGCCACCACTCCGCCACCAGCGGGTGCCGCGCCGTCGCCATCTCGCCCGGCGCGATCTCCTCGTCGATGCGCTTCACGAACGGCACCAGCGCGATGTCGGCGATCGAATAGCGCTCGCCCGCGAGCCAGGCGCCCTGCGCGAGCGCGCCCTCCATGCGGTCGAGCATCTGCACCAGCTTCGCGCGCGCCGCCTCGCGCTCCTCCTCGGTGTAGGGCCGGCGCGCCACGCGCAGCCAGGCCTCCTGGCGCTCCTTGCTCGGGATCTTCTTCAGCCGCTCGGCCAGCTCCTCGTCCGTCCACTTCGAGGCGACCTTCTGCAGGTCGTGCACCCAGTTGAAGACGATCAGGTTGCCGATGCGCTCGTCGGCGTAGCGGATCCAGTTGCGCATCGCCGCGCGCCCCCAGGCGTCCGCGGGCCGCAGCGGCGGCTCGGGAAACACCTCGTCGAGGTACTCGCAGATCGTTCCGCTCTCGTAGAGCGCGCGCCCGTCGTGCACCAGCGTCGGGATCACGCCGTTCGGATTGATCTTCAGGTACTCGGGCGAGTGGTGCTCCAGCTTCGCCAGGTCCACCGGATGGCTCTCGTAGGCGAGCCCCTTCTCCTCCAGGCACAGGCGCACGCGGCGGGAGGCCGAGGAGCGCCAGGCGTGGTGCAGGACCAGCATCGGACGAAGCCCGCTCTTTGCCGGCCGTGGCCTAGAGCTTGATGCCCTCGTCGGCGATCACGCGCTGCACCGCGGGGCGCTTGAGCATGCGGTCCTTCATCGCAGTGTAGTTCTTCAGCTCCGCCACGGGCTCGCCGCGGCGCGCGTGCCAGAAGTAGAAGATGAACGCGTAGGGGTCGAGCACGGAGTACTTGTCCGAGAGCCACTCGCGGCCGGCGTACAGGGCGTCGATCTGCCTCATGTACTCGGCGTAGCTCTGCCTGGCCTTCGCCTGGATGCCCGCAAAGGCGGCCTTCTCGTCCGTGTAGCGCTCGGTGCGGCCGATGTGGCCGTTCGCCGGGTGCACGGTCGCGGCGAAGAAGCCGATGATCGACAGGGCGCGCGCCTCCTTCACCGGGTCGGCGGGCCAGAGGCCGAAGCGCTTGCCGAGGAACGGCAGGATCGCGGTGTTCTCGGTGAGCGGTGTCCCGTCGTCCAGCAGCAGCGCGGGCACGCGCCCGAGCGGATGGATCTTCATGTACTCGGGCGCCCGCTGCTCGCCCTTGCCGAGATCCATCTTCTTCGGCGTGTACTTCTCGCCGCCTTCTTCCATGACGATGTGGGGCGCCATCGAGCAGGCGCCGGGTGCGTAAAAGAGCGTGAGCATCGGATTCCTTCCCGGGATAAAGCGGCGATTCTAGTTCAGGCGGCCGAGCGCGACTTCCTCGCGCCGAAGCGCGCCTTGAGGCGATCGACCGCCTCGGGCTCGCCGCGCACGCGCAGGGTCGCGCCCTCGGCGCCGGCGCGCTCGTCCAGCACCGCGCAGCGGGCGAAGATTTCGCCGCGCAGCTTCTGCTCCGACCAGGGCAGGAACAGCTCCGCCTCCACGAGGCGCTGCTGGAAGTGCGCCACGATCCTTTCCCTCAGCTGCGCGACGTCCTCGGGCCGGCGCGCGCTCATCACGATGCAGCCGGGGTGCTCCTTGCGCAGCCGGGCCTCGAGCGCCGCGGCGTCCGCCGCGCGGTCGATCTTGTTGAAGACGAGGAGCTTCGGCACCTCCTCGGCGCCGATCTCCGCGAGCACCTCCTCGGTCACCGCGCGCTGGCGCTCGAAGCCCGCGTCGCTCGCGTCCACCACGTGCAGCAGCAGCGAGGCTTCGAGCGCCTCGTCCAGCGTCGACTTGAAGGACGCCACCAGCCCGTGCGGCAGGTTCTTGATGAAGCCGACCGTGTCGCTCACCAGCACCCGCGGCACGCTCTCCGGGTGCAGCGCGCGCACCGTGGTGTCGAGCGTCGCGAACAGCTTGTTGGCCACCAGGACTTCGCTTCCCGTCAGCGCGCGCATCAGCGTGGACTTGCCCGCGTTGGTGTAGCCCACCAGCGCCACGCGCGCGAGGCCCTCGCGCTCGCGCCGGCGCGCGCGCTGCGTGCCGCGCTCCTCGCTCATGCCCGAGAGCTCCCTCTGCAGCTCGGTGATGCGGTCGCGAACCTTGCGCCGGTCGAGCTCCATGCGCGATTCGCTCGCCCCGCGCCCGCCGACGCCGCTGCGCCCGCGGCCCTGCGGCCCCTTCAGCTTCGCCGCCTCGCGCAGGCGCGGCGCCATGTAGCCCAGCCGCGCGATTTCGACCTGCGCGCGCGCGTAGCGCGAGGCTGCGTGGCGGTGGAAGATCTCGAGGATCACCATCGTGCGGTCCATCACCTCGCAGCCGATCTCCTTCGCGAGGTTGAACGCCTGCGAGGGCGAGATCTCGTGGTCGACCAGCACCGCGTCGGCGCCGGTCTCCGCGCAGAGCGCCTTCAGCTCCTCGCGCTTGCCGGTGCCGAAGTACGCGCCCGCGTTGAAGTGCGCGAGCTTCTGCGTGAACGTGGCCGCGACCTCGTAGCCGAGCGTCTTCGCGAGCTGGCGCAGCTCGGCGAGCGAGGCCTCGAACTCGGCGTCGCTGACGCTGGAAAGCTGGACGGCGGCGACGATGGCGCGCATGAGGGCGCGCAGTTTACGCTACTTCCGGCCGCGCGCCGCCCTAGCTCGCGATCCCCGCGCCGGCGAGCACCGGGATCCAGCGCTGGTCGACGATGCGGGCAAAGCCCGCGACCGTCGGGTGCATCTCGTTGGCCCAGTCGTGCCGGTAGTTGCCCGGCGAGAAGTCGAGCACGCCCAGGCTGTTGACGTGATAGATGTTCTTCGCCGGATCCGCGAGCCCCGCGATCGTGCCGTTCAGCGCATCGATGAGCCGGTGGCAGACCGCGAGCCCGAGCGCCGGGTCCACGCCCGCCGCCTGCAGCGCGGGCTGCAGCCAGGGTCCGGTCACCTTCAGGCCCGCGAGCGTGAAGCCGCGGCCGTCGGGCACCGGGTAGTCGTAGCCGTGCAGGAACACGCTCACGGCGTGGCCCGCGAACGCGGCGGCGACCTGCCCGAGCAGGATCCGCAGGCAGCCGGCGATCTCGTCGAGCAGCCCCTGCAGGCCCGCGAGGTCGAGGCATTGGCCGGGATCGGCGATGCCGGCGCACTTCTGCTTCAGCGCGAGCCCCCAGTCGATCGCGTCGTTGCCGCCGCCGCTGATCATCACCACGGAGTAGTACTGGGCGTTGCTCGGACTGACCTGGCGCTCGACCTCGCCCGCGTACTTGCCGCGCTTGCCCTTCCACACCACGTAGTCCGTCGCGGGCGCGCCGTTGAAGCCGACGATCTGGATGTTCCGGTACGGCGCCTTCAGGCGCGGATGCTGCGCCATCGCCATCGGCAGGTTGTTGAACGGATACCAGAACCACGAATCGCCGATCGCGAGGACCGCGGGGAAACGCCCCGGATCCCAGGCCTCGCCCGGCAGATAGATGCGCATCGCCAGCTCCCCCGAAACAGTGTCGCGACTATCGCATAGCTCATGCCCTCGTACGTTTGCCGTCCGTCCGGACTTTGGCCCATCCATGTGCCATCGCACATCGAGATGGACTTGAATATTCACTTGTCACGGCCTGCGGCACGCCATCAAATACCGGCGAAGGGGGGAACACCATGCGTTCACTGCGTGCGATCGCCGCGATTGCTCTGCTGGGCGGCTGCGGCCTGTCGAATCCGATCCTGAAATCGGAGATCGTGTCGTTCGACGACGTCATCGAAAACGCCACCGACAAGCTGCTGGTGCTGAACATCCTGCGCGCGCGCGACCAGGCGCCGCTGCACTTCATGGCGCTGCCGTCGCTGCGCCAATCGATCCAGGAGAACAACTCGATATCCCTGGTCGAGCTGCTGGGGCCGCGGGCCGGATCGACGCAGCGCCGGTCCGCCACGCTCGGCGCGAGCCTGCAGTTCTCGCCGACCTTCGACCTGAACCACGTGTATTCGAAGGAGTTCGTCACCGGCATGACCTCGCCGATCGACCCGAAATACGTCAAGTACTGGCTCGATCGCGGCCTGGACTACCGGCTCGTCATGCTGCTCTTCTTTTCGGCCGCGGAGATCACAATGAAGGACGCAAAACCGGCCGCAGATCAGGAAAAGTTCGTCGGGGGCAAGGCGATTCTCGTCAAGAACGACCCGAAGGGATCCATCGAGGAGATCCGGAACAGGACGAAACTTGGAGAAGCAAGCCACTGCGGCGGAAGGTCCCAATTCGAGCGTTACTTGAGCCTTGTCGACCGATTCACGGGCTTCACAGCCCGGACGATTTCGAAGCCGAAATTGCTGGGCTGCGTGGTCTACGATGAAAAGCATCCAGCGAAATTCTTCCAGGCGCTGGCAGCCGCACAACAGGCCAAGGTCAAATACAAGTACGACAAGGCGAACAAGACATACGAGCTGTCCTCGGAGTCCGAGGAATCCCAGACGCAGTTCTGCCTCGGCGGCAACGGCCCTGTCATCGCCAAGAGCGGCGCGCTGGGGCCGCGTGAGTCGGAGGACGCCGCCACGTGCAAGGAGCCCAGCGAGAAAGAAACAAAAGAAGCGAAGGAGAAA
>DATIYN010000020.1:0-3527 GCA_035517595.1 Burkholderiales bacterium
GCCGTGCGCAGCACGCTCTCGCCGCGCTCGACGCCGTCGCGCATCTGCTCGATGCGCTGGCCGATGTAGTCGTTGTCGACGACCTGCGCCACCGTGCTGAGCGCCTGCACCACGGGCACGCCGCTCTGCAGCGCGAGCGAGAAGCTGCGCGCGAACCGCGCGAGGGTCGCCTTGAGGACGATCTTTCCGGCGATCGGGACCTTGAGCTTCCAGCGGTCCCACGCGTACTTGCCCGCGCGCGTGGCGATCCAGGCGCGGAAGGCGAATGCCGCGCCGACGAGCGCCGCAAGCTGCAGCCACCAGGTCCGGACCATGAAGTTCGAGAAGCCCACGAGCATCTTGGTGAGCAACGGCAGCTCGGCATGAAAGCCCGCGTAGACCTTGGCGAAGGCCGGGATCACGAACAGGTTCACGATAACCACCGCGGCCGCCATCGCGCACAGCACGAAGATCGGGTAGCGGACCGCCGCCTTGATGCTCTCGCGGATCTCCTTCTCGAATTCGAGGTGGGTGTACAGCCGCAGAAAGACGTTCTCCAGCTGGCCCGTCAGCTCGCCCACGCGCACGAGGCTCACGTAGAAGAACGAGAACACGTCCGGGTGCCGCCGCATCGAGGACGACAATTCGCGGCCGCTGTCCAGGCTCACGCGGATGTCCTTGATCACCTCGATCATCGTCGGATTGACCGCCGACTCCTGCAATCCGGCGAGCGCCGTCAGGATCGGCACGCCGGCCTTGAGCAGGGTGTACATCTGCCGGCTGAACAGCATGAGGTCGAGCAGGCTGACTTTGCGGCGATTCAGCCGCCGCCACCATTGCGGCATTTCGGCCGCCGCGAGGCGCTGGCTGGCGCTGATGTCGACCGGCGTGACGCCGGTGTTCATGAGCTGGTCGGCGATCACGCCGGCATCGGCGCCTTCAAGGGTTCCGGTGATGAGCTCGCCGCGCGCGTTGCGCCCCTTGAAGCTGAAGTACGGCAATCAGTCCTCCTGCGCGCTCGCCACCCGGATCGCCTCGGCGAGCGTGGTCCGGCCTTCGGCAGCGAGGCGGAAGGCGTTGCGGCCGAGCGTCTGGCCCTCCATCTGCTTGCGGGCAATTTCCGTGAACAGGTTGGCGTCGTTCTTGTTCGCCGCGCGCACGAGGTCGAGGTGCATCTCGAGGAGCTCGTAGACGCCGACGCGCCCCTGAAAGCCCGTGCCGTTGCAGTTCGAGCAGCCCCGGCCGTGCATGAAGCGGCCTTCGCCCAGGCTCTCCCGTTCCATGTGCACCGCGAGCCAGCGCTGCTCGTTCTCGGTGGGCTTGTGCGGCTCGGCGCAGCTCACGCACACCAGCCGCACGAGGCGCTGCGCGAGGACCGCGTGCACCGAGCTCGCGACCATGTAGTTCGGCGCCCCCATGTCGATGAGGCGGATCGGCGTGCTGATCGCGTCCTTAGTGTGCAGCGTCGAGAGCACGAGGTGGCCGGTGAGCGCGGCGCGCAGGCCGATCTGCGCGGTCTCCTGGTCGCGCATCTCGCCGATCAGGATGATATCGGGATCCTGGCGCAGCGCCGATCGCAGCACCCGTGCGAAAGTGAGGTCGATTTTCTCGTTGATCTGGACCTGATTGATTCCCGCCAGGCGGTACTCGACCGGGTCCTCGACCGTGATGATCTTCGTGTCCACGGAGTTCAGCTCCGACAGTGCCGCATACAGCGTCGTCGTCTTGCCGCTGCCGGTGGGGCCCGTGACGAGGATCATCGCATTGGTGCGCCGGATCAGCTCGCGGAAGCGCGCGAGCATCGCCTCCGGCATGCCGACGCGATCCAGGCCGAGCAGGCCCGTCTTCTGGTTCAGCAGCCGCAGCACCACCGACTCGCCGTGTTGCGTAGGCATCGTCGACATGCGCACGTCGATCGGCAGGTCGCGCACGCGGATCGCGAAGCGGCCGTCCTGAGGCAGGCGCTTCTCGGAGATGTCCAGCCCGGCCATCAGCTTCAGGCGCAGCACGATCGCCGGGCCGGCCTTCACATCGGTCTCGGTCTGCGGCAGCAGCTCGCCGTCGATGCGGAAGCGGATGTGGACCGCGCGCTCCTGCGGCTCGATGTGCACGTCCGAAGCATTCACCTGCGCCGCGTCCTCGAATACCGACTGCAGCAGCTTGACGACCGGAGCGTCCTCGGCGCCGAGCGCGGCCCCGAGCGCGCCGAAGTCGATCACGTCGCCCATGTCGCGCTCGAGTTCCTTGGCGAGCCCCGAGATCTCCTCGGTGCGCCGGTAGACGCGGTCGATGGTCTGGACCAGGAGCCCGTCGTTCACGACCGCCGTCTGGATCTCGCGCTTCAGGATGCGCGTGAGTTCGTCGAACGCGAACAGGTCGGTCGGATCGGACATGCCGACGAGGTACCTGCCGCCGCGGTCTTCGAGCACGATGGCGCGGAAGCGCCGCGCCTGCGTCTCGGGAAGCCGCCGCACCACTTCCTGCGAGGTATTGAAGAACTTCAGGTTCACGAAGGGGATGTTCAGCTGGCGCGCGATCGCCTCGCAGATCTGGTCGTCGGAAACGAAGCCCAGCTCGACCAGCACGCGTCCGAGCTTGCGCCCGCTGCGCTTCTGCTGCGCCAGCGCGACGTCGAGATTCTCCTGCGAGACCACCTTCTGGCCGACGAGGATGTCTCCGAGCCTGATCTTTTCCGGGCGTCCCATGCCTGCTCCGAGCGCGATGCCTGCGGCGCACATTATCCGCTTTTGGGGTATTCCCGCTGGAATCGGAGACTCCGGACGCTTTCTTGCATTCGGCCACGCGCGCGGCGCCCGCGGCAACCAAGTAGAATCCGCGCCTGACGCCGCGATGACGTCCTACCTGAAATTCCTGTCCCTGATCGTCAACCAGACGATCTTCGTGCTCCTTCTCGCGGGAGCGGCGTTCGCGCTGCTCACCGGGCTGCTGCTGCTGTTCGACAGCCGGAGGGCGCTGCGCATCGCCGAGCGGCTGGACCGCTGGATATCGACGCGCGAGGTGGTAAAGCCGCTGGAAGAGTTCCGCACCATCAGCCGGCCGCTCTATCGGATGCATCGGCTGGTGGGCGCGCTGATCTGCGCCGGCGCGCTGTACTCCCTGATCGTGCTCGGCCTGCCCTCGGGCGGGACCGCGATCGCCAAGTCGCTCAGCGGGATCGGCCCGGTGCGCTTTTCGGCCTGGATCTCGGACAGCCTGCGCTACGTGCTGCTGGCCGGAAACTTCGGCGCGCTGCTGTTCGGCCTGGTGTTCCTCATGCGCCCGAGCGCCCTCAAGTCCCTGGAGGCCTGGGCCGATCGTCGAATCTCCGAGCGAAAAGCCGTCAAGCCGCTGGAGACGATGCGCATGTCGGCGGATCAGTTCCTGCGCCGGCATCCGCGGACCGTAGGCGTGCTCGTGATCCTGGGCAGCGCATACGTACTGCTTAATCTCGGCTACGCCCTGCTGCGCTAGGACGACCGCGCCGCAAGACGCGGTCCCGCTCCGCACCGCCTTTCGGCCGGTGCGGAGGGGACGAACCCCTTACCGCG
>DATIYN010000021.1:0-2166 GCA_035517595.1 Burkholderiales bacterium
AGCGCGCTGCCGGCGTCGGAACGAAGACGGACTGCGCCCGGCGCAGCCGGCTGTCGAGCGCAGCAACTGCCGCCTTCTGCTCCTCGGTGCTCGGAAAGTGCTCGAACCCGAGCAGGTTGTCGAGCGGACTGTCGAGAAAAAGCGTGAGCAGCGGTCCGTCGAGCGCGATCTGCAGGCGCGCGACGCCGTGCACGTGGGGACTGGGCTCGTGAGCGAACGCGGCGGCGGGAACCGCGATCGCAACCGCCGCGAACATGGACTGCCAGGCCACTGACATGGTCATTCCCTTCGGTCGAAAACTCGGGCGGCCGCGCGCCAGGCGCGCTGCCCAATGTGGTGTTGCGAAATTGCTTAGACGAGGAAGGGCGGTGCGCGCGAATCGAAGACGGTTCGCGGTGCTGCGAGTACGCCGTGTTTGCTTGCAGCCTGAGCAAGCACTTGCGCGCACGCGCCGGGCGTCGCAACCATTGCGTTGCCGAGCGCATGCGCCAGCGCGCCGAAGGCCGCGCAGACGTTGACGCCGTGATCCAGCGCGGGAGGCGCCTTGCCGTGATCGTGCGTCGCGAGCGCGATGTCGTGCTGCACGTGCGACAGCCCGTGCAGCATCGCTGCGTGCTGCGAGAACAGCAGCGCGACGACGAGCAGCAGGCAGCGGAGTGGCCGGCTCATATCAGCGTGTCAACTGTCTGACGAGACTGCACCGATTGTCAAGCGGCGCGGGCGGTACGCGTCAGTTTCCGGTGTCGGCTTCGGCGAGCGCGCGGACCGCCGAGCGCAGGAACTTGAATTGCCGGTTGACGTTGCGGCAGCCGTCGCAGATCGCGAGGTGCACGCGCAGCGTCACGCGCTCGCCGAACGCGAGCTTGCGGTCCTCGCCCTGCGACAGCAGGCGAGCCGTTTCCTTGCAGGACAACAGCAGCTTCATTTGCCGAACCAGTTCTCTTGCAGGCACAGTCGCAGTGCCATGCGCGCGCGATGCAGCATCACCCAGCAATGGGTCGCGGTAATTTCCAGCTCCTTACATATTTCCGACGTATCCAGGCCGAGGTGCTCGCGCATCATGAACGCGCGCGCGGTGCGCTCGGGCAGCGCGCGCAGGCAGGCTTCGAGCGCGGCGAGGAACTGGCGCTGGTTGAGCGCCTGCTCCGGGTGCTCCCAGGCGGTCGGCATCGGCTCCCAGTGGCCGCGCCGGTCGAAGAGCGCGTCGAACTCGCCGCCGTCGGCCTCGGGCCCGAGCTCGGAGGCCGGCCGCTCGCGCGCCTGGCGCCGGATCGCGTCGACGATCTTGTGCTTGAGGATGCCCGTGAGCCAGGTGCGCAGGTTGGCGCGTCCCGCGAAGCCGGCTTCACCCGCGAGCGCGGCGACGAGCGCCTCCTGGACCGCGTCCTCCGCGGCGGCCGCGTCGCGAAGCTGGAGCGACGCATAGCGCAGCAGGTAGGGCCGCAAGGCCTCGATCTGGGCGCGGAATTCGGCAGGGGCTCGCAGGGGGCTTGAAGTCGGGGTCCGGGCCCCCATTTTAGTCGCACCGACTTTGATAGGAGGCACCATGGCCAACATCGCAAGATTCGATCCGTTCCACAGCATCGTGGATGACCTGTTCAAGGGCTTCTTCGTCCGCCCGGTGGGCTACGACGCGGGCGGCGCGTACGAAACGCCGCGCGTCACGGTGGACGTTGCCGAGAAGAACGGCGCCTATGTGGTCAGCGCCGAGCTGCCCGGGGTGAAGAAGGAAGACATCCGCGTCGACATCGACGGCGCGCAGGTGACGCTGACGGCCGAAGTGAAGCGCGAGAAGGAGGCCCGCGAGGGCGAGCGCGTGCTGCACAGCGAACGCACCTACGGCAAGGTCACGCGCAGCTTCACGCTGCCGCAGGAGCTGGACGAGGCGAAAGCCGAGGCGAAGTTCCGCGACGGCGTGCTCGAGCTGACGCTGCCGAAAAAGGCCGCGGCCGCGCGCAAGGCGATCACGATCCAGTAGGTTTTTCTGTAGTATGGGGGGCGCGATGAACGCCCCCCACCAGCACCACGCCCAGGCTGCCGACAAGGCGCGCGTGCTCGCCGAGGCGCTGCCCTACATCCAGCGCTTCCACGGCAAGACGATCGTCGTCAAGTTCGGCGGCAATGCGATGTCCGACGAGCTGCTGAAGGCGAGCTTTGCGCACGACG
>DATIYN010000022.1:0-2082 GCA_035517595.1 Burkholderiales bacterium
CCGTTTCGAGGAAGGCCGCCGCCTCGGACGATTGCGGCGAGATGAAGAATCGATGCGCCGGGGTCTGCTCCGTCGCCATGCCGGCGTGCAGGAACACGACGTCGTCCGCCAGGCGACGCGCCTGTGCGAGGTTGTGGGTGGTCATGACGATGGTGGTGCCCTGCGCGTGGATCTTTCGCACGATCGACTCGACCTCGTGGGTCGCTCCGGGATCGAGGCTCGCGGTCGGCTCGTCGAGGAACAGCACTTCCGGCGCAAGCGCCCAGGCGCGCGCGAGCGCGAGCCGCTGCTGCTCGCCGCCGGATAGCACGCGCGCCGGCCGTCGCGCGACCGCGTCGAGGCCCACTGCATGCAACGCCGTTCGCGCGCGCTCCCGGGCGATGTTGCCGCGCACGCCGATGCATGCCAATGCGTAGACCACGTTGGCGAGTCCGGATCGCCGAAGCAGCGCAGGTCGCTGGAACACCATCGCCTGGTTGCCCGGCAACAACTGGGCCCCGCCCCAGCGCACGCGGCCGCGCGTCGGTGGAACGAGCCCGTGCAGCACGCGCAGCAGCGTGCTCTTGCCCGCTCCGTTGGCGCCCAGCACGAAGGTGCGCTTGCCAGGCTCGACCTCGAGGTTCACGCCGCGCAGCAGCATCGTCGCGCCGCGCACGACCTCGAGGTCCTGCACGACGATGGGAAGGCCTGCGCCCCGGGAGGTCTCAGCCAAAGCGCACCTTCGCCCATTCCCGCAACGCGTAGGCGGCCAGGTTGATCGCGAGGACCAGCGCGATCAGGACCTCGCCCAGCGCCAGCGCCAGCGGCAGGTCGCCCTTGCTGGTTTCCAGAGCGATCGCAGTCGTCATGACGCGCGTCACACCGTCGATGTTGCCGCCGACGATGATCACCGCGCCGACCTCCGAGGCTGCCCGGCCGAATCCCGCGAGCACCACGGTTGCCAGCGCGTAGCGGGTGTCCCACAGGAGCGTCCCGATGCGGCGCGCAAGCCGGGCGCGCAGGCTGCGCAATTGCTCGTGCAGCTCGTGCCACCCATCCTCGACGACCTGCCGCGACAGCGCCGCCACCAGCGGGGTGATGAGAACGCTTTGCGCGATCACCATCGCGCCCGGGGTGAACAGCAGCCCGAAACTACCGAGAGGTCCGGCGCGCGACAGCAGCAGATACACGAGGAGGCCGACCACCACCGGCGGCAATCCCATCATCGCGTTGAGCACCGCTACGACCACGCCGCGCGCGGGAAACTCCGCGATCGCCACCAGCGCGCCGATCGGCAGGCCGACCAGCGCCGAGATCAGCGTCGACCCGACGCTCATGCGCAGCGACAGCCCGATGATCGCCGCGAGCTTCGGGTCGAGGTCGACGATCAGTCGCAGCGAGAGAGAAAAGCTGTCGGCGAGCGTGTTCAGGCGTTTCTCGTGCAGGGAGTGCCGTAAAACTGCAATTCTATGCAATTTTTACGGACTGCGGGCCGAGACCCCGCCACCAACCGCGAGCAAGCACCGGGAGCTTCAGGGACGAGGCCGGCAGGACGGCAAGCAACGACGGGCGGCGAGTTCGGTAACGCGGGGTTGGACCCCGGCCGTCCCTTCGCGCCCGACTTCTTGCGTGCAGAACAACTGCGCGAGGGCCGACGCGCAGCGCCTCAGCCCTCGCGGTTGCGCATGAAATCGGCGGTGTTGTGGAAGGCGCGCATCAGTTCGCGCACCAGCCCGGCGTCGGCGCCGACGTCCGCGAGCGCCTTGCGCATGCAGCCGAGCCATTGGTCGCGCTCGCCTGCGCCGATCGGAAACGGCAGATGGCGTGCGCGCAGCCGCGGATCGCCGCGCTTCTCGAAGTACAGCGGCGGTCCGCCGAGCCAGCCCGAGAGGAACCAGTAGAGCTTGTCGCGCGACCCGTGCAGCAGCTCCGGGTGCAGCGCACGAATGCCGGCGTAGTCGGCATCGCGCTCCATGTGGTCGTAGAACGCATCGACGAGCCGACGCACGCCGGTGGCTCCGCCAAGACGTTCGAACGGCGTCTCGCCGGGACCGAAGACCATCGCGCTACGCGAGTTGTCGCAGGACGGTGAGCGGCGGCTCA
>DATIYN010000023.1:0-14839 GCA_035517595.1 Burkholderiales bacterium
TCGGGCCGTGGTGGATGCGGTTGACGTAGTACAGACCCTGCTTGGCGAAGATGTCGCGACAGGCCTGCAGTCCGCCCTTGCTGTAGTAGAAGATGTCCCATTCGTGGGGATAGCGCAGGCCCATGAGGTAGGAACTCATGAACGCGGTCGCGGGCAGCTTGCCGGCCCAGTAGAGCGTGAACGAGTTCATCGCCTCTAGAACGCCGTTCTTCACGCCGTCTAGCAACTCGAAATCCCCGACAATCTCCTTCGCTGCGTAGGGCTTGAATTCGAGTTCGCCGCCGGTTTTTTCCTTGATCGAATTGCACCACTCCTTGAACGTGGCGAGACCCACGCCCGCCGGCCACGACGTCTGTACTTTCCAGGAGGTCGTCGCGGCCGCCGCCGTGCGAATGAACGGCGCGCCGGCCACGGTGGCTGCGCCGGCGGACGCTGCAGCGGTCAGAAACTTACGTCGTGATGCGATATTTTTGCGCGTCTGTGTGCTCATGGCATTGCCTCCTCCTGGAAAGTTAGACGAGGTACTGGATCGATCCCGGCGCCGAATGACCGACAAATCTTACTGCCCGAGCGCGTACGCCACAAGGCGACTTCACGATATGAAACGAGACACAGCGGCGTTTGCGCCGCTCTCGGCAACCGGCTTGGATTTGTGCGGCGCGTTCGGATGCCAGCCGAGAACGCTCAGCAGCACGAAGAAGCCGACCACATAGGCGACGGCCACGTGCCATCCGTGCCGCAGCCAAAGCCCGACCGACTTGCCCTCCGGGTACAAGTTGGCGAGCGCGACGCCGGCGCTCGAGCCGAACCAGATCATCGAGCCGCCGAAGCCGACCCCGTAGGCGAGGTAGCCCCAGTCGTAGCCGCCCTGCTTGAGCGCGAGCGCGGTGAGCGGAATGTTGTCGAAGACCGCCGAGACGAAGCCCAGCCCGAGCGCGGTCTGCCAGGACGCGGCGGGCAGCTTCTCCACCGGCATCATCGAGGCGCAGACGATGAGCGAGAGCAGGAAAATCGCGCCCTTCAACGCCCCCGGCAGCAGCGACCACTCCGGACGGCGCCAGCCGGCGCAGGCGAGGATCGCCAGCCAGACCGCAGCGCCGATGAACGGAAAACGGTCGGCCAGCTCGGGATGGAGCACGTTGACGAGCACGTTCGCCGCGATCGCGGCGACGAGGATGACCACCACGATCGCGACCCGCGCCCAATCGACGCGGTCCTCGATCTTCGCGTCCTTCACGATGGGCGAATGGCGCTGCTGCTGCATGGCCGCCGGGATGCCGAAGATCACCATCGCCACGCCCGCCGCGACATAGGACTCTACGACGTCGAGCGGGCTCACGCCGTCGATCCACATCATGGTCGTCGTCGTGTCGCCCACCACGCTGCCCGAGCCGCCGGCGTTGGAGGCGGCGACGATCGCTGCGAGGTAGCCGATGTGCACCTTGCCGCGAAAGACGGTGCCGGCGATCGTGCCGCCGATCAGCGCGGCCGCGATGTTGTCCAGGAACGAGGACAGCACGAAGATCATCACGAGCAGCACAAATGCGCCCTTCCAGTCGTCAGGCAGCCAGTGCGGCAGCACAGCCGGCACCTTGCTCTCCTCGAAGTGCTTGGACAGCAACGCGAAACCCAGCAGCAGGCCGAACAGGTTCGCGAGGATCACCCATTCGTGCAGCAGGTGCAGGCCGAGGCCCTGCAGTCCCGTCCCGGTCCTGAAGCCGGTGAAGCCGAGCTTGTAGAGCGTGATCACGGCGAGGCCGATCAGCGCCACCTGCAGCGTGTGGTGGTGGAACAGCGCGACGCCCGCCAGCGTGAGGCCGAACAGGATGAAGTCGACCGGCACGCCGAGCGCCGCGGCGGCCGCGCCGACAATCAGCGCGCCCGCGAACAGGCCCCGTTCCCGCGCCAGCAGGCGCATCGCCACGCTCTTCATCGGCCCCCCTTCGGAAAGCGGCGATTATAGGTGCGGCGGGGCGCCCGGGGCCGACCAGCGCGCCGCCGACTCGCGCACGACGTCGGCGAGCGAGCCGCCGGAGACGAGCTTCTCGCGCAGCCAGCCGGCATCCGAATAGCCGCGCCGCACGCCATCGGCCAGCTCGCGCACGGCCTCGGTGGCGCCCAGGCGCTCGGCCTGGGGCATGAGGGCGGCCACGGTGTCCAGGATGTCCTCGCCGATGCGCCTGCGGCGCCGGGCATGCGGGTCGACGAGCTCGCCCTGGAAGCCGAAGCGGCAGGCCTCGAAGCGGTTGAACGCGTTCACCTGGTAGACGGCGGCGGACGGCGCCTGCCGAACCTCCTCCAGCAGCCAGGCGGCGAGCGCCTGCGCGTAGCCCGCGAGCAGCGCCGCGCGCCGCACGGTGAGCGGCGTGTCGCAGACGCGGATCTCGATCGTGCCGTACTCGGGCTTGGGCCGGATGTCCCAGTAGAAGTCCTTCATGGCCTCGACGATGCCGTAGCCGCGCATCGCCTCGAAATATTCCTCGAACGCCGCCCAATCCGGAACGAAAGGCATGTGGCCCGAGAGCGGGAACGCGCTCACCGCCGTGAGGCGCGAGGACTGGAACGACGTGTCCTCGCCCTGGTAGAACGGCGAGGCCGCCGAGAGCGCTATGAAATGCGGCACGTAGCGCGTGAGAAGGTGCGTGAGGGCGACCGCCTCGTCGCCGCTCCGGCAGCCCAGGTGGATGTGCTGGCCGAACACCGTGAACTGCTTCGCGAGATAGCCGTAACGCTGCGTCACGGCGACGAAGCGCTCCGCGGGCGTCACGCGCCGCTCGGACCAATCGTGGAACGGATGGGTGCCGCCGCCGCAAACGCCGAGGTTGAGCACGCCGGCGGCTTCCGAAACCGCGGCGCGCTGCACCTGCAGCTCCTCGAGCGCGCCCGCCCACGAGTCCTGGATCGTGCTGTTCAGCTCGATCATGCTCAGCGTCACCTCGGGCTTGACGGCGCCCGGTACCTTCTTCCGGGCGAGGCGCTCGATCAGGTCGCCCGCCTCGTGCGCGAGGTCGCGGTCGTGAGCGCGCACGAGCTGCAGCTCCAGCTCGATGCCGAGGCTCAGGCTTTTCGACGGTCCGAAGCCGAGCAGCATGTTCAAGCCTCCGGGTGCGCCTCGCCCGCCCGGCGCAGGGCGAACTGGGTGGCAAGCGGGCCGATGAGCTCCATGAGCGCGACCGCCGAAAGCACCACGGCGGCGAGGTCGGCGCCGAAGTGCGGGTAGATCGCCGCGGTATCGGAGACCATGACCACCGCCAAACCCGACATGGGCAGCAGCGCGAGCGACAGCAGCCCGGCGCCGCCCGCGCGCAGTCCCGAGAGGCGCCCGAGCAGCAGGATCGCGATTGCCTTGCCCAGGAAACGCGCCACGACGAACACGGCGGTGACGGCCGCGACCGCCGCCAGGCTGCCGAATTCCAGGCTCGCGCCGGAGAGCACGAACAGGACTACGAACAGCAGCTGTCCCGCGTAGCCGAAGCGCAGCGGCAGCAGCGCGTGCCCCGAATCGAGGTTGCGCGCGAACATGCCGAGCCCGAGCAGCGCCACCACCACCGGCAGGTTGAGCGCTCGCGCCGCGCCCACCACGAGGATCACCAGCGCGACGAGCAGAATGAACTGCCGGTCCTCGCGCTTGCCGAGCCAGCGCGCGAGCCAGAGCGCGAGCTGGCTGCCCGCGAAGCCGAGCAGTGAGGCGCCGGCGAGCAGGTAGAGCGGGTGCAGGATCGCCGATCGCCAGTTCGTCTGGTGCTCCAGGTGCACGAGCGGCATGAAGAGCATCAGCGCCACATACGCAAACACGCAGTTCACGGCCGTGAACAACAGCAGGCGCTCGGTGATCTGGCCGGAAGCGCGCAGCTCCTGCGACACCACCATCACAACCGCGGGCGAGGTGGCCGCGCCCACCGCGGCCGCGCAAGCCGCGAGCAGCGCCGGATGGTCGAAATACATCAGGCCGGCGTAGATGGCGAAGAAGGCGCCGAGGCTCTCGCCGAGCGCCGCGAGCGCGAGCCAGCGGTTGCGCGCGAGCCAGTCCAGGTCGAAGCGGTGGCCGAGCTCGAACATGATGAGGCCGAGCGCGAGATCGACGAACACGCGCGACCCGGCGAGCAGCGGCGCGTGCACGAAGTCGAGCGCGTGCGGCCCGCAGGCGACGCCCGCGAGCACGTAGCCGGTCACGCGCGGCAGCGCGGCGAGCCGGTTCACGAGTTCGCCGCCCAGCAGGCCGGCGATCAGCAGCGCGCCGAAAAAGGCGAGATTGCCGAACGCGGGCGGCCACGCAGGCAAAAACCACATGAGTTCCTGCATGCGGACTCCTCCACGTTGGCGGCTGCTGCAGTGCGTTGGTTGTCGTCTTCGCCGCCGGGCGCACCTTGGACCGCGCCTGCACGCGGCGGGTTCCCGAACATCGTAGCCGAACTGCGCGGAATGCCGGAAAGCGCGCCGCGGAGAGGTCGCGAGCCCGAACCGCCATAAAATCGCCGTCGCAGGTACCCGCAGCTCCCGCCACAACGCACCGGAGCCATGCCCCATGCGCTTGTCGCTTCGCTTCATCGTCCCGCTCGCGCTCGCCCTGGGCGCCATCGCCTACGGGGTTGCCCCGCTCGTCGACGAGCTGACGCTGAAATGGTTCGTGCGCGACCTCGACATCCGCGCCAAGCTCGTCGCCTCTGCGGCGCAAGAGCAGCTCGCCCAGCTGGTGACCAGCGATTTGCGCGAGCGGCTGCGCCAGCAGCGTGTGCAGTCATTCTTCGCCCACTTGCTCGAGGACGAGCGCCTGTTCGCGCTCGGGTACTGCGACGCAAACGGCAAGCTTCTGTACAAGACCCCGACACTGCCGCAGGAGGTCGTCTGCCGGAAGCCCGACGCGCCGCCGCTCGACGGCGGTCAGGTCCTGCGCCAGCCAGGCGGACCGCTGCACGCGGCCGCGATCCCGGTGCTCGTCGACGACCGGCCGCTCGGCGAGCTGCTCATCGTGCACGACATGAGCTTCGTCGAGCGGCGCAGCGCCGACACCAAGCGCTACATCATCTACCTGTTCGGCGCGATCGGCGCGGTGATCGCCTTGATCACGGTGGTGATCGCCGAGCTGTCGTTTCGCGGTTGGATGTCCGGCATCAAGGCGCTGATTCGCGGGCAGTCGCTCGCGCTGTCACCCGAGCCGAGGTCGCGCGAGCTCCGACCGATCGCGCGCGACCTGGAGGCGATGGTCCGCGAGCTCGAAGCGGACCGGCGCTTGCGCGACGAGTCCCAGATCAGCTGGACGCCGGAAAATCTGCGCGCGATCCTGCGCGAAGACCTCAAGGGCGACGAGATCCTCATCGTCTCGAATCGCGAGCCCTATATCCACGTGCGCAAGGACGGCCGCGTCGAGGTGCAGCGCCCGGCGAGCGGCCTGGTTACAGCGATGGAGCCGGTCATGCGTGCCTGCTCGGGCACCTGGATCGCGCACGGCTCGGGCAGCGCGGATCGCGAGGCGGTGGACGCGCAGGATCACGTGATGGTGCCGCCCGACAAGCCCGCCTACCGCATCCGCCGCGTGTGGCTGAGCAAGGAGGAAGAGGCCGGCTACTACTACGGCTTCGCCAACGAAGGGCTGTGGCCGCTGTGCCACATCGCGCACACGCGCCCGGTCTTCCGTGCCGCGGACTGGGAGCATTACCGCACCGTGAACCAGCGCTTCGCGCAGGCGGTGGTGCAGGAATCGCGCACGGAGAATCCGATCGTGCTGGTGCAGGACTACCACCTGGCGCTGCTGCCGCGGCTGATCCGCGAGCGGCTGCCGCAGGCCACGATCATCACCTTTTGGCACATTCCCTGGCCCAATCCAGAGGCCTTCGGCGTCTGCCCCTGGCGCGCCGAGCTGCTCGAAGGCCTGCTCGGCTCCTCGATCCTGGGCTTCCATACGCAGTTCCATTGCACCAATTTCTTCGATACCGTGGACCGGACGCTGGAAGCGCGCGTGGACCGGGAGACCTCAAGCATCCACTACGGCGGCGAGCCGACCGAGGTTCGCCGCTACCCGATCTCGATCGAGTGGCCGCCGGCGGCGCTCGCCGCGCAGCCGTCGGTACCGGATTGCCGGGCCTCGGTGCGCGCCGCGCTCGGCGTCGGCGCAGATATGCGCCTCGGCATCGGCGTCGACCGCCTGGACTACACCAAGGGCATCCTCGAGCGCTTCGCCGCCGTCGAGCGACTGCTCGAGCTCGAGCCGCGCTGGATCGGCCGCTTCGCCTTCGTGCAGATCGCCGCCCCCTCGCGCTCGAGCATCGAGGAATACCAGAGCCTGGACGCGCGCGTGCGCGCCGCCGCCACGCGGATCAACGCCCGCTTCGGCTCGTCCGGCTACGAGCCGATCCTGCTGCGGATCGAGCACCACGACGCGGACCGCATCTACACTTACTATCGCGCCAGCGACCTGTGCTTCGTGTCCAGCCTGCACGACGGCATGAATCTGGTCGCCAAGGAATTCGTAGCCGCGCGCGACGACGAGCGCGGCGCCTTGATCCTGTCGCAGTTCACCGGCGCCGCGCGTGAACTGTCCGAAGCGCTCATCGTCAATCCGTACGACACCGAGCAGTGCGCCGCCGCATTGCGCGTCGCGCTGACAATGCCGCCCGACGAGCAGCGCCACCGCATGCGCAGCATGCGCAGCCTGATTCAGGAATTCAACGTCTATCGCTGGGCCGGGCGCATGCTGCTCGATGCGGCGCGCATGCGCAATCGCCGGCGCAGCGCCGGCGCGCAGAGCGGCGCCAAGGTCGTCGGCCTGCGCCGCGCATGATTGCGCGACGCATGCCGCCGTTCGATCCGGACTGGGCGTTCTTCCTCGACGTCGACGGCACGCTGCTGGAGTACGCCGAGCATCCGCAGCAGGTGCGCGTCGAGCCTGGCCTGCTCGCCCTGCTCGAGCGCCTGCACGACGCGGTCGGCGGCGCTCTGGCGCTCGTGAGCGGCCGGTCGGTGACCGACATCGATGCGCTGTTCGCGCCGCTGCGGCTGCCGGCGGCCGGCCAGCACGGCACCGAGCGGCGCGCTGCCGACGGGGCGCTGCGCCGCGCGTCGACGCCGCTGGAGAGCCTCGGCCGCGCGGCCGCCGACATCGTGCGCCTCACCGCGGCGCACGAGGGCCTGGTGTTCGAGAACAAGGGCATGACGCTCGCGCTGCACTACCGCCGCGCGCCGACGCTGCGCGCGCTGGTCGAGGGCGAGATGCGCGCCATCGCCGGCCGCCTCGGCGAGCGATTCGAGCTGCAGACCGGCAAGTTCGTCGCCGAGATCAAGCCCAGCGGCAAGGACAAGGGCAGCGCGATCGCCGAGTTCGCGGTCGAGCGGCCGTTCGCCGGGCGCCGCCCGGTGTTCATCGGCGACGACCTCACGGACGAGCCCGGCTTCGACGTGGTCAATCGCTCGGGCGGCTACTCGGTCAAGGTCGGGCCCGGCATCACGCGCGCGCGCTGGCACCTGCCGGACGCCGCTGCGGTGCGCGGCTGGATTGCCGCCTATGCCGAAGCCTTCGCGCCGCCCGCCGGCAGGCAGCCCCAATGAGCAGCCTGGAGATGGGCATCGTCGGCAACGCGAACATCAGCGCGCTCGTCGACGCCAAGGGCACGATTGCATGGGCCTGCATGCCGCGGGTGGACGGCGACCCCGTGTTCTGCTCGCTGCTGAAGGAGCGGCGCGACGAGCAGGATTTCGGCTTCCTCTCGGTCGAGCTCGCCGGCCTGGCGCGCGTCGAGCAGGCCTACCTGCCGCACACGCCGGTGCTGGTAACGCGCCTCCACGACGGCAGCGGCGGCGCGGTCGAGATCACCGACTTTGCGCCGCGCTTCCGCCAGTTCGGGCGCCTGTTCAGCCCGAGCCAGCTCGTGCGCACGGTGCGCCCGCTCTCGGGCAGCCCGCGGCTGCGGCTGCTCGTGCGGCCGGCATGCGACTACGGCCGCGAAGCCTGCCGGACGACCTGGGGCTCGAACCACGTGCGCTACCTGGGCGGCGATTTCGCCTTTCGCCTGACCTCCGACTTCTCGATCACGGCGATCCTCGAGGGCACGCCGTTCGTGCTGCGCGAGGCTTTCTCCCTGGTCCTCGGGCCTGACGAGACGCTGCAGGGCTCCGTGGCGGAAGTCGCGCGGCGTTTCCTCGAGCAGACGGTCGATTACTGGCAGGACTGGGTGCGCGACCTGTCGATCCCGTTCGAATGGCAGGAGGAGATCATCCGCGCCGCGATCACGCTGAAGCTCGCCGCATACGATGACACCGGCGCGATTGTTGCTGCGCCGACCACCTCCATTCCCGAGGCCGCGGGCAGCGGCCGCAACTGGGACTACCGCTACTGCTGGCTGCGCGATGCCTATTTCGTGGTGAATGCGCTCAACCGCCTGAACGCGACGCGCACCATGGAGCGATACCTCGGCTACATCATCAACCTGGCGGCGCACGGCGACGGCGCGCTGCAGCCGGTCTACCGCGTGAGCGGGCGGCCGGACCTGGACGAGCACATCGTGGCGAGCCTGCCCGGCTACCGCGGCATGGGGCCTGTGCGCGCCGGCAACCAGGCCTTCCACCAAGTGCAGAACGACGTCTACGGCTCGATGGTGCTCGCGGCGACGCACGCGTTCTTCGACCGACGCCTGGCTGCGATCGGCAACGAGCACCTGTTCCGCCAGCTCGAGCCCCTCGGCGAGCGCGCGGTCGCCGCGCACGCCCTGCCCGACGCCGGTCTCTGGGAGTTGCGCGGCGCGGCGCACGTCCACACGTTCTCGAGCGTCATGTGCTGGGTGGCCTGCGACCGGCTTGCCAAGATCGCCGCACGCCTGCGGTTGCCCGGCCGCGTGAGCCATTGGCGCGCGCACGCCGACCGCATCCACGCGGTGGTCTGCGCGCGCGCCTGGAGCGACAAGCGCGGCAGCTTCAGCGCCACCTTCGACGGCGAGACGCTGGACGCGAGCCTGCTGCTGCTCGCCGAGCTCGGCTTCCTGAGCCCCGCAGACCCGCGCTTTGCGGCCACGGTCGCGGCGGCCGAGCGCGAGCTGCGGCGCGGCGATTTCGTGTTCCGCTACACCGACCCCGACGACTTCGGCGCGCCCTCGAACGCCTTCGTGGTCTGCACGTTCTGGTACATCGATGCGCTCGCCATGCTCGGCCGTCGCGACGAGGCGCGCGCGCTGTTCGAGGCGACGATCGCGCGGCGCAACCGCCTCGGACTGCTTTCGGAGCACATCGATCCGGCATCCGGCGAGCTGTGGGGCAATTTCCCGCAGACCTACAGCATGGTCGGCATGATCAACAGCGCCACGCGCCTGAGCGTTCCCTGGGACCAGGCCTACTGAGGCCGGCGTGCTGCGCATCGGCCTCGACATCGGCGGCACCAAGACCGAGCTCGTGGCGCTCGATGGCGCCGGCCGCGAGCGACTGCGGCGCCGGATTGCGACGCCGCACGGCGACTATGCGGCCGCGCTCGCCGACATTGCGGCGCTGGTGCGCGACGCCGAGAGCACGCTCGGCGCGCCGGCGACGGTCGGCGTGGGACTGCCCGGCTTGCTCTCCCCGGCCAGCGGGCTGGTCAGGAACGCCTATGCAACGCCCTACAACGGCCGGCCGCTCAAGCGCGACCTCGAGCGCCTGCTCGGCCGCGAACTGCGCTTCGAGAACGATGCCAACTGCTTCGCGCTGTCGGAAGCGCGCGACGGCGCGGCCCGCGGCGCGCGCCTCGTATTCGGCGCGATCCTCGGCACCGGCGCGGGCGGCGGCATCGTCTGCGACGGCCGCGTGCTGGCGGGCGCCAACGGGATCGCCGGCGAATGGGGCCACAACCCCCTGCCCTGGATGGAGCCCGGCGAATTTCCCGGCCCGCTCTGCTATTGCGGCCGCCGCGGCTGCATCGAGCGATTCGTTTCCGGACCTGCGCTGGCCGAAGACCACGAACGCTCGGAAGGCGAACGCCTCGAGCCTGCCGCCATCGCCGCCAGGGCCGTGGATGGCGACGCCGCATGCGCGCGAACGCTGGCGCGCTTCGAGCTGCGGCTCGCGCGCGCGCTCGCACACGTCGTCAACCTGCTGGATCCCGACGTGATCGTCGTAGGCGGCGGTCTCTCCGGACTTGCGCGCATCTACGACAACGTACCAAGGGCGTGGCGCGATTTCGTCTATTCGGACAGCGTCAACACGCGATTGCTCCGCGCCGACCACGGTGACTCGAGCGGCGCGCTCGGCGCCGCGCGGCTCTGGGACGGCTGATTCGCATCAGCCCTTCAGCGCGGCCAGCACCTCGTCCAGCATCTTCTTCGCGTCGCCGAACAGCATGCGATTGTTCTCTTTGTAGAAGAGCGGATTGTCGACGCCCGCGTAGCCCGAAGCCATGCTGCGCTTCATGACGATCGAGGTCTTCGCCTTCCACACCTCCAGCACGGGCATGCCGGCGATCGGGCTCGTCGGGTCGTCCTGCGCGGCCGGATTCACGATGTCGTTGGCGCCGATGACCATGGACACGTCGGTATCGGGGAAGTCCTCGTTGAGCTCGTCCATTTCGAACACGATGTCGTAGGGCACCTTGGCCTCGGCGAGCAGCACGTTCATGTGTCCGGGCATGCGCCCGGCCACCGGGTGGATGCCGAAGCGCACGTTGACGCCCCTCTCCCGCAGCAGCCTGGTGATCTCGTAGACCGTGTGCTGCGCCTGCGCGACCGCCATGCCGTAGCCGGGCACGATGATCACGCTCTTCGCCTCGCGCAGCAGATCCGCGGTCTCCGCCGCAAGAATCGGATTCACCTCACCCGCCGGCTGCGCGCCGCCGCTCGGTGCCGCCGATGCTCCACCGCCGGTGCCGAAGCCGCCCGCGATCACGCTGATGAAGTGGCGGTTCATTGCCTTGCACATGATGTAGGAGAGGATCGCGCCGCTCGAACCCACCAGCGCACCGGTGACGATCAGCAGGTCGTTGTTGAGCATGAAGCCGGTCGCCGCCGCGGCCCAGCCGGAGTAGCTGTTGAGCATCGACACCACCACCGGCATGTCCGCGCCGCCGATCGCCATCACCATGTGGACTCCGAACAGCAGCGAGATCACCGTCATCACGATGAGCGGCGTCATGCCGTCTTGCACCGTGTGCGTTTCGATGAACGCGCCGCCGAAGTAGATCACCACCAGCAGGCCCGCCAAATTGAGCATGTGGCGTCCCGGCAGGAGCACCGGCTTGCCTGTGATCTTGCCCGACAGCTTGCCGAACGCGATGATCGAGCCGGAGAACGTCACCGCGCCGATCAGGATGCCGACATAGATTTCCACTTCGTGGATGGTCTTCTCGGCCCCCTGAAACACGCCCGCCGCCGCCGGGTCGATGTAGTTGGCGAATCCCACCAGCATCGCGGCGAGGCCGACCAAGCTGTGCATCAGCGCAACCAGCTCGGGCATCTGGGTCATCTTCACGGTGCGGGCGGCGAAGATGCCGACGCAGGCGCCGACCGCCATGGCGCCCACGATCCAGCCGTAGCCCGCCTTCGTGACCTGGGGCCCGAGCACCGTCGCCAGCACGGCGATGCTCATGCCGATCATGCCGTACAGGTTGCCGCGGCGCGAAGTCTCGGGATTGGATAGCCCGCCGAGGCTGAGGATGAACAGAATCGTCGCCCCGAGATAGGAGACGGTGGCCAAGGTCACGGACATTCTTCGTCTCCCCTATTTGCGGAACATCGCCAGCATGCGCTGGGTCACCGCGAAACCGCCGAACATATTGATGCAGGTCAGCGAGATGCCCGCCACCGCCAGCCCGAGAATCCAGGCCTCCGGCCTGTCGCCGGCGGCCGCCGCATTTTCCATCACGGGCGGCGCAACCTGCACCAGAGCGCCGATGGCGATGATGCTGCTGATCGCGTTGGTCACGCTCATCAGCGGCGTGTGCAGCGCGGGCGTCACGTTCCAGACCACCATGTAACCCACGAATACCGCAAGTACGAACACCGTGAAGTGGCCGAGGAACGCCGCGGGCGCATACGCGCCGATGAACCAGAACAAGACGGCTGCGACCAGGAATGTGACCGCCGTGCTGGCGCCCGAGGGCGGCGCGCTCGCCTCGCCATGCTTGGGGGCTTTGGGCGGCATTGCCGCCGGCTTGGCCGCCGCGGCAGGCGGAGCAGGCAGCTTGAGGGGCGGTGGCGGCCAGGTGATCTTGCCTTCCTTGATCACCGTCAGGCCCCGGATGGCGTCGTCGTCCATGTTGACGTTGATGATCCCGTCCTTCGTCTTGCACAGTTCCTCGGAGAGCCGGAACAGGTTGGTCGCGTACAGGGTCGAGGACTGCTTGGCCAGACGGCTGACCAGATCGGTGTAGCCCACGATGGTCACGCCGTGCTTGACCACGACCTTGCCCGGTTCGGTCAGTTCGCAGTTGCCGCCCTGCTCGGCCGCCATGTCGACGATCACGCTGCCCGGCTTCATCGACTGCACCATCTCCGCAGTGATCAGCCGGGGAGCGGGCTTGCCGGGGATCAGCGCCGTAGTGATGATGATGTCCACCTCCCTGGCCTGCTTGGCGTACATCTCGCGCTGGGCCTTCTGAAAGCCATCGCTCATCACCTTGGCGTAGCCGCCGCCGCCGGACCCCTCTTCCTCGTAGTCGACCTTCACGAATTCGCCGCCGAGCGACACGACCTGGTCGGCGACCTCGGAACGGGTGTCGTTGGCGCGCACGATCGCGCCCAGGCCGGCGGCGGTGCCGATCGCGGCCAAGCCGGCCACGCCGGCGCCGGCGATAAAGACCTTGGCCGGCGGAATCTTGCCCGCGGCCGTGATCTGGCCGTTGAAGAAACGCCCGAAGGCATTGGCGGCCTCGACGACGGCGCGGTAGCCGGCGACGCCGGCCATGGAAGTCAGCGCATCCATCTTCTGCGCGCGGCTCAGCATGCGCGGCAGCGAATCGATCGCCAGCACGGTGACCTTGCGCGCCGCGAGCTGCTGCAGGAGGTCCGGGTTCTGCGCAGGCCAGAGGAAGCTGATCAGCGTCTGGCCTTCGTGCATCAGGCCGACTTCATCGGCGGCAGGGCCGCGTACCTTGAAGACGATGTCGCTGACGGACCAGAGCGAGGCTGCGTCGGCGGCGATCTCGGCGCCCGCCGCGCGGTAGGCGTCGTCTGCGAAGTTGGCCGCATCGCCCGCGCCGGACTGCACCTTCACCTTGAAGCCGAGCTTGATCAGCTTTTCGACGACCTCGGGCACCGTGGCAACGCGCTTCTCGCCCGCGGCCGTCTCCCGCGGCACCCCAATCACCTGGGACATCGGAAATCCCCTCTTCGCAGTAGGCCTGAATGATCGCCGCCGCAGCGCTCGCGGCTTTTGATCTAAATCATACTTGAGCGCCGACTCGCCTCCACGCGATGCGCCGCTCGCCGAGCTCGAACAGCGCCTGCACGATCAGCGCGAGGAACGCCGCGGGAATCGCTCCCGCGAGCAAAGTCATGTGGTCGTTCAGCGCGAGGCCAGACACGATGCGCTCGCCGTAGCCGCCGGCGCCGACGAACGCGGCGATCGTCGCGGTGCCGACGTTGATCACCGCGGAGGTCTTGATGCCGGCGAGGATCGACGGCAGCGCGAGCGGCAGCTCTACGCGCCAGAGGCGGTCGCGCCGCGAGAGGCCGAGCGCGAGCGCCGCGTGGCGCATGCCCTTGCCGATCGCCTCAAGGCCCGCGTGCGTGTTGCGCACGATGGGCAGCAGCGCATACAGGAACAACGCGATCAGCGCGGGCAGCGTGCCGATCGCCCCCAGCAGCGCGATCAGGAACGCGAGCAGCGCGAGCGACGGTACGGTCTGGACCACCCCGACCGCGCCGAGAATCACCTGGGTCAGCTGCTTCTTCTTCTGCGAAAGAATTCCGAGCGGAACGCCGGCGCCGATGCTCGCCGCCAGGGAAGCGAAGACCAGCAGCAGGTGCTGCCCGGTCAGGCGCCAGAAGTCCGGGCCGAGCAGCACGTCGAGGAATCGCCTCGGCGCCGCGCGCCCGGCCGGAGATCCCGATTCAAAGAGCGCCGCCGCCTCGGCGAAGCTCCTGCCCTGCAGCTCCGCGGCGGCGTTCAGCCGGATCATCGTGCGCTCGTCGATGCGCCGCTCGAGCGTGCGCAGCTTCGCCCAGGCCGCGGGAGAGCGCGCGGGCACGTCCAGGCGATACAGGATCACCGCGTCGTAGCGCGGGAAAAAGCGCCGGTCGTCCTCGAGCACGCGCAGCTGGAAGCGCTCGATCTTTGCGTCCGTGGTGTAGATGTCGGTGAGGTCGATGCGGCCCGCGGCGATCGCCTCGTAGACGAGTCCGTGGTCGAGCCCCTGCGGCGCGGCCAGCGGCAGCCGGTACGCCGCCACGAGGCCCGGCCAGCCGTCCGCGCGCCCCAGGAATTCGTGCGACAGGCCGGCCTTGAGCTCGGGGTGCCGCGCGAGGTCGCTGATGCGGCGGATCCCGAGCGCGCGCGCGCGATCCTCGCGCATCGCGAGCGCGTAGCTGTTGTTGAAGCCGAGCAGAATCGCCGCACCGAGGCCGAGCGTGCGGAGCGCGCGGTTCAGCTCGTCCAGCCCCGGATTGTCCGCGCGCTTGAGGATCTCGCGGGCGATGGTCCCGGTGTATTCGGGGTAGAGGTCGATGGCGCCGGAGCGCAGCGCCTCGTAGAGAATGCCCGTGTTGCCCAGGCCCGCGCGGTGCACCGCGTCGCCCGCGGTGCGCACGAGGATCTCGCCGAGGATGTAGGACTCGGTGAAGCGCTTGGAGCCGACCTTCAGGGTTTCGGCCTGCGCCTGGAGACCGACCACCGAGAGCAAGGACAGGAACAGCCTCACGCCGCGCGTTCCGTCCTTTTCGCGCCGGCATCG
>DATIYN010000024.1:0-10726 GCA_035517595.1 Burkholderiales bacterium
CTCAGTACTCCAGCCGCAGGTACATCGCGGCGCCCGTGCGGCGCAGCCGGCTCACGTCGAGGCGGAAGGCTTCTAGGCTCTCGGCGCGGCGCACGAGGTGCCGCACGCGGCCTTCGCGGCCATCATCGCTCGCGAAAAGACCGCCCACCAGGATCGGCACGCCTGCGCGCATCGCGAGCAGTTCGTTCAGCGCCTCGGCGCCGGTCAGGCCTAGGCGGCCGAAGTCGAGCACGCAAAGCTCGCGGTCCTCGCCGCTTTTCATCGCGGCGCAGCGCGCGCGGCAATGGGATGTCGTCGCTTGCATGGCGTTCCAGTCCGCATTTTCCGCAGGCGGGCGGCGGCGCGCCATGCATACCGAGCGCCGGCGCGCGGAATTGACAATGTTTTACCCGTCTTTTCGGAGGATGGAACCCGGCTAGAACTCGATTACGCCCTTGCCCGAGGACTGCGCGTCGAACACGCGGTAGGCCTCGGCCGCCTGGTCGAGCCGCCAGCGGTGCGTGAAGATTCTCTCGAGCTTGATCCTGGCGTCGGCGACGAAGCGCGCGCACTCGGCCATGCCCATCGCGCTGAAGGTCCACGAGCCGATCAACGTGACTTGCCGGCGCAGCAGGTCGGGTGAGACCTCCAGCTTCACGTCGCCTCCCTCGCCGACGTAGCAGGCGATGCCCCAGGTCTTCACGGCGCGCACCGCGCTCCGGCGCGCGGCGGGCGCGCTGCTGCACTCCAGCGCGAGATCCACGCCTTCGCCGCGCGTGTGCTGCATGATTTCTTCCTCGATGTCGGTCTTGCTCGCATCGAGGGCGACGTCGGCCCCGAAGCTCTTCGCCAGGGCAAGGCGTTCGGCGTTCGTCTCGATCGCGATCACGCGCACTCCCATCTTCGCGCCGAGCAGCGTCGCCGACAGGCCCACCGGGCCCTGGCCGAACACCGCGAGCGTCTGGCCGCCGCAGGCCTGCATGCGCCTGAGCGCGCCGTACGCGGTGCCGGTGCCGCAGGACACCGCCGCGCCCTCGGCGAAGCTGAGCCCCTCGGGCAGCGGCACGAGCGTGCGCGCCGGCACCTTCAGGTACTCGGCGTGCCCGCCGTGCGCGGTCACGCCGTAGACCACGATGCCCTCGCGGCACAGCTGCGACCAGCCGACGCGGCAGTGCTTGCAGAGGCCGCAGCCAGAATAGTGGTGGTCCATCACGCGCTGGCCGATCGGCGCCTCGCGCTCGGAGACGCCCGGCCCGCGCGCGGCAATCACGCCGCAGGGCTCGTGTCCCGCGATGAAGGGCTCGGCGCGTTCGCCCAGGCCCAGCGCCTTCTGCGCCTCTCCGGGCGGCGGCCGGTAGAACTTGAGGTCCGAGCCGCACATTCCCGAGGCCTTCATCTGGATGACGACCTCGCCCGGCCCCGGCGCAGGATCCGGGAAGCTGCGGATCTCGACCTGCCTGTTGCCGAGGAACACGGCGCCGCGCATGGCGAAATTCTAGCCCCCGCCCGGCTCGCCGAGCGCGCGGTTGACGCGCGGCATCACCTCTTCGGCCATGAGCTCCATCGAGCGGCGCATCGCGCCGGGATCCGCCCAGTCGTGGCCGCAGTAGAGCAGCCGGCCGAACGGGCCCATGGCTTCGCGGAACGCGAGCAGCTTGTCGACCACTTCGTTCACGGTGCCCGCAATGAGCATTTCGCCGACGAGGTAATCGTCGGTGAGCGCCGCATCGGGCATCGAGGGCTCGCGCTTGAGGAAGTCGTTGCCGCGCCCGGCCTCGGCTTTCCTCTGCAGATTGCGGAAGTAGAGCGCAAAGAGGTTGCCCGGCGTTCGCGTCATGCGGCGCACGGTGGCGTCGTCCTCGGCCACGAAGATGCTCTTCGCGACGCGCCAGTCCTCGCCTTTCGCCTCGCCTTGAACGCGCGCGCAGCCCTCGACGTACTTCGGCCAGTGCGTCCTCACCACCCAGGGATGCACGAAGTTGGCCGAGATCGGCGTCCAGCCGCGCTCGGCTGCCGCGGCGATGCCGTTCGAGTTCGGCAGGATCGCGGTCACCACGATCGGCGGGTACGGCTTCTGGAAGGGCTTGAGCATCGCGCCCTGTCCCAGGTCCGGGATCCAGGTCCGCTCGGTAGTGAGCTTCCATCTCTTGCCCGCGCGCCGGTACGGCGGCTCGCCGGTCCACAGCGCGATCATGTGCTCCATCGACTCGAGGAAGATCGCGTTGCGATCGGCGTCGAGGTTGTCGAACATCTCGGCGTCCGATCTCAGGCCGCCCGGTCCCACGCCGAGGATGAAGCGGCCCTCGAGCAGCGTGTCCACCATGGCGATCTCGGCCGCGGTCGCCGCCGGGTGGCGGTTGGCGAGGTTCACGGTGCCGCTGCCGAGGCGAATGCGCTTCGTGTCGCGCGCGAGCGTGGCGATGAAGATGAGGCAGGAGGTGATGGTCTCGGCAAGATCGGTCACGTGCTCGCCGATGAAGGCCTCCTCGTAGCCGAGCCTGTCGGCGAGCACGATCGCCTCGCGGTCTTCGGCCAGCGTCCGCCGCCAATCCTTGCCGACGGGGTGCAGCGGCATCGTGAAGTAGCCGAGCTTCATCGGGCTCGTGTCCGCGTCAGCAGGCGGAGGCGAAGCGCCGCCTGCAGGTTCTCAGGACCTCGTCCGCGTCCCGCCTCCACCAGTCGATCTCGGAGAAGATCTCCACCTCGTGCATGCCGGCGTAGCCCGCCGCCTCGACCCAGCCGCGGATGCGCGGCAGGTCGATCGCGCCGTCGCCCATCATGCCGCGGTCGTTCAGCAGGTCGCGCGTCGGCACGAGCCAGTCGGACAGGTGGTAGCCGAGGATGCGTTTGCGGCCTGCGCGCGCGATCTGCTGCTCGAGCTTGGGATCCCACCAGACGTGGTAGACGTCCACCGCCACGCCGATGCCCTCGCCCAGCGCGTCGCAGAGGTCGAGCGCCTGCTCGAGGGTGTTCACGCAGGCGCGGTCCGCGGCCTGCATCGGGTGCAGCGGCTCGATCGCGAGCGGCACCCCCGCCGCGCGCGCCTCGGGAAGAATCCTCGAAATGGATTCCTTGATCCTTTCCCTGGCTTTGCCCAAATCCCTCGAACCTTGCGGAAGCCCGCCGACCACCAGCACCAGGCAATCGGCCTCGAGCGCGTGCGCTTCCTCGATCGCGCGCCGGTTGTCGTCGAGCCAGTCCCTGGCGGTGAAGAAGCCGCCCCGGCAGAGCCCGGTCACGGTCAGGTCGTGCGCCTTCGCCATCGCGACGGCCTTCTTCAAGCCCAGCTCGGCGAGCTTGTCGCGCCAGGGCGCGATGCCGCGGATGCCGTGGCGCGCGCAGCCCTCGATCGCCTGCGCGAGCGACCATTGCTGCTTGACGGTGGCCGTGTTGAGCGAGAGCCGCTGTGGATCAGGCGAGGCCATTCACGGCGAGCAGTTGGCGCATCCTTCGGCAGGCGAGCACGGGATCCGCGAGCAGGCCCGCGGCGTCCGCGAGGCGGAAAAGCTCGGCGAAATGCAGCAGGTTGCGAGCGCCCTGCTGGCCGCCGACCATCACGAAGTGGTCCTGGTGCCCGTTCAGCCAGGCCATGAAGACGACGCCCGTCTTGTAGAAGCGCGTGGGCGCCTTGAAGATGTGGCGCGAAAGCGGGACGGTCGGCGCGAGGACTTCGTGATAGCCCTTTGAATTTCGTTCCGACAGGTACGTCAAGGCCTGGGAAGCCGCCGGCGCGATCGCATCGAAGATTCCCAGCAGCGCGTCGGAATGGCCCTGCGCGTCGCCCTCGATCAGCTCGGCGAAATTGAAGTCGTCCCCCGTGTACATGCGCACGCCCTTCGGCAGCCTGCGGCGCATGGCGATTTCCTTGTCCTTGTCGAGCAGGGAAATCTTGATTCCATCGACCTTGCTCCGGTTTCTTTCGATCACCGAAAGGCAGATCCCCATCGCTTCGTGGTGGTCCTTCCTTCCCCAGTAGCCTTCGAGCGCGGGATCGAACATCTCGCCCAGCCAGTGAAGGATCACAGGCTGCTTCACCTGCGAAAGGATGCGGTCGTAGACCTTCGCGTAGTCGTCGGGCGAGCGGGCGCTTGCCGCGAGCGCGCGGCTCGCCATCAGGATGATCCGGCCGCCAAGCTTTTCGATGGCCGCGCATTGTTCCTCGTAGGCGCCGATGATTCTTTCTATCGAATGCTTTTCACCACCCGCAAGATGGTCCGTGCCCGCCCCCGACGCGACCACCGCTCCTGGAATTCGCTTCGCCTCCGAAATGCTTTTTTCGACGAGAAGCAAAGACGCGCTCCAGTCGAGTCCCATGCCGCGCTGGGCAGTGTCCATCGCCTCGGCGACGCCGAAGCCCCAGGACCAGAGGTGCCGCCGGTAGGCGAGCGTCGCGTCCCAGTCGATCGCCGCATCCAGCCAGGGCTCTTTCGACGACAACGGATCCGCGACCACGTGCGCGGCGGCGTACGCCACGCGCGCGAAGGGCCGCGACGGACGCGCGAACGCCTTCGGGCCCTTCAGCCGGTAGTGCTCGAGAGCGCCGCCCTGCGCGGGCAGGTCGATCGTCAGGGTTTCAATTTCGGGATGTCGATCCATTTCCTCTGCTTCCAGCTCCTGAGCCCGAGCTCGGCGAGCTGCACGCCCTTCGCGCCCTCGAGCAGCCCCCATCGGAACGCGCCCTCGCCCGCGACGTGCTTCAGGAACAGCTCCCACTGCACCTTGAACGCATTGTCGTAGCCCGCGTCCGGCACGTCCTTCCAGCCCGCGTAGAAATCGATCGGCTGCGGGATGTCCGGGTTCCAGACCGGCTTGGGGGTTTGTTCATAGGATTGAAAAAGGCAGCGTCTCAAACCCGCCACTGCACTCCCCTTGGTTCCGTCCACCTGCAGCGTGAGCAGGTCGTCGCGGCGCACGCGCACCGCCCAGGACGAATTGAAGTGCGCGATGGCGCCGCCGGCGAGCCGGAAAGTCGCGTAGGCCGCGTCGTCCGCGGTCGCCTTGTACTTGCGGCCGGCCTCGTCCCAGCGGAACGGAACGTGCGTGGCGCCGAGGCACGAAACTGCTATGACTTTTCCGAACAAGTTGTCGAGCACGTAGCGCCAATGGCACAGCATGTCGAGGATGATGCCGCCGCCGTCCTTCTTGCGGTAGTTCCAGGACGGGCGCTGCGCCGGCGGCTGGCCGCGCGCCGCGTCGCCCTCGAACACCCAGTAGCCGAACTCGCCGCGCACCGAGAGGATCTTGCCGAAGAAGCCCTCGTCGCGGAGGCGCGCGAGCTTGAGCAGCCCCGGCAGCCAGAGCTTGTCCTGCACCACCCCGTGCTTCACCCTCGCCCTCCGCGCCGCGCGGTAGAGGTCAACCGCCTCCGCGAGCGTCGTCGACACCGGCTTCTCGCAGTAGACGTGCTTGCCGGCCGCGATCGCGCGCTTGAGCAGGCGCGGTCGCAGCTGCGTGGAGGCCGCGTCGAAGAACACCGCGTCGTGCTTCGAGGCGAGGGCCTGCTCCAGATCCGTGCCGTGGCGCTCGATGCCGTGCTGGCGTGCGAGCGCTGCCACCTTGTCGGCGTTGCGCCCGATGAGCACCGGGTCGGGCATGAGCCGCGTGCCGTCCTTCAGCGCGACGCCCCCCTGCCGGCGGATCTCCAGGATCGAGCGCACGAGGTGCTGGTTGGTGCCCATGCGCCCCGTCACGCCGTGCATGATGACGCCGATTCTCTTCTCCGCCACGCCGCTCGCTCCAGGGAGTTAACCAGTTCGTTACATTTTCGACGCCCCGGCGCGCGCGCGTCAAGGAATCAGATGAAACGGCGCAGCTGCTCCGGGTCGTAGAAGAAGCGCTCCTCGGCGATGCGCTCGCCGCGCCAGCGCTGCAGCGCGAGCTCCTCCATGCGGAAGCGCTTGCCGTCCTTGCGCGTGAACTCGAAGCCCCAGCGGACCGCCACCCGGTCCCCGTCCAGCAGGAAGCTCGAGCCCGGCAGCGTGCGCGCCGCCGCATGCGCTTCCAGCATGCGCCACTCGTGCTCGATGAGCCGGTCGCGCCCGACGCGGGGCGCCTCCCCGTTCTCCTGCATGGAGGCGTCCTCCGCATAGAACTCGCGGATCGCCTCGACGTACCTTCCCTCCTCCACCATCGCGACGAACGCCGCGACGCGCTCACGACTGGGCATGTCGGCTCCAGGATCTGATCGACCGGACGTAGCCCGCCGGCAGGGGAATCCTCTCCAGGTCGGCGAGCGCGTGCAGACCGAAGGCATTGTGCTCGCTACTTAGCACGGGCCTGAACTCACCGCGCAGACGGCAGCCGTAGGTAACGATCGAGACGAATCGGGATGGAACGACTTCGAACACATAGCTGTCGATGATTTCTTGCGGCTCGACCCGGATTGCAAGCTCTTCCTCAAACTCTCGCATGAGCGTCTCTTGCTCCTTCTCTCCGGCGTCCATCCGACCTCCAGGAAGCTCCCATTCATTGCGGTCGTTGCGCACCAGCACGACGCTTCCGTCGATAAGCAGCACGCCCTTGACCGAGATCGGCAACGCCACGCGCTAGCGCTCCTGCAGCGCCTCGAGGATGCCCTTGATGTAGCCGATCGCGCGCGCGGCGGCGCCGGGGCCGTCGGGCACGTAGTCGAAGGGCTCCACGGCGATGTCGCCCGCATAGCCGTGGCGCACCAGCGCCGCGAGCAGCGGCGCGAAGCGCTGCTCGCCCTGTCCGGGGCCGCGGCGGTTGCGGTCGTTGACCTGCACGTGCGCGATCATGCCTCGCGGCACCCAGGTGTCGACGAGCGCCGGCAGCGGCGCGGTTTCCATGCGGCCCGCGGCGCTGCAGTCGAGCATCGAGCTCACGCTGCGGCTGCCGATCGCCTTCACCATCGCGGCCGCCTCCTCCAGCGTATTGATGAGCGGCGTCTGGTCGGCCGAGAGCGGCTCGATGCAATAGATCACGCCGGCCTTCTCGGCGCGCTCGGCCACCGCGCGGAAGCACTCCAGCGCGCGCGCGCGCGCCGCCTCGCGCGTGTCGCCGGGATCGACTCGCCGCTGCTGCGGCGAGCCGTGCACGAGGTAGCGGCCGCCGAGCTCCGCGCACTGGTCGATCAACGCGAGCATCACGTCGATCGTCTTCCTTCTGGCCTGTTCATTCCTGGTGCTGATCGAAAGACCCGCGGGCTTCAGGAGCAGCCAGTGCAGCCCGGTGATCGCCACGCCCGCGTCGGCGGCCGCGGCGCGCGCCTCGGCGAGCTGCGCCGCGCCGAGCCGGTGCGGTTCCTCCGACAGCGTGTACGGGGCGATCTCGAGGCCGTCGTAGCCGAGCTTGGCCGCGTACGCGCACTGCTTCGGGAACGCCATCGGCGCGATGACTTCGTTGCACAGCGCGATTCTCATGGGAGCGCCTATTTCTTCAGGTAGCCGAGGACCAGGTCGATCATGTGCGTCAGGCGCGCGTCCAGGTGGCGTGGCGCGAGCAGCGGCCGGCGGAAGATCGTAGACAGCGTAAACCTATTGCTGAGGTAGAAATAGCCGAGCCCCGCGATCGAGATGTAGAGCTGCACCGGGTCCACGCCGCGGCGGAACTTGCCCGCGCGCGCCCCGCGCCGCAGGATGTCCTCGAGCATCTCGAGGAACGTCGAGTGCATCGCCGCGATCCAGCCCGAGCGCCGGATGTGCCGCGCCTGGTGCAGGTTCTCGCTGTTGAGCAGCGTCAGGAACTCCGGATGCCGCAGGTAATAGCTCCAGGTGAACTCGACGAGCCTGCGGATGCCCGTCTCCGGATCGAGCTCGCGCAGGTGCAGGCTCTCCTCGGCGTTGCGGATGTGCGCGTAGCGCGCCTCCAGCACCGCGAGGAACAGGTCGTCCTTGTTGCCGTAGTAGTAGTACAGCATGCGCTTGTTGGCGCCCGCGCGCGCGGCGATGCGGTCCACGCGCGCCCCGCCCAGGCCGTGGCGCGCGAACTCGCCGGTTGCCGCGCGCAGGATGCGCTCCTGCGTCTTCTCCGGGTCGCGGCGGCCCGCTTTCGCCGCCCGGCTCATTCCATGCCCAGCAGCCGGTAGATGCGCCGCGTATATTCGCCGAAGCGCTCGTGCGTCTTCATGTCGAGCAGGCGCGGATGCGGCAGCCCGATCTCGAAGTTGTCGGCCATGCGCGCGGGGCCGGCCGTCAGCACGACGACGCGCGTGCCGAGGAACACCGCCTCGGAAATGCCGTGCGTCACGAAGATGATGGTCTTGCGCGCCTCCTGCCAGATGCGCAGCAGCTCCAGGTTCATCTTCTCGCGCGTGAGCGCGTCGAGCGCGCCGAAGGGCTCGTCCATGAGCACGAGCTTGGGATCGTGCACGAGCGCGCGCGCGATCGCCGCGCGCTGCTGCATGCCGCCCGAGAGCTCGTAGGGATACTTGTCCTCGTAGCCGGTCAGGCCGACCAGCGCGAGCAGCTCCCTCGCCCGGTCCCTGGATTCCTTCTGCGGCAGGCCGAGAATTTCCGCCGGCAGAAGCACGTTTGCCAGGATGCGCCGCCACTTCAGCAGCAGCGGCGCCTGGAACACCATGCCGACGTCGCGCGACGGATCGAACGGGTGCGTCGCCGTGCCGATGCGCAACTCGCCGCCGTCGTGCGGGTGCAGCCCCGCGAGGACCTTCAGCAGCGTGGACTTGCCGCAGCCCGAAGGCCCCACGAGCGACACGAGCTCCCCGGGCATCACGTCGAAGGTCGCGTCCGAAATCGCCAGGTGCTCGTTGCGCCCGCTGCGGTAGGCCTTGCGCACGCCCTTCAGGCGAATGAACGGATCAGCCGATGCGGGCATCTTTTGCAACGAAAAGCTTTTCCAAGAACAGAACCGAACCGTACAGAATCATGCCGATCAAGGTAATCAGGATCACCGCCATGAACATCGCGGGCGTGTCCAGCGTCACCTGCACCTGCAGCATGAGGTAGCCCAGTCCCTTGTCCGAGCCGAGGAACTCGCCGACGATCGCGCCGGCCACCGCGAGGATCGCCGCTACCTTCATGCCGGCGAAGAGGTAGGGCAGCGAGCCGGGCAGCTGGATCTTGGTGAACAGCTGCCAGCGCGAGCCCTTGAGCGAGCGCACGAGGTCGAGCAGCTCCGGCTCGACCTCGCGCAGGCCGCGCGCCGTCGTGAGCAGGATCGGGAAGACGCAGATCGAGAACGCCATGACGGTGTTCGGGAACACGCCGTACTTGAACCAGACGATGATCAGCGGGCCGAGCGCGACCTTGGGGATCATGTTGAGCGACACCAGCAGCGGCATGAAGAAGGACTCCAGCGCCTTCGACCAGGTGAAGACGAGCGCGAGCGCGACCCCGCCCACGAGCGCGAGGAAATAGCCGCCGAAGATCTCGGCCGCCGTGACCGAGATATTGGTCCACCAGCTGTAGTTCGGCTGCAGCAGCGCATCCAGCGTTGCGCCGGGCGAGGGCATCACGAACTTCGGCACGTTGCCGAGGCTGACGAACAGGTACCAGGCGACGATCAGCGCGACGTGCGCGAGGATCGCCAGCACGGTGCGCCGCGCATTACCGCCTCCGGTGTCGTTCATGGGCTCCCCTGCGGCCTCAGCTCAGCCAGCGGGACAGATTGTCCCTCACGAAGGCGTCGTCGTTCATCTCGGGGTAGGTCGCGTAGACGCGGTCGATCTCCTCCGCCTGGCCCGGCGACAGGCCCTCCTTCGGATCGAGGCACCAGATGCCTTCGAGCAGGCCCTGCCGGCGCAGCACTTCGTGGCAGCCCGCGATGCAGCCGGCGAAATCGTGCGCCACGTCGAAGAACGCGCCGTTCGCGTCCGTGACCTTGGAATCCAGGGCCAAGATTTCCGGATCTACTGCTTTCAACTCGTGAATCCTTTGCAGCAGCTCGACGGCGTACTTCGTCCACACGCTCCAGTGTCCGAGCAGGCCGCCCTTGATGCGCACGCGCACGTCTTCGCGGCCACGCTTGACCGCGAACGGGCTGAGCAGATCGAGCACGATGTGGTCGTCGTTGCCGGTGTAGAGCGTCACGCGCTCCTCGGCCCGCGCGGCGACCAGCCCCTTCACCACGTCCAGCGTGCGATAGCGGTTGAAGGGCGCGATCTTCACCGCGATCACGTTCTCGATCTCGCAGAAGCGGCGCCAGAACTCCGCGGGCAGCGCGATGCCGCCCACCGCGGTCTGCAGGTAGAACCCGACCAGCGGAATCTCCGCCGCCACCGCCGCGCAATGCCCGACGAGCTCGTCGACCGAGGCGCCCGCCATGGCGCCCAGCGACAGCATGCCCGCGTGGTAGCCGAGCCCGCGCGCGATTGCGGCCTCCTGCTTCGCCTGCGCGGTCTTGCCGGAGAGGCCGCCCACGAGGAACACCGGCCGGCGGCTCCAGGATCGGGCCTCCTCGGCGGCGAGCCTCAGGACCGGCTCGTAGAGGCCGCGCTCGCGGATCGCGAATTGCGTCGCGTGAACGCCCACGGCGAGCCCGCCCGAGCCCGCGTCGAGGTAGTAGCGGCTGAGCGCGCGCTGGCGCCGGGTGTCGAGCCGCCGCGCCGCGTCGAGCGCGAGCGGGTGCGCAGGGATGACCGTTCCGCGACGCAGCAGCGCGAGCGTTTCGGCGGGCAGCTGGGTCCAGTGCATGTTAACCGGGTGGTTACCCGATGGTAACATCGCCCCTCGCATAACAAGGAGGCATCAATGCGCAGAATTCTCGTTGCCGCGGTGGCGGCGTTGCTGGCCGCGCCGGCCGCGGCCCAGCAAAAGCTCGACTTCAT
>DATIYN010000025.1:0-7263 GCA_035517595.1 Burkholderiales bacterium
GACGTCGCGCTCAAGGTGAAGGACCAGATCGTCGCCAAGGGCAGCGTGTCGCACGCGCGCCTGGGCGTGAGCGTGCAGGAGATCAACCAGGCGCTCGCCGACTCGTTCGGGCTGAAGCGTCCCGAAGGCGCGCTCGTCGCCACGGTGCAGCCGGGCAGCGCTGCCGAACGCGCCGGTCTGCAGGTCGGCGACGTGATCGTCAAGTACGAGGGCAAGTCGATCGGCGCCGCGAGCGAGCTCTCGGCCGCGGTGGGGCAGGCCTCGCCGGGCGACAAGGTGACGCTCGAGGTCCTGCGCAATGGCGAGACGCGCGAGATCGGTGCGACGCTCGGCGCGGCCAAGCCCGAGAAGCTCGCGCAGGCGGGCGACGGCGGGCACGGCCACGGCCGGCTCGGCCTGGCGGTGCGGCCGCTGACGCCGGAAGAGCGCAAGCAGGCCGACGTGCCGGGCGGCCTGCTGGTCGAGGAGTCCGACGGCCTCGCCGCGCGCTCGGGCGTGCAGCCGGGCGACATCGTGCTGATGGCCGGCGGCAAGCCCGTGAACAGCGTCGGCGAGCTGCGCGCGGCGACCTCCGGCAGCGGCACCGTGGCGCTGCTCGTGCAGCGGGGCGACGCGCGGGTCTTCGTGCCGATGAAGCTCGGCTAGAAAACCGGGCGAGGCCCGGTTTTCTCCTTCATGCGGGCTCCACCGCCTCGAGCGTGATCTGCGGCCGCTGCAGGCCGTTGTACTCGTTCACGCCGAGGCGGTAGGCCGCACGCACGCTGCGGGGCAGTGGCTCGAGCGAGTTGAAGCGCATGGCTTCGCGGGACGAACCCGGCCGCTCGCCGTCCTTCCTGATGCGCAGCTTGAGGTGACGCTCGCCCACCACGCGCTGGTCTTCCACCACGAAAGAGCCGCAGAACAGCGGCGCGGGAAACCCCTGGCCCCAGATCTGCGCTTCCAGCATGCGCGCGACCTCGAGCGAGTGGTAAGCGGACTCCAGCTCACCGTCGGTCTCGACCACGCGCAGTCGCGCGGCCTCCGGAAGAAGTTCATTGGAAGTTTTTTCAAACAAGTCTTGGAACAAAGCAAGATCCTCTTCTCGAATAGTGAGGCCCGCCGCTTGCGCGTGGCCGCCGAAGCGGAGGATCAGCCCGGGGGCGCGCTTGGAGACGAGGTCCAGCGCGTCGCGCAGGTGCAAGCCGGGAATCGACCGGCCCGAGCCGCGCAGCAGTCGCGAATGCGCGCCTTCGTTCGCCCTTGCAAAGCAGATCGTCGGCCGGTGCACGCGCTCGCGCACGCGTGAGGCGATCAGGCCTACGACGCCCTGATGCCAGCCCGGCTGGTACAGGGTGAGCGTCGCGCCCGGAGGCTCCTGCAGGCGGTCCAGAACGGCGGCCGCCTCGTCGAGCATCTCGCCCTCGATGCGGCGGCGTTCGCGGTTCAGGCGGTCGAGCTCCTGCGCGCAGTTGGCCGCGCGCGCCTCGTCATCCGTGATCAGGCACTCGATGCCGAGGCTCATGTCGGCGAGCCGCCCAGCGGCGTTCAGGCGCGGGCCGAGGATGAAGCCCAGGTCGAAGCAAGTCGCGGTCGCGGTCGCGCGCCCGGCTGCGCGCGCGAGCGCGGCGAGCCCCGCCTTGGCGCGGCCCTCGCGCAGGCGCCTCAGGCCCTGCGCCACGAGGATGCGGTTGTTCGCGTCGAGCGGCACCACGTCGGCGACCGTGCCGAGCGCGACGAGGTCGGTCAGCGACGCCAGGTTGAATTCCTTCCCGTCGTCGAATGAACCTCGCGCCCTGAGCTCGGCGCGCAACGCCAGCATCACGTAGAACATCACCCCGACTCCGGCGATCGCCTTCGACGGGAACGCGCAGCCGGGCTGGTTGGGGTTGACGATGCACTCGGCCTCGGGCAGCGCGTCGCCCGGCAGGTGGTGGTCGGTGATCAGCGTGCCGATGCCCAGGCGCTTCGCGTGCGCAACGCCCTCGACGCTCGCGATGCCGTTGTCCACCGTGATCAGCAGGTCGGGCTCGAGCTTCGCGGCAATGTCGACGAGCTCCGGCGTGAGGCCGTAGCCCAGCTCCATGCGGTTCGGCACCAGGTAATCGACCTTCGCGCCGAAAGCGCGCAGCGCGCGCACGCCGACCGCGCAGGCGGTGGCGCCATCGGCGTCGTAGTCGGCGACGATGAGGAGCTTCTTCTGCCGGTCGATCGCATCGGCGAGCAGGCGGGCCGCGCGCCCGGCGTTGGCGAGCGCCGCGGGCGGCACGAGGCGTGAGAAGTCCTGCTCGAGCTCCGCCGGCGAGGCGATGCGCCGCGCCGCGTAGAGCCGCGCGAGCAGCGGGTGCAGGCCCGCTTCCTGCAGCCGCAGCCGATCCGCGTCCTGATAGCGGCGCGTCACGATCTTCACGAGGCGCCTTCCCGGACCATCACGCTTGCGCGATCCTGTATTGCTCGAGCGCGCGCGGCCGGCGCCAGAAGCGCCGCAGGTCGCCGCGCACCGTCTCCACCGCGAGACCCGCGTCCGGGACGTGCACGGTGAGCATGTCGATGCGCCCGGCGCGCAGCGCCGCGAGCAGCGGCGCGAACCATTCCGACTCGAGCGCCGCGAGGCCGCGCGCGAGCGCCTCGGCGTCGCCGAGCGCCTGCGCCGCGCGCAGCAGGTCGAGCAGCACGAGGTGCCGGCCGTCCTCGGGCGCGCGCTCGAGCCACGCAGCCGCGCCCTCGCCGGGCGCGCGGTGGCGCAGCCCGACCCGCTTCGCCAGGCCGAGCGCCGCCGGGTCGGTCGCGCTCAGCGAGTGCCAGGGCGCGGCCGCCGGCGCCGGCAGCGCGCCCGCGCCCCAGAGCCAGACGCTGTTGACGACCGGCGCGCCGCGCGCCTCGCGCTCGGTGTTCGCCGCGTGCTGGTAGAGCGCCATCTGCAGCTCCGCGAGCAGCGCGTGCAGCCGCTTGTCCGGCAGGCGCGCGCCGCCTTCCGGGCCCGCAACTTCCAGCGGCGAGCGCGCATCGGCCGCCATCGCCGAGGCCGCGCGCAGGCCCCAGAGGTCCGGCGCGAAGGCGTGCAGCGTGAGCTGCCCCGCGAACAGGCGATTGATCTCGGCGCACAGCGCATCGGCTTCCGCCTGCGCGATCTCGAAGCAGGCGCCCGGCAGCAGCAGCACGCGGTCGCGGTCGGCGCGCAGGTGCACGGGGTCGGCGCGCAGCCAATGGCCTTCGGCGGCCTCTTCCCCCGCGAGATGCGCGCTGAGCGCGCCTGCCGGCAGCGGGCCGTCCAGGCCGAAGGCTTCCGCGATCCAGGCTTCCGGGGTCGCCGCGGGCCGGCGGCCGCGCCGGCCGCGCGCGAGCAGCAGCTCGAGCGCGGGCGCGGCCGAGGGCGCGCCGAGCAGGGCCGGCACGACGAGCTCCAGGTGCATCAGCGCGGCGCCGCGGCCAGCTCGACCACCCTGGCGCGCCCGGCGTTCAGATGGCGCGCGAGGATCTTGTAGTGATCGAGGTCGAAGCGCGCGCGCGGCCGGCCCTGGACCAGCTCGCCGATTTCCGCCTCGGAGCGCGCGCTGCCGAGCAGGCACCACTGGTCCACGACGTGGACCTCGACGGCGTCGCGTGCGGCGTCTTCCTCGACGATGCCGATCGGCCCGCGCCAGGGCCAGGCCTGCGCCTTCAGGCGCGCGAGCGCGGCGACGGCGCGCGCGTGGTGCGCGTGCACGCTCTCGCGGCCCGCGCACACTCCCGCGCAGCGCCGGACCTGGTGGCGGAAGCACGCGCCCCGGCCCGGGCGCTCGAAGCCGAGCGCGCGCAGGCACAGGCCGTGCTCGTCGGCGAGGCCGCGCAGCGCCTCGAGCGCGGCGCGCTTCGAGCGGAACACGCCGCACAGGAAGGGAAGGCTTTCGGAAGTGATTTCCTGCTTCTCGATCAATCTCGGCTGTTGTGCATCGAAGAGGAATCCGCACAACTCCGGCACCCGCTTCAGCTGCCTGTTGAAGGCCGGCGCGAGCTCCTTCACCAGCCGGGCCTCGAGCAGCAGCGCGCCCAGCTCGCCGCCCGTGCGGCGCCACTCGATGCGCCGCACCTCGCGCGCGATCTGCGCCTCGCGCGGCGAGCGCAGGTCGTCGGCAAAATGCTGCAGCACGCGGCTGCGCAGGTCGACGCTCTTGCCGATGTAGAGCGGCGCGCCGCCCTCGCCGTAGAAGAGGTACACGCCGGGCGCCTCCGGGATCGCGTCGATCGTCGCGCGCTCGATGCAAGCCGGCAGCGACGGCAGCTTCGCGAGCGCGCGAGCCGCTTCCTGCAGCTTGTCGGCGCCGCGCTCCCCTGCCGCGACCTGCAGGAACTGCCAGACCGCCTGCGCGTCGCCGAGCGCGCGGTGGCGCGCGCCGCCCTGCGCGCCGAACCGCAGGCCGTGTCGCTCGACGAGGCTGTCCAGGCTGTGGTGCGCGTGGCCCGGGTAGAGCCGCCGCGACAGCTTCACGGTGCACAGCGTGCGCGCCTGGAAGCGCAGGCCCGCGCGTGCGAATTCGTGGCGCAGGAAACCGTAGTCGAAGCGCGCGTTGTGCGCGACGAACACGCGGCCCTCGAGCCGCTCGTGGAGCTCGCGGGCGATGTCCTTGAACGCGGGGGCGTCCGCGACCATCTTGTCGGTGATGCCCGTGAGCGCCTGGATTCCGGCCGGGATCGGCGCGCCCGGGTTGACGAGCGTGGACCATTCGGAGGCCACTTCGCCCGCCTGTACTTCGACCACCGCGATCTCGGTCACGCGGTTCCAGGCCGGGTGCGCGCCCGTGGTCTCCAGGTCGACGATCGCCAGCGGCGCGTCGAGCAGCGGGCTCATGCGCGCGTCACTGCACCCTGACGTTGGCCGCCTTGATGATCTGCGCCCAGCGCGCGGTGTCGGCGCGCACGCGCTCGAGGAACTGCTCGGGCGTGCTGCCCACCGGCTCGGCGCCGACCGCCGCGAAGCGCTCGCGCAGCTCGGGCGCCTTGAGCGCGGCCGCGGTGTCCGCGCTCACGCGCGCGACGATGTCCTTCGGCGTCGCCGCGGGCGCGAACAGCCCGAACCAGGTCTCGGACTCGAAGCCCGGCAGGCCGGACTCGGCCATCGTCGGCAGCTCGGGGGCGAGCGGCGAGCGCCTGGGCGAGCTGATGGCGAGCGCGCGCACGTTGCCGGCCTTCACGTAATTGAGCGCCGTGACGATCGAGTCGAACAGCATCGCGACCTGGCCGTTGGCGAGGTCCGGGATCGAAAGGCCGGTTCCCTTGTAGGGCACGTGCTGGATGTCGACGCCGGCCTTGAGCTTGAACAGCTCGCCCGTGAGGTGCGGGATCGTGCCGATGCCGCTCGAGGCGAAGTTGAGCTGCCCGGGCTTCGCCTTGGCGAGCGCGATCAGCTCCTTTACGCTGGCGACGCCGAGCTTCGGGCTCACCACCAGCACGTTGGTCGCGTTCGAGACCTGGCTGATCGGCGCGAAGTCGCGCAGCGCGTCGTAGGGCAGCTTCTGCAGCGCCGGACCGATCGAGTGCGTGCTGCTCGTCGCCATCAGCAGCGTGTAGCCGTCGGGCGCGCTCTTGGCGACGAATTCCGAGCCGATCGCGCCGCCGGCGCCCGGCTTGTTGTCCACGACCACGGGCTGGCCCCAGCGCTCCGAGAGCTTCTGGCCGAGCGCGCGCGCGAGGATGTCGGTCGGCCCGCCGGCCGGGAACGGCACGACCAGGTGCACGGCGCGATCGGGATACTGGGCGAAGGCCTGCAGCGGCAGGGCGAGGAGCAGGGCGGCGAGGAAGCGCATGGCGGCCTTGGGTGTGGATTTATCCAGTATCGAATCTACCGCATAAGCGCCGCGAACTGCCAGGCGGCGAAGCCGAGGATGCCCAGGCCCGAGACCAGATTGAGGCCGCGCAGCAGCCGCGGGCCGATGCGCCCGCGCAGCCAGCCGGTGCCCGCGACGAGCACGATCCACCACGAGGCCGAGCCGAGGAACACGCCCAGCACGACCCAGGCGGCGGCCGCATAGTCGCTCGTCACCAGGCCCAGGCCCGCGAAGATCGCCGCGAAAGCGACGATCGTCGGGGGATTGGCGAGGGTGAGGCCGAGCGTGGAGAGGAACGCCCTCGCGCCGCCGATGCGTTCTTCGGCGCCGCCGTCCAGGCTCGGCCGCGCGAGCAGCGTCTTCAGGCCGAGGTAGACGAGGAACAGGCCGCCCGCGAGGCCGATCCAGAAAGCCTGCCGCAGCAGGAAACCCGAGATCGCGGTGAGCCCGAAGGCCGCGACCGCGCCGTACAGGCCGTCGGCGAGCGCGACGCCCATGCCCGAGGCGAGTCCGGTGCCCGCGCCCTGCGCGAGCGTGCGGCGAAAGCACAGCACCCAGAGCGGCCCCACGCTGCCGGCGAGCAGGAAGCCGAAGACGAGGGCCTTGAGGAACAGCGTCACGCGGAGACGATCCAGCCTTCCACGGGATCGACGCCCGCTGGCAGGCCGTAGGCCGGCGCTCCTTGCCTGCAGCCCCAATCCGCCTGAATCGCGCATAGCACGGCATCGAGATTGTCGCCGGAACCGTCGTCGATCATGGCTGCTTCAATCGAGGGGCCGAATTTCACGCGAATGTCGAGCGGCAAGCCGTGCTTGATCGCGCGCACGATCTTCCGGCGAGCTTTCCGATGCTCGGGGGATTGCCTGCTCTTCTGGTCATTCTTGTAGGGTTCCAGAATATTCAAGTGCTTGCGAATCAGCATCCCGGGATAGGCCTCCAGCGCAATCCGGGCCGGGTCGCCGAGCGCCAAGCGAGGCACCGTGAGGCCTGCCTCCGCGAGCCTCGGCGAACCTTCGAAGAACATCAATCCGACCGGCGGATTCACGAGCTTCACTGCGGGGTGGGCGCCCGAGGCGCTGTCGCCGGCGCGCTTCGCGTATCGATTTCCTTCCATCCGGGATTCGCGCAATTCGTCCAATCGTCGCCTGAATTCGGCCTTTCCCCGTCTACGACACTCCTGCGTCATCGCTCGCCACTCGGTCGGCAGGCCGAGGGCGACGACCGCCTCGCGCGGCAGACCGAACGGAAAATCGAAGCCGCCGATCCAGGGGCCGGGCCGGCGCAGGAACGCCTCGAACGAGTCGAAGTCGGAAAGGCGCTCGATCTTTTCGACGCGCAACGCCGGGCCGTGCAGCGTCGCATGCGCGACCGTGATCGGCTTCGCCGGCCTCGGGGCCGAGGTGAAGTCGACGCCGTAAATCCTCACGGCCGCTGCAGCGTCACCCAGAGGATCGCGTCGTAGGGCAGCTTGGCGTCGAGAGCC
>DATIYN010000026.1:0-11537 GCA_035517595.1 Burkholderiales bacterium
CTCGATCACGCCGAAACGCGGGTCGGTGGTCGGGAAGCCCTGGTCGTCGATCAGCCATTCCTGCGAGACTTGCTCGCGCTTGTTGTGCGCGACGCGAATCTTGCCCTGCGCCACTGCGCTCGTCGCCATGTCGAGGATGAACGGCGGCTCGTTCGGGATCGGGATTCCCACCGTCACCGGATTGGTGCCGAAGCGCGCGTCCGCCCCGCCATGCGGCGCGACGATGGAGCGCGAGATCACGTTCGTGAAGTGCAGAGACACCAGGCCCGCCGCGACCGCCTGCTCGGCCCACTGGCCGATGCGGCAGAGGTGGTGCGAGCGCGCGAGGCCCATCGCGCACAGGCCGTGCTGCTTCGCGCGCGCGATGCCGATCTCCATCGCCTCCAGGCCGATCACCTGGCCGTAGCCCTGCTGCCCATCCAGCGAAAGCAGCGCGCCGCCGTCGAACCGCACCTTCGGATGCTGGTTGGCCTTCAGGCCGCCTTCCAGCAGCGAGTCGATGTAGCGCGGGATCATGCCCACGCCGTGCGAGTCATGGCCCGTGAGGTTCGCCGTGACGAGGTTTTCGGCGACGATCCTCGCCTCGCGCGCGTCGCTGCCGCCCGCGGCGACGATGGCCTCGACGCACCTTTGCAGCACTTCCTTCCGCAGCGTCCTCATTCGGGCTTGGTGCCGCCCATTTCCACGACGCGCGTCCAGCGCTCGGCCGCGGTGTTAACCGTACGGTTCACTATTTCTCTCCGGGGTTTCGACTCGCAGACGGCGAGTTTACAATGCCCGGCCATGGAGACTCTCCATCGCGCGCTGGCACTCCCGCTCCATTTCCTGCTCGCGGCCTCGCCCGCGCAGGCCCAGCGCAATCCCGCCGCGCCGATCCGCTTCGTCGCGACCGACGCCGGCATCACGGCCGACTGAAGCAATCCGCAGAAGGACGCACAATCCATGGATCTGCCGCAAAACGCGTTCAAGCGCGCGCTCCGCGCCGGCAGGCCCCAGATCGGCCTGTGGTCGAGCCTGTCGTCGAACTACACGGTCGAGGTGATCGCCGGCGCCGGCTACGACTGGATCCTGCTCGACTGCGAGCACTCGCCGAACGACCTGGAGTCGCTGCTCGGCCAGCTGCAGGCCTGCGCGCCCTACCCCGCGACGCCGATCGTGCGCGTGCCCTGGAACGACATGGTGAACGTGAAGCGCGTGCTGGACGTCGGCGCGCAGTCGCTGCTGATCCCGTACGTCTGCAGCCCCGAAGAGGCAAAGGCAGCGGTCGCGGCGACGCGCTATCCGCCCGCGGGCGTGCGCGGCGTCGCGGGCACCACGCGCGCGACGCGCTTCGGGCGCGTCAAGGACTACGCCAGGCGCGCGCACGAGGAGCTCTGCGTGCTGGTGCAGGTGGAGACCAAGCCCGCCCTCGACCAGCTCGAGGCGATCTGCGCCGTGGACGGCGTGGACGGCGTGTTCATCGGACCGGCGGACCTGCACGCCTCGATGGGCTATCCCGGCGAGACCGCGAATCCGGCGGTGCTGCCGCTCATCGAGGAAGCCATGCGCCGCATCCGCAAGGCGGGCAAGGCGCCGGGCTACCTGTCGCCGGTCGAGGCCGACGCGAAGCGCATGCTCGGCGCGGGCTGCCTGTTCTGCGCAGTCGGCGCGGACGTCGGGCTGCTCGCGCGCGGCGCCGAAGCGCTGCGCGCGAAGTTTCCAAACTAGGAAGGCCATGAAAGCAGAGATCATCGTCGTCGGAAAAATCTTCAACGTCACGCAGGCCAAGCTCGACCGGGAGTTCAACTGCCACAAGCTTTACGAGGCGGCCGACAAGCCGGCGTTCCTCAAGGCGCTCGCCGGCAAGGTGCGCGGCCTCGCCACTTTCGGTCCGAGCGGCGCGGACGCGAAGCTGATGGACGCGCTGCCCAGGCTCGAGATCATTTCCAACTTCGGCGTGGGCGTGGATGCGATCGACCTCGCGGCGGCGAAGCAGCGCAGGATCCTCGTCACCAATACGCCCGACGTGCTCAACGAATGCGTCGCCGACACCGCGATGGCGCTGGTGCTCAACGCGCTGCGCCGCTTCCCGCAGTCGGAGACCTACCTGCGCTCGGGATACTGGGCGACGCGCGGCGCCTATCCGCTCGCGACCTCGCTCGGCGGCAAGACGCTCGGCGTGCTCGGACTCGGCCGCATCGGAGAAGCCATTGCCAAGCGAGCATCCGCGTTTGGCATGCGTATCCGCTACCACAACCGGAGCCGCAAGAAGGTCGCCTGGCCCTACGACGCGGATCCCGTCGCGCTGGCGAAAAACTCGGACGTGCTGATGGTCGCGACACCGGGCGGCGCCGAGACGAGCAAGCTGGTCGGCGCGAAGGTGCTCGATGCGCTCGGGCCCGAGGGCTTCCTCGTCAACATCTCGCGCGGCTCGGTGGTCGACGAGCCGGTGCTGCTGCGCTACCTCAAGGAAGGCAAGATCGCCGGCGTCGGGCTCGACGTGTTCGAAGGCGAGCCGAGAATCAGCCCGGAATGGTTCGGCCTCGAGAACGCCGTGCTCTTTCCGCACGTGGGCAGCGCGACGGTCGAGACGCGAACCGCGATGGGCGACCTGCAGGTCGAGAACCTCAAGCTACATTTCGCCGGCAAACCGGTGCGCTCGCCCGTCTAGCGCGGCGCGGCGCGCGCCGCGCCGAGGACGAGGATCAGCCGAGATCGAAGCGGTCCAGGTTCATTACCTTGGTCCACGCGGCCACAAAGTCCTGCACGAATTTCTCCTTCGCGTCATCGCTCGCATAGACCTCGGCCAGCGCCCGCAGCTGCGAGCTCGAGCCGAAGACGAGATCGACGCGCGTGCCCGTCCACTTGACCTTGCCCGACTTGCGGTCGCGCCCCTCGAACACCTCACTCGCTTCCGAGGTCGGTTTCCACTCCATGCGCATGTCGAGCAGGTTCACGAAGAAGTCGTTGGAGAGCGCCTCGGGCTTCGAGGTGAAGACCCCGTGCTTGGAGCCGGCGACGTTGGTCCCCAGCATGCGCATGCCGCCTACGAGCACCGTCATCTCGGGCGCCGTGAGCGTCAGGAGCTGCGCCCTGTCGACCAGCAGCTGCTCGGCGGAGACCGCGAACTCGCCGCTGAGGTAGTTGCGGAAGCCGTCGGCGATCGGCTCGAGCACCGCGAAGGACTCGACGTCTGTCTGGTCCTGCCGCGCGTCCATGCGTCCGGGCTTGAAGGGCACCTTTACGGCGACGCCGGCCTTCTTCGCGGCCTGCTCGACGCCCGCGCAGCCCGCGAGAACAATCAGGTCGGCGAGCGAAACCTTCTTGCCGCCGCCTTTGCCAACTGCGGCCTTCTTGTTGAAGTCCGCCTGGATGCCTTCGAGCGTCGTTAGCACCTTCGCCAGCTGCGCCGGTTGGTTGACCGCCCAGTCCTTCTGCGGCGCGAGCCGGATGCGCGCACCGTTCGCCCCGCCGCGCTTGTCGGAGCCGCGGAAAGTGGACGCCGATGCCCAGGCCGTGGACACGAGCTGCGCCACGGACAGCTTGGAGGCGAGGATCCCCTTCTTGAGATCTGCGATCTCCTTTTCGCCGATCAGCTTGTGATTGACCGCGGGAATCGGGTCCTGCCAGATCAGATCTTCCTTCGGCACTTCCGGTCCCAGGTAGCGTGCGCGAGGGCCCATGTCGCGGTGCGTCAGCTTGAACCAGGCGCGCGCGAAAGCATCGGCGAAGGCCTGCGGGTCCTCGAGGAACCGGCGCGAGATCTTGCCGAACTCCGGATCGAAGCGCAGCGTCAGGTCGGTGGTGAGCATGGTCGGCTTGTGGAACTTGCCCGGGACGTGCGCGTCGGGAACGATCTCCGGCGCGTTCTTGGCCACCCATTGCTTGGCGCCGGCTGGCGACTTGGTTAGCTCCCATTCGTACTTGAACAGGTTCTCGAAGAAGTTGTTGCTCCACAGGGCGGGCGTCCTGGTCCAGGTCACCTCCAGTCCGCTGGAAATGGTGTCCTTGCCGTGCCCCTTGCCGTAGTTGCTCATCCAGCCCAGGCCCTGCGCCTCGAGCGGCGCGCCTTCCGGCTCCGGGCCCTTGTGCGATTCGGGCGCGGCGCCATGCGCCTTGCCGAACGTGTGGCCGCCGGCTATGAGGGCGACGGTCTCCTCGTCGTTCATCGCCATGCGGCCGAAGGTGGCGCGAATATCCTTGGCAGCGGCCATGTAATCGCCGCTAGCGTTCGGGCCTTCGGGGTTGACGTAGATGAGGCCCATGTGGGTGGCGCCGAACGGCTGGGCCAGCTCGCGATCGCCGCTGAAGCGCTTGTCGACGCCCAGCCACGCAATTTCCTCGCCCCAGTTCACGTCCTCGTCCGGCTCCCAGACGTCCGCACGTCCGCCCCCGAAGCCGAAGGTCCGGAAGCCCATCGACTCCAGCGCGACGTTGCCGGCAAGGATCAGCAGGTCGGCCCACGAGATCTTGCTGCCGTACTTCTGCTTTATCGGCCACAGCAGGCGCCGTGACTTGTCGATATTGACGTTGTCGGGCCAGCTGTCCAGGGGCGCGAAGCGCTGCTGGCCCCGGCCGGCGCCGCCGCGGCCGTCGGTTATGCGGTAGGTCCCCGCGGCGTGCCAGGCCATGCGGATGAATTGCGGCCCGTAATGGCCGAAGTCCGCTGGCCACCAGTCCTGCGAGTCGGTCATCAGCTTGACCAGATCCTTCTTGAGCGCCTTGTAGTCGAGGCTCTTGAATTCATTCGCGTAGTTGAAGCCCTCGCCCATCGGATCGGACTTCGCGGAATGCTGGTGCAGCAACTCGAGCCGCAGTTGGTTCGGCCACCAGTCGCGATTCGTCCGGCCGACGCCTGCGATATGGTTGAACGGGCACTTGCCCGTGGTCTTGTCAGTAACCTTGGTGTCCATGATGCGCTCCGATCGAGAATTGCGACGAGCGCATTGCACGCGCCGGGCGGCGTTCCGTCCAATCGTTTATGCGATGCGTCGTCATTGCCGCGACCTATCGTGGTCAGGCGCGAGCAGAAATACCCGCCCCGACGCTAGCAAATCGCGCGCGGGAACCTCTGACTCAGGTCAAGAGGCCCTGCGATTCGGCCTCGCGCGACCTGCGCGGCTTCAGCTCGATTGCGTCTGCAGCCAGTTCTGCACGCCGACCTTGCCGATCAGCTCGAGCTGGGTCTCGAGCCAGTCGATGTGGTCTTCCTCGGACTCCAGGATGTCTTCCAGCAGCTCGCGCGAAACGTAGTCGCCGACCGACTCGCAATGCGCGATGCCATCCTTCAGCGCGGGGTGCGCCGCCATCTCGAGCTTGAGATCGCACTTCAACGCCTCGGGCGCGTCCTCGCCGATCAGGAGCTTGCCCAGGTCCTGCAGGTTGGGCAGCCCTTCGAGGAAAAGGATCCGCTGAATCAGCTCGTCGGCGTGCTTCATCTCGTCGACCGAGGACTTCCTCTCGACCTCCTCCAGCTTCTTCAGCCCCCAGTTACCGAACATGCGGGCGTGCAGGAAGTACTGATTGATCGCTGTGAGCTCGTTGCGCAGCACCTGGTTCAGGTGCTGGATGACCTTCTTGTCGCCTTTCATCGCGGGCCCCGCTGCTGAGCGAATGCCCGCAGTCTAGCGACAGAACGATTTGCGCGTAAGAACTTAGGTGGCGACGGACAGCGGTTGCGGCTGCGTCTCGTTCAGGATTTCCGAAGCGACCGGGCGGCAACGGCCACAGCACGTCCCCACCCCGAGTTCGAAGGACAGCTCGTCCATCGAGCAGCAACCGCGGCGCACGCACTCGCGCACGTCGCCTTCAGTGATTGCGTTGCAGAGGCAGATATACATATATGAACGCGAATGATTGTCGTTCATGAGATTGCCGAAAGCAAGGGGTCAGCACCCACTTAGAGGCAATGCTTTGATTTGAATCAAAACGATATGTTGACATCCTTGTTGAGAATGCGTATCGTTTTCTTGTGAATCCCATGGAACCACAAGGGGGAATGCGCGAGCTGCGCGAGCCCCGACGGGTTACGAGCGAGGAGCTTTTCGGTTCCTCGAAGCAACTCGTCATCGTCCACAACGGGCGCGAGTATCGCCTGCGCCTGACCCAGAACGGGAAGTTGATTCTTACGGCATGAGTGTTCGGCCGGAACGGGTCGGGCTGGCCGTCGCGCTCGCGCTTCACGCGATTGCCGCGGCCGCCTTGCTCAGCTATGCGCCGGCACGCAACGCGCTGCTGCAGGCGGCGCCGATCCTGGTCGAACTCGTCGCGCCCATGGCCGAGCGCCCGAAGCCTGCGCCGCCGCTCGAGTTGCCGAAGCCGAAGCCGATCGCAAGGCATGTCGAGCGCCCGGTCGAGACGCCGCTGCTCGTGACCGTACCCGCGGAGGCACCCTCGCCTACGGCCGCGCCATCGCCGCCCGCCGCGCCGCTGCCGCAGGTTGCGGCGGCGCCCGAGCTGCTGCCGGTCACGCCGCCCGTTTTCAATGCCAACTACCTCGACAATCCGGCGCCCCTGTATCCGGCCATGTCGCGCCGCATGCACGAGGAGGGCAAGGTCGTCCTGCGCGTATTCGTGAACCCGAAAGGCGGCGCCGATGAGGTGCAAGTGCGCACCTCGAGCGGCTTCGCGCGTCTTGATGATGCCGCGAGCGATACCGTGCGGCGCTGGAAATTCATCCCTGCCCGGCGCGGCGCCGACGCGGTGCCCGCCTGGGTGCTCATCCCCATTTCCTTCCGACTCGAAAGCTGACCCATGGAAACGCAACAAGCCATCGGCTTCGCGGGCTTTCTCGCCCAGACCGACGCACTGGGCAAGGCGATCCTTGCCGCGCTGCTGCTCATGTCGCTCGCCACCTGGTACCTGATCGTCACCAAGGCGCTGCGCCTGTGGATCGAGCGCAGGATGAGCGCGAAGTTCCTCGACACGTTCTGGAACGCGAGCTCGATCCCGGCGGTGGAGAAGCACATCGGCGAAGATCACCCCGACGAGCCCTTCTCGCACCTCGCCTGGCACGCGATCACTGCTTTGCGCCACCACCAGCGCCATGGCGCCAACAAGCTGGACGATGCGGGCTCGACGGCCGAGTTCCTTACGCGCGCCATGCGGCGCGTGATCGACGAGGACACCGCGCGCCTCGAATCCGGCCTGACCGTGCTCGCTTCGGTGGGCTCCACGGCGCCCTTCGTCGGCCTGTTCGGCACGGTGTGGGGCGTGTACCACGCGCTCGTCAGCATCGGCCTTTCCGGCCAAGGCACGCTCGACAAGGTCGCCGGCCCCGTGGGCGAGGCGCTCATCATGACGGCGCTCGGTCTCGCGGTGGCCATCCCGGCAGTGCTCGCTTACAACGCCTTTGTGCGCGCGAACCGCGTGGTGCTTGCGCAGCTCGATTCCTTCGCGCATGACTTGTACGCAGTGCTCGTCACCGGTGCCCGCATGGGCGAGCCCGCGACGGTGGCGGCGGTGAAGCCGCCGCTCGCCGCGGCCTCGGGCAGGGGCGCCTAGCGTGGCTTTCGGCGGATTCAACCGCGGCGCAGACGGCGCGCCTATCGCGGAGATCAACATGATCCCGCTCATTGACGTGATGCTGGTGCTGCTCGTGATCTTCATCATCACCGCGCCGCTGCTCACGCACTCGGTGAAGATCGACCTGCCCAAGGCCTCGAGCACCGCGAACCTCACCAAGCCCGACAACATTCAGCTCGCGATCGATGCCGAAGGCCGGATTTTCTGGAACGGCGAGCGGATCGAGCGCGCGGATGCACGCGCGCGCATGGCGTCGGCGGCCGCGCTCAGGCCGCAGCCGGAAGTCCACCTTCACGCCGACGGCGCGGTCGCCTACCGCAAGGTCGCCGAGGTGATGTCCGACGCGGCCAAGGCCGGCCTCACGCGCATCGGCTTCGTCACCGTCCCGGACTCGCATTGAGCCTGCGGCGCCCGCGCCTGCTTGCCGTACTGGCCGCGATCGCGCTGCTCGCGCTGCCCGCGCGCGCGCAGGACGCGTTCCAGACGACGCTGCACCTGCTCGACTACGTCGGCGCGGACTACGGCGGCGCGGTCGAGAACGGCAAGGTGAGGAGCGCGGACGAGTATCAGGAGATGCGCGAGTTCGTCGCACAGGCGCTCGATCGGCTCAAGGCGCTGCCCGACCACGCGGCAAAGCCCGCGCTGGTCGCCTCCGGCGCGGCGCTCGCGAAGCTGGTCGAGGACAAGGCGCCGCCGGAAGCCGTGGCCGACGCCGCGGCGAAGCTGCGCGATGCGCTCGCGCGCGCGTATGACGTTCGCCTCGGCCCGCGCCGCGCGCCGGATCCCGCGCGCGGCGCGAAGCTCTACGCCGAGCACTGTGCAGCCTGCCACGGCGCCGACGGGCGCGGCGACGGCCCGGCGGCGAAGGGCCTCTCGCCGGCGCCGGCAAACTTCCACGATGCCGAGCGCATGGGCGCACGTAGCGTCTACGGCCTGTACAGCACCATCACGCTGGGCGTGACGGGAACTTCGATGGCGCCCTTCGGCCAGATCCCCGAAGACGACCGCTGGGCGCTCGCGTTTCAAGCCGCCAACCTGGGCGCTGACGGAGCGCGCGTGGCAGCGGGCGAACAGCGCTGGAAGACCGGCGACGCGCGCGCCACGTTCGCCGATCTCGCTTCGATCACCTCGCTCTCGGCGAACGAGCAGCGCAAGCGCAACAGCGACGATGCCGCGCTGGTGCAGGCGTACCTCGTCCGGCATCCCGAGGCGCTTTCGGAGGTCAAGTCTGCGCCGATTGCTTTCGCGCGCGAATCGCTCTCTCGCGCGCTCGCCTCCTACCGCAAGGGTGACGCCGCGGCGGCGCGCGAGGCCGCCACAGTCGCCTATCTCGAAGGCTTCGAGCTCGTCGAGGCGCCTCTCGACAACGTCGACAAGGCGCTGCGCGTCGAGATCGAGCGCGATATGCTCGCGCTGCGGACCGCAATCGGGCGCGGCGCGCCCGCCGACCTGCTCGCGGCCGAGGTCGCACGCGTCGACGCCAGGCTCGCCGAGGCGCAGCGGCGCCTCGACTCGGGCGATCTCTCGCCGAGCGCCGCCTTCGTCAGCGCGCTCGTCATCCTTCTGCGCGAGGGGCTGGAAGCGATCCTGCTGCTCGCCGCGATCATCGCCTTCGTGAAGAAGACCGGCGAGACGGCGGCGCTAAAGTACATCCATGCCGGCTGGATCTTCGCGCTCGCGCTCGGCGCCGCGACCTGGGTGACCGCGAGCTATGTCATCGGCATATCGGGCCAGAACCGCGAGCTCACGGAGGGCGTCACGGCGCTCATCGCCGCGGCGATGCTCCTCTACGTAGGCTACTGGCTGCACGACAAGACCCACGCCCAGGCCTGGTCGGCGTTCCTGCGCGAGAACGTCGGCCGCGCGCTGGAGAAGCGCACGGTCTGGGCGATGGCGGGCGTCTCGTTTCTCGCCGTCTACCGCGAGATCTTCGAGGTTGTGCTCTTCTACGAGGCGCTCTGGGCGCAGACCGGCGAGCAGGGGCACGGTGCGGTCTGGGGCGGCATCGGCTCGGCCGCGGCGCTCCTCGCGGTCGCGGGCTGGGGCATCTTCCGCTACAGCATCCGTCTGCCGCTCGGGCCGTTCTTCACCGCAATGTCGCTGCTGCTCGCTTTGCTCGCCGTTGTGTTCGCGGGCCAGGGCACCGCGGCGCTGCAGGAGGCCGGCGTCCTCGGCGCCAGCCCCGTGCCATTCTTCAGCTTTCCGATCCTCGGGATCCACCCGACGCTCGAGACGCTCGCCGCGCAGCTGGTCGCCGCGGCCCTGGTCGTCGCGGGAACCGTGATCGGCAGATCCCAACCGCCAGCCACCCCTGTGGGGAAGCCAGCCGCATCGCACCCACAGGAGGAATGAGATGGCATGTTCGAAGCGCTTCAAGCTGAATCCCCTGAGCGCCGCAATCGCGGCGTTGCTTGCCGCGCCGGCGCTCGCGCAGACGAGCACGCCCGCGGAAACCACGCTGCCCGAGGTCAAGGTTCAGGATAGCGCGCCGGGTGCCGACTTTGCGCCCGGCAACTCCAACGTCGGGAGCAAGACGCCGACGCCGGTGCGCGACATTCCGCAGAGCGTCACGATCATCAACCGCGCGGTGATGGAATCGCAAGGCGTGACCAGCCTCGCGGACGCGCTGCGCAGTGTGCCAGGCATCACCATCGGCGCCGCCGAGGGCGGGACGATCGGCAACAATTTCAACCTGCGCGGCTTCTCGGCGCGCACCGATCTCTACCTCGACGGTATGCGCGACCGCGGCCAGTTCTACCGCGACGTGTTCTCCCTCGAGCAGGTCGAGGTGCTCAAGGGACCATCATCGATGCTCTTCGGGCGCGGCTCGACGGGCGGCGTGATCAACCAGGTGAGCAAGGTCGCGACGCTCAAGCCGCTGAACGAGGCCTCGGTCACCGTCGGCACCCAACCGTCCCTGCGGATGACCGCCGACTTCAACCAGCCGCTGAGCGATACCTCGGCATTCCGCGTCGCGCTGATGGCGCAGGACGTCAATTCCACGCGCGATGTCATGGAGAACAAGGACTACGCCCTCGCGCCGTCGCTCCGCTTCGGCATCAACACGCCGACTGAACTCACCCTGTCTGCGCTGGTCAGCCACAACCGGGACATGCCCGACTACGGCTTGCCGCCCGTCAACGGCCGTCCGGCGAACGTCGATCGCCACACGTTCTACGGATTGACCGACGACCGCACCGTCCAGGACGTCGGCCAGTTCACCGCCAAGATCAGCCATCGGATCACGCCCGAGACCTCGATCCAGAATCAGACGCGCTACGCCCACTACAAGATCGACGCGCGCGAGTCCGGGCCGAACAGCGTCGGCACGCTCAGCGGCTCGGGTGTCTACAGCGCCTTTCCGACGGCCAATACGTCCAACAGCACGGCGCTGCCGCTCACCAGCCTCTTCGTCGGCCTCGGCAGCCACGATCGAGTGATCACGGACAATGCGTTCTACAACCAGACCGACCTAATCACGCGCATTGAGACGGGCAGCATACGGCACGACCTGATCGTCGGCCTCGAAGTCGGAAACGAGCGCAACAACACGAACAACACGTCGCGCAACACTATCAACGCCTCGCCCAACGTCCTTTTTGCCTCGGTACCGCTGGTCGACCCGTCCTATTTCCCGGATCCGGGTCTGCGCGTCACGCAGGGCAACATCGTGCAGTCGCGCGCCACCACGGTCGCGCCCTACGTCAACGACTCGATGACCTTCTCGAAGGAGTGGAAGCTGGTCGCCGGGCTGCGCTACGACCGCTTCGACGCCACGCTCGGCAATTCGATCAACGCTCCGGCCTCGGCGGGCCAGGTCACGAAATTCCCGAGCGTGCGCACGGGCTTGCTGTACCAGCCGAGCGACGCGCAGTCCTACTACCTCTCCTACGGAACCTCGTTCAACCCCTCGCTCGAGCAGCTCACGCTGACCAGCGGCCAGCAGTCGCTCGACCCGGAAAAGAACAAGTCCTACGAACTGGGCGGCAAGTGGGATCTGCTGGGCGCCAACCTGTCAGTGTCGTCGGCCATTT